>JBDKLV010000058.1:0-6558 GCA_039795455.1 Actinomycetota bacterium
CAGGAGGCATTCCACGAAGAGCTTCCTCGCGGCACCAAGGTTGAAGTTGGCACCGTCGGTTCGTTGCAGACCATCTTGCGCGGCCCATCGACTTCGGCTGACGGAACCACCAACGTGGTCGGCGCTCTTCGCCGCGCGATGGCAACCACCGGCTACAGCGACCTCAAAGAATTCCAGCGCGTTGAGGTTGTCGTAGCTCCTTACGACGCTCAGTAATTCCAATGTCAAGCACTCGCATTTCGTTTTGGCGAGTTGCGGTGCGCCCGAAATATATTGGCGGACTTCTGCTCGCTCTTCTTGCTGCCGCTGCGTTTGCCTGGTTGGGACAGTGGCAACTCGATCGAGCGCTGACTAAAGATCAGACCATCGAAGAAATTCAGAAGACCGTCATGATTCCACTTGGGCTCGACATTCGAAATGTTTTCATCATCGATGGTCGCAAACAAAACGGCCATGACGTTTATTGGTTGATTGCAAATTCAACCGAGGCAAGCGGCAAGTCTGTGACGCTCGCCCTCGGGCAAACGGATTCACTTTTGAAGGCAGAGTCGATTCGTTTCGACATCAAGAACAGTGCGGTTTTCGCAGCCTTTCTTCCGGTTGAAGGATCGTGGTTGCCATCCGAGGCTCCACAAAAAATCGATGCAGAGAAGCCATATCTGCTGCACAGTGTTTCGATTGCCCAGTTGCTGAATCTCTATTCGCCTGACAAGGCACTTGAGAGTTATCCAGAGTTTTTGGTGACCACGCAATTCGCGAAAGGCTATGGTCTTGGCGAGATTCACGCGGTGTTGCATCCGGCACCTGCAATCAACTGGCTGAGCGCGTTCTATGCGTTCGAGTGGGTGTTGTTCTCGGGCTTTGCGGTCTTCTTGTGGGGCAGAACCGTCAAGGATGCCGTTGATGCCGAGAGGTTAAACTAGAGCAATGACCAGCCCAAACAACCCAGCCACCGCACCAGAACTGGCCAGCGCGCTGCGCCTATACAAGATCACCTCTTATGTGACTGGTGTCTTCTTGCTTGTCATTTCGGTGCTCTATGGCATTCGCTTGGGCCTTTCGTCAGACCTGTGGATTGGCGGACCAGTCGGGCTAATCGGCCTGGCGCAATTCGCCGTCGACCCAACCTCTGGCGAGCGCACCGGCTTTCCAACTCAGGGTTTCAGCTTCACCACATTCTCGCTGATCGTTCACGGTTGGCTATATGTGGCTTATCTATATGCAGACTTCAGACTGTGGACACTTCTGCGTTGGGGCATCGGCAAGTTCTTGTTGATCGCACTCGGCGGAGTTGTTCCTTTTCTTTCATTTTTCACAGAGCGTTACTTCGCCAAAGTTGCCGAAGGCTATAGCAAGAACAGCGAGGCAAAATAATGAATCGTCCAGTTTTGGTCGTCGACTTTGGTGCACAGTATGCGCAACTCATCGCGCGTCGCGTGCGTGAGGCGAGTGTCTATAGCGAAATCGTTCACCACAACATCACCGCTGCAGAGGTGCAGGCGAAGAACCCGCTCGCAATCATTTTGAGCGGTGGCCCATCTTCGGTTTATGAAGAGGGTTCGCCACAACTCGACAAGGCGATTCTCGAACTCGGAATTCCAGTGCTCGGAATTTGCTATGGATTTCAAACTTTGGCAAATGCACTCGGTGGTCGCGTCGATGCAACTGGCAAAAAAGAATATGGAGCAACCGAACTTCGCGTAACCGCCGGTGGCGAAATTCTTGACGGTCAACCTGCCGAGCAAATCTGTTGGATGTCACACGGCGACCAGGTAATGCAAGCGCCCGCTGGTTTCGAAGTTCTCGCATCGACCGAGACCACTCCGGTTGCTGCATTCGCAAACAGCGACAAGAAAATTTATGGAGTGCAGTGGCACCCTGAAGTGAAGCACTCGCAGTTCGGTCAAAACGTGCTCGAGAACTTCTTGCACAAGGCCGCCGGTATTCCTGCGACCTGGAACTCGGGCAACGTGATTGCCGAGCAGGTCGAAAAGATTCGCGCCCAGGTCGGTGGCGACCGCGTCATCTGTGGCCTCAGCGGTGGCGTCGACTCGGCCGTGGCAGCCGCGCTGGTTCACAAGGCGGTCGGCGACCAGCTGGTCTGCGTGTTCGTCAATCACGGGCTGCTTCGTCAAGATGAGGCCGAGCAGGTCGAGCGCGATTACGTTGCAGCCACGGGCATCCGTCTGGTTGTCGTCGATGCAGAGAAGAAGTTTCTCGATGCGCTGGCCGGCGTCACAGACCCGGAGACCAAGCGCAAGATCATCGGTCGCGAGTTCATTCGCACTTTCGAAGAGGCGCAGGCCGCTCTCATCGCAGAGGCGAAGGCCGACAATCGTCCGATCAAGTATTTGGTGCAGGGCACGCTCTACCCAGACGTGGTCGAGTCGGGTGGTGGCGTGACCGCCGGCATCAAGTCGCACCACAACGTCGGTGGTCTACCTGACGACCTTGACTTTGAGTTGGTCGAACCGCTGCGCACTCTTTTCAAGGATGAGGTTCGCGCCATCGGAGCAGAACTCGGCCTACCGCACGAGATTGTTCAGCGCCAGCCATTCCCAGGGCCCGGACTCGGCATTCGCATCGTTGGTGAAGTAACCAAGGAACGACTCGACCTGCTGCGTCAGGCCGATGCAATAGTTCGTCATGAGTTGTCTGCTGCAGGTCTCGACGGCGAAATTTGGCAGTGCCCAGTGGTCTTGCTTGCCGATGTTCGCTCGGTCGGCGTTCAGGGTGATGGTCGCTCATACGGACATCCGATTGTTCTTCGCCCGGTTTCGTCTGAAGATGCAATGACCGCAGACTGGACTCGCTTGCCTTATGACTTGCTCGCCAAGATTTCTAACCGCATTACCAACGAGGTCGCCGGCGTAAACCGCGTCGTGCTCGATGTGACTTCGAAGCCACCTGGCACCATCGAGTGGGAGTAGTTTGCGGTTCTCGGCAGCCGCAAATCGCTGTCGGTCGCAACTTCTAAACTTGCTTGGTTATGTCTGAACTTCTTTTTGGCCCCGGCTCATTCGGTGGCGGCGATCAACTGCTCGAGGGGCTAAACCCGCAGCAGCGCGCCGCCGTTGAACACCGTGGCCCGGCCCTGCTGATTGTTGCCGGTGCCGGTTCTGGCAAGACCCGTGTGCTGACCCACCGCATTGCCCACCTGCTGGCCAACAAAGAGGCCTGGCCGTCGCAGATTTTGGCCATCACCTTTACCAATAAGGCCGCCGCCGAGATGCGCGAGCGCGTTCGACACCTGCTCGGCGAAGACGCCGACGGCATGTGGATCAAGACTTTTCACTCTGCCTGCGTTTTGATTCTGCGTCGCGAGAGCGAGCGCCTCGGTCACGACAAAAACTTCACCATTTATGACAGCGGCGATTCGCGTGCGATTCTCAAGCGACTGATCAAAGACTCAGGCGCCGATGTGCACGGCCTGACTCCGGCCGCACTGGCGACCATAATTTCGAATTCGAAGAATGAGCTTGGCGACGCCGATACCTTTGCTCGCAACTCAGACGCCAACGACCCGAAAGAGCGCTCGATCGCCGAGCTTTTCCGTCAGTACCAGGCCGAGCTTCGTCGCAACAACGCATTCGACTTTGACGACTTGATTAGCGAGACGGTTTACCTGTTCCGCGCATTTCCAGAAGTTGCCGCGATTTATCAACGCAAGTTCCGTCACATCCTTGTCGATGAGTATCAAGACACCAACCACGCGCAGTACGCACTCATTCGTGAACTGACTCGACCGATTGAGGCGAGCGTCGACGGCCCCGGCCTACCAGGTGCGAGCCTGACTGTTGTAGGTGACAGTGACCAGTCGATCTATGCGTTCCGCGGTGCCGACATTCGAAATATCGCAGAATTCGAAAAAGACTTTGCCGGCGCCAAGACGATTCTGCTCGAGCAGAACTATCGTTCGAGCCAGAACATTCTGAGTGCGGCCAACGCTGTTATTTCGAACAACTTCGACCGACCAAATAAAAACCTCTGGACCGACAGCGGCGACGGCGACAAGATCGTCGGCTACACCGGCTACTCGGCCCACGACGAAGCCCAGTTCATTGCCGACGAGATAGGCGATCTGCACCGCGGCGGCATCAACTACCGCGACATGGCGGTCTTCTACCGCACGAATGCCCAGACCCGTGCCCTCGAAGAAATCTTTATTCGCAGCGGCCTGCCATACCGCGTGGTCGGCGGTACCAAGTTCTACGAGCGCCAAGAAATCAAGGATGCCTTTGGCTACCTGGTCACCATCGCCAACCCGCGCGACGATTTTGCCATTCGCCGCATTCTCAATGTGCCAAAGCGCGGCATCGGCGATGCCAGCGAGACCGCGATCGCCAACTTTGCCGAAAAGAACAACATCTCGGTTCGTGCAGCGCTTGCGTTCACCAACGAGCTCGGCTTTGGCCCAAAGATTGCCAACGCAATCTCGGGCTTGCACTACCTGCTCGAAGAGTTCGAAACCAAGATCGAGACCGACACCGTCGATTCGATTCTTCGCGGAGTGCTCGACAAGAGTGGTCTGCTCGAATCGCTGCGCAACTCACGCGACCCGCAAGACGAAGCTCGCGTCGAGAACCTCGAAGAACTCGTTTCGGTTGCCAAAGAATTTCAGCGCAACAACCCAGAGGGTCGACTACCTGACTTTCTAAACGAAGTCGCGTTGGTCGCAGCGGCAGATGAGATTGACGACGAGTCGGGAACTGTTTCGCTAATGACCCTGCACACCGCAAAGGGTCTCGAGTACGACGCTGTCTTCTTGACCGGTATCGAAGAATCGCTCTTGCCGCACAAGATGGCGTTCATGCAGCCAGGTGGTGTCGCCGAAGAGCGTCGCTTGTTCTACGTGGGCATAACTCGTGCCAAAAAGAAGTTGCACATTTCGCTTGCCATGCAGCGCACCACCTTTGGCGAATCTGAGGCGACCATCCCTTCGCGTTTCTTGAACGAGATTCCGACCGACCTGATCGCCTGGCGTGAGAGTGGCGCCGGTCGCTCGATTGGCCACAAGGGCTCGTCGGGCTACTCGTCGAGTTACTCGAACCGCGGGCAGATCGGCGACCTTGCACCGGCAGCAACCCCGAAGCCAAAGACCCAGTGGGCCGGCGCAATCAGCTCGGTTCGCGACAACGGCGACATGCAGCTCGCGGTTGGCGACATCATTGAGCACGCCGACTTTGGTCGCGGCAAGGTTCTCGACACCTCGGGCGTGGGCTCAAAGCAGACCGCCGAGATCCGTTTCGACAACGGCTCCAAAAAGCGCCTTCTGGTCAAGGTTGCCCCAATCACCAAGCTTTAGAGGGCTAGAGTGAGTCGTGAGGGGGGCTCATGAAAAAGCTTCTAGGTATGCTTCTTGCCGCAATCGTTTTCACTGGCGCAATCGCGATTCCTGCGGAACCGGCATCTGCAATCACATGCGCACAAAAGCAAATCATGATTGCCGACGCTCTCACGCGTGGAGATATCGCGGCCGCCGCGTCGTACCAGCGCCTTGCTTGCACATCTGGTTCGAGTTCAAGTTCTGGTTCGGTGACTGTAACCCTCACATGCACTCAGAGAAACCTCAACATTGCTGATGCGATCACGCGTGGAGACATAGCTAGCGCAGCCTATTGGCAGGCAGCCGCCTGTACTAACGGTTCCTCGAGTTCCAGTGGGGGTTCAAGCGGGGGTTCCAGCAGTGGATCTAGCAATTCTGGTGGAGGTAGCGCGACAGTTCCTACTTGCAATGGAGCTCCTGGTGCACCAGTTGTCACTTATCGGTATACAAAAACGGCAATCGTCGTCAAACTCAGTGCTGCCGCCGCGGGAGAGATGACAAATCGAATCGCTTTCACAGTTTCCTATTTCAATTCAGCAACCTCTGTTTGGGGTGCCTGGCAGAATTGGGCGTACGCCACCCCCGGTGGTGAAATTACTTTTGCTAAGCCATCGCCTGATGAGACGAAAATTGCCTTGGATAGTCTTGCGCAGAATGCCTGTGGAAATTCAACTAGGACTCGACTCGACACAGACACCAAAGGCTTGTTGATTTTCAATCCTCCAATGGACGAAGTACTCCAAAATGTGTCATCCCTGAATCAGGGTGAGAATGTGTTAATCGGAGCGGTTACTTCGACCACATCGGGACAAACCCCGAAGGTGTTCGTGAATACGCCACAAGTGTGTTCCTTGGTGAATGGCACGCTAGTCGCCACAAATTCCGGCATCTGTCAACTAGTCGTTACTTCGCTTGGTACAGCAGATCTGACAACGAAGACAACTACTCTTTCAATTATTGTCATCGGCTTGACCAAGACCATCACCTGCTACAAAAAAGGCAATTCAAAGGTGACCAAGAAGGTCACCGGAACGAAGCCAGTCTGTCCAACGGGCTACTCCACGACTAAGTCCTAGAACGCCTCTGCGCCAACTCGAGGGGGTCGGCCGACAGGTCTAAACTTGGCTGGTTAGCCGAATTTCGAACGGAACAAATCAAGTGGATCTATTTGAGTACCAGGCGCGCGATGTCTTCGAGCGCCACGGCGTGCCAGTCCTTCAGGGCCTGACCGC
>JBDKLV010000059.1:0-4219 GCA_039795455.1 Actinomycetota bacterium
TTACGTTATGCACCGAGGTGAAAAAGTTCTTTAGGTACGAATAGCCGATGATGGCAATCGACGTGCTGATCAGAACCACGAAAGGCCAACCCGGCACAAAGTAAAAGTCAAGAATGGTGCAGAGTCCGGCACCGATGTGCACGGCCCTTCGAGTAAGTTCTGAGCTGAGCGAAAACTTGCGCTTCAAAAACTCGACTGTGCCAATAAATCCAAGAAATAGCCCGCTCATTGCGAGCATGCGCATGGCAAGGTCTAGAGTCATCGTCCCCTCCGAATGACATAACTCGGCTCGCTAACTGCTAGCCGTTGATTGACCGACTTGCGAGCTGCGGCCCCCAACCGCTTGAAAAGAAATTTACCGCGACTGACCCAGATGAACTCGGCAAGCGACGAACGTGAAAAGCCGCGGTGCTTGATCGCGAAGCTGGCCAGGTGAGGGTGGTAGGTGGCCATGAGTAGGGTCTCGGAACGAGCATCCATGGTTGCGGCAATTGCAGCGAAAACCGGTTGATTGCGAAATTCGGCACGGATGTACGTCATGCCGAGTTCGCTCACCTTGCGAGTTAGCGGTTCGATGAGTCCCCAGCCGGCGAGGGTGTCATCGCTGTAAGCCAGTAGCAGGTTGCCTTTGCCGGATGCATGAATCAAGGTCTCGCGGGACCGCGGGGTGACTTGATTGCCGCTGAATGACTCGGTTTCGATGATGGCCAGCGCCGAATCGAGCTCGGTCGAGGTGGGGCTGGTGACGACTTTTATCGCCAAAACAAGGCTCCGATTGCGATGGCGATCGACGCCGGAACCCAAAACAGCAGCGCACCGGTTTTGCGAACCTTGATGGTCGAGATCTGCCCGAGAGCCAAAACGACAAGCACCGTAGCGATTAGCCAAGCCGGCACGGTAACGAAGTGCTCGACAAAGTAAAACAGCACGCAGGCGAGCGATAGGTGCGGGGTGACGACACCGGTGTAGTAGCGCACATCGCCTTGTTCGAGATAGCCGTCAATGTTGAACAGCACAAGGCGAAGAATGCCGAAGGACAGAATCAAGAAGCCAACGGCGAAACCGAGCCAACCCGGCAATAGGACAAGCGCGGTAACGAGTGCGGCGAGTAGCGAGTAGTTGATCGCGTCGATCATTCCGTCGAGCTGGCGACCAAAATTGCTGTCTTTGCCAAGTTTGCGAGCGATGTACCCGTCGGTGGCATCTAGCAAGAAGGCGGCCACTGCGAATTGAATCGCGAGAGCAGCGTGGCCAGTGATCACCAAGTAAATGGCAAACCATGCTGCGAGCAAACTGAAGAAACTGACCAACCCTGCCCAGCCGATGATTGCCGCGATGTGCCTAATTCTTTTCAATCGAAATACCTCCGGTGATTCCGTTGATCGAGATAGTTTGGCCAGTATTCAGAGTTTGGGTGATGCCAGGCACAGCAACAATCGCTGGGATGCCAATCTCACGAGCGATGATCGCAGCGTGCGAAAGAGCGTTGCCGCGTTCGGCAACAATTCCGGCTGCCTGAGTGAACAGCAGAGTCCAGCCCGGATCGACGTGGTGAACCACCAGAATTTTGCCTCGAACATCGAGTTTGGGGTCGAACTCGGTTGCTACAAGCACCTCGGCGGTGAGTTGGCCGGGGGCGACGCCATTGCCCTGAAGACCGCCGTTAGCCGAATCGAGCTTGATCAGGTGGGCCGGGGCGATGCGCCCAGCTCCGTGAACACCTAGTGGCATCGGCTGCTTGGAGTAGCCGGAGAACTGCTTCTTGCGAGCAGCCACCAGCTCCTTTGCGTTCAAGATCGGCGCGTGCCCATTGACCAGTTCATCGATCTCGTTCTCGGTCAGCCAGAACACATCGCGCTCGGTCGCGATTAGCCGCTCGGCCGCCAAGGCCTTGCCGATGGCCAGGAATGCTTTTCGCGAGGTGTCAAAGATCTGGGCTCGGTTGAATCTAAACCGCTCACGCCAGTCAATGGACTGACGGGTGTTCTTGGCGATCCAGGCCAGAAGTGGGCGTCGCCAGACAGGCACGTGCTTCGGCCAACTGTTCGCCGAAGCGCGAGGGGCTAACAAGGTTGCTTCGGTTGCCTTCAACGCCATTTCAAGTATGCTCGGCACATCGTCGGTCAGCCTGCGGTTCTCGAGCTTGAGTTCATCTGGGGTTCTCGCACCAAAGTCATCGACATACTTTCGAGCAGCCTCGGCGACCTTCGGCCAACTCAAAGACTTTTGTAGTTTCGCAATGCTTGAAATCTTTTCGTCTTGCATGATCTGTTCGACGGTCAGGCCGAGCGCTTTAAGCCCTTCGAGAGGTTTGATGCTGGCGCGGTCGCTTAGGCCTTGCAAGAAAGTCAAGTACTCGAGGTCTGACTCGGCGAAGAAGAGTCGCTTTAGCAATCCGTGAAAGACCATCAAGCGAATGTCGTTCAAAATCGTGATGGCCCACTCATCGTGCACCTCGCGACGACTTCGTTTGATGAACGCAAAGATGGCAGCGGCATTTACGTGGTCGAGATGGTAGGACTCAAAGTAGTCGAGCAGTTCTCCAACGCGAGTCTTGAACTTTCGCGATAGCCACTCAGACTGACTTAGCAGCCAGACGAATCTGATCGCGGTAACGGCTGAACGAACATCCGTGCGGCGTTTTTCGGTAGCGGCACCACGCTTCTTCACCGGATTCAGCATCGCCTCGAATGCCTCTTGGTTGCTGCGGCCAGGCATTAGCTTGATCGCCTCGTACCAGTTGGTGATTCGGTAGTAGACGTGGCCATTCAGGTAGCCAACCATGTTGTCGAAGGTGTGCTGTTCGCGTTCTGCGGCTTTGGCAGAGGCACCGAGCATGCGCAAGAACGCAGGGTAAACGCCGGCATACATTGCACGGATGAACGAATAGGTCAGTGGCAGCGTGATGCCCGGGTAGTTCTCTGAGATGTTGGTGCTGTCCCACTCGAAGTAGTAATCGAGCTTTGGCACGGTGATCGGACGGTATTGCAAGAAGACCACGCGATTTCGGTCATAGGCGAATTCGATGTCGAGCGGTTGGCCGATGCGGCGCTCGAGAGTTAGGGCCTGGGCAGCCAAGGTCTTGAGCTGAGCTGGCGCGCGGTTGCTGGCGAAGCCCGTTTGGGCGTCGGCGCGGCTGAAGGCCAGATGTTTGGCGCCTTCGCCCTCGACCACGGAGTTTCTCCAGCCATCGACATAATCGACCGAGATCGAACCCGTACCGTCTTCGGTGAAAAGCACGCCGCTGGCGTCGCCAAAGAACATTTCTTGAATCACGACCGAACCAGCGATTGGGTAGTCGGTTAGGCCCTGCGCTCTTGCGTAGCCGAGCACAGTCGGGGCGAAGAGGCTCGCGAAACAGGCGAGCAGGTATTTGCGCACAGATCCTGCGTCAAGCGCAACGTCTAGAAAGGTTTGATATTGACCCGCGAACGAGGCAGTGTCGGTGTCTTCGGCAACGGCCGACGTTCTGAAGCTGACCCGTTCGAAGCCCTTGGCGTTTAGTTCGCCGGTTAGTTGAGTCAGCGCATCCTTGTTGAAGGCCACATTACGCAGCGCTGTTTCCAGCGCCGGTTGCAGCGATTCATAACTCTTGCCAGTGCGCAGCCAGCGATTCACCAGTTTTGCCAGGCTGGCACTCGAAGCGGCAAAGTGGTCGAAAATCTCGTCGAAAGGCACCACGACAAAATCAGGCACGTCTAGACCAAAGTCATTCTTCATGCGCAGCAGGTTTGCGGCTTTGTTTCCGATCTGGCTCACGTTAGAAACACCACCGCCGCCTGAACGAAAAACGCAAGACCCACGGATGCACGAACCTTGTCATCAGACTTTCGCACCAACACAAGCGAAGCCACTGCAACGAGTGATACGACGAGAGGTAACGGTGTCGACGAACTGATGGCGAAGGCAATCCCAGCAGCAATTTGCGTAACTGCGAGTACAGCGATGCTTCGGTTGCGACCCCAGACCGTGATGTAAGTGTCAGGCACTGCTTGGCCGGCGGCGTCGTAGCGCACCTCGAATTTGCGTACCACCTCGAGTGCCGCCATGTAGAGCATGAAACCTAGATACCCGAGCCATTCGATTGGCAGCGGCATTGCTGCCACGAGCGCCGCGCCCCACAGACAGAAGAAGACGAAGATCAGCTGGTGACTAAAGAAGTAGGTGTTGAAGTGCTTCTCGAGCCAACTACCGGCGAAGAACTCGACCGCGGTTAGTG
>JBDKLV010000060.1:0-7911 GCA_039795455.1 Actinomycetota bacterium
CATGTCAGCACTAAACAAGGGCGAGCTCGTAGCAGCAATTGCAGAGCAGACCGGTGAGTCGCAGGCCGCAGTCAACCGCGTTGTTGACGCATTCTTCGACACCATCGCAAAGACCGTAGCCAAGGGTGGCAAAGTAACCATCCCTGGTTGGTTGTCAGTTGAGAAGGGTCACCGTGCAGCTCGCACTGGTCGCAACCCACAGACCGGCGCAACCATCCAGATCCCTGCATCGAACACCGTAAAGGTTTCGGCAGGTTCGAAGCTCAAGGCTGCTGTTAAGTAGTTCAAGTTTCTAGAAAAGGCGTCGGCTTCGGCCGGCGCCTTTTTCTTTTGTACGGATGTCGGTGGCCCCTTCTAGTTTGAAACTATGCACCTAGGAATCCGAACAGTTGCCAAGATCACAGCCGTCGCAGGGTTAGTTACCGCAATGCTGAGCATCGCCGATGTAGCTCATGCACAAGACTCAGTGCGAGTGCCAGGCGACATTGCTGCCGAGCAATGCCCGGCTGGTTTTCAGTACTCGCGCGGCATCGAAATGAACGTGACCACGCATGAACAATTCACTATTTGCTATGCAGAGCCAAACGCTGCAGATCTGGCGCTCCGAGCACAAGACGAAGACTTTCGCGCGCGCATTCAAGCCGCTGAGAATGCAGCACTTCTCGAGTCTCAGAAGTGGAACGCCGAGCATCCTGGTGAACAGCGTTGTGTCGAGTGGGGGCCAATCGTTCACGCGAACGGTGTGAGTACTTCTTCCGGCGGCGTGTGTGCGAATCCAGTCGTCTTAGATCAAGTAGTCGCAGTTGTAGCACCGGTCGCACCGCCGAGCGGAGCACCCATTGTGCAAATGACGACCAGCTGGCGCCATGCCGTTCGCGGCATGATCGCTCTCTAGTTTTCGCTCAAGTCGAAAATTCAGTTGTCATTCTCGAGCCTTAGGCTTGTTCGGTGAGCGCAATCCAAACCCAAACCAACCGAGGTTCTCGCGCGTTGCGCGCCTTGGTTTTGCTCACAGTATTTGTTGCACTGATTGGCGCAACCCTGCTTGCTCTGTATGTTGGTGGTGCCGCAAACCCTCTTGCTTTGGCCGATCCAGGCGCGGTGGTGCGCTTTGGTTTACCGCTCGTTACTGCGGTAGCCCAGTTGGCTATGGCCACCAGCATCGGAACTTTGGTATTGGCCAGCTTCGCAATGGCTGACAAGGGCAAGACGCTGGCCGCGGCGCTGAATCTGGTGGCGGTCAGTTCGATTGTCTGGGTAATGTTTGGCGCAGTGCAGCTGGTCTTTAGTTACCTGAGTGCCACAGGATTGGGCTTCTCTACCAGCAATCAATTCGGCCAAGGCCTGTGGCTTTTCGCATCTCAGATTGAACTTGGCCGCAATCAGTTGATCAACTTGGCGCTGGGTCTAGTGGTATCAACCCTCGCGATCTCGGTGCGTCGATTGACCGCGGTTCTATTCACTGCCGTGTTGGCACTTCTGGCTCTCGTGCCATTGGCCCTTTCTGGGCACGCTTCGGGCACCGCCAACCATGGGCTCGCCGTGAACGCTCTGGGCCTGCACCTAGTCGGTGTGAGTATCTGGGTTGGCGGTATCGTGGCACTCATTGTCTTGCACCGAAGCGTAGGGCTAACGCTTGAACTGATCCTGCGCTACTCGACGCTGGCGCTGGTCGCATTCTTCCTCGTACTTACTTCAGGCCTCGCGTCTGGTTGGCTGCGCATCGGTTCTTGGCAAGGCGTTCTCAGCCCATACGGCCAACTGTTGCTGGCAAAAACCGCTCTACTTGTTTTGCTTGGCTTATTCGGTGCGCGGCATCGTCGATTCGCAATCAAGAAGTTTGCGGCTGCGCAGTCGGGGTTCGTTCGCTTGATTGCCGTCGAGGCCATTCTGATGGCAGCCACCGTCGGCATTGCTGCTGCACTCAGTCGCACAGCCCCACCGGTGAACCCGACTCTATTGGTCGGCACCTCTCCCGCCGAAATTTTGACGGGCCAAAAGCTGCCACCTGAGTTGACCTTCGACAGGTACTTCACCGAGTTCAAACTTGACCCGCTCTGGCTAGCTGTCTGCGCATTGGGCATCATCGGTTATCTGGTTGGCGTAACCCGACTTCGCCGCCGTGGCGATAAATGGTCTCCTGCCCGAACCATCTCCTGGATGTTCGGCATGCTGCTACTGGCCTACATAACGAACGGCGCATTCAACGCTTACCAGGAGTACCTGTTCAGCGTTCACATGATGGCTCACATGCTGCTCAGCATGGCCGTGCCAATTCTGTTGGTACCAGGGGCACCAATCACCTTGATCTCGCGAGCAACCGAGAAGCGTCACGATGATTCGCGTGGGCTACGAGAGTGGGTGCTCTGGGCTGTTCACACCAAGTACGCACAGTTCATCTCTCATCCGATTATTGCCGGTTTGCTTTTCGCAACTTCGCTTGTCGTTTTCTACTACACGCCACTTTTCGGTTGGGCCACGCGTGAACATATCGGTCACGAATGGATGGTCGTGCACTTTGTGATCACCGGCTACCTGTTTGTGCAAGCACTCATTGGTATCGACCCAGGTCCGCACCGCCTTCCTTATGCGATGCGCATCGGGTTGCTCATCCTTGTTCTTGCGTTCCATGCGTTCTTTGGTTTAGCCGTCATGACTGGTAACGGGCTTCTGCTCGCGGATTGGTTTGGTGCCATGGGTCGCACATGGGGGCAAGCGCCTATCGATGATCAACACACGGGCGGCGCGATTGCGTGGGGTATCGGCGAATTGCCGACCGCAGTGCTTACGATTATCGTCTCGGTTCAATGGTTCAAATCGGATGCACGTGAAGCACGTCGACTGGACCGCGCTGCAGATCGCGGCGATAACAAAGACCTAGAGAATTACAACGCAATGCTTGCTCGTCTCGCAGAGCGCGATGCAAAGAGTGGGGACAAGTAGTGGAGTTTGTTGAACTGTCAGACGAGCAACAGCGGCTGTACGACTACATCGAGTCAACCGACTCGCACGTGTTCGTAACGGGCCGCGCCGGCACCGGCAAGTCGACCCTGCTGCAGTACTTGATCGAGAACACTGAAAAGTCTGTTGCTGTGTGCGCGCCAACCGGCGTCGCAGCTTTGAATGTTGGCGGCCGCACCATTCACTCGCTGTTCGGCTTTCCTATTGGCGTTCTGGGCCAGACCGACATAACCAAGCACCTGAATCGCCGAACCCGCGAGGTTCTGCGGGCCATCGACATGCTCGTCATTGACGAGGTGTCGATGGTCAACCCAGACATTCTCGATGCGATGAGCACGATGATGGCAGCGGCGCGCGGCAAGCGAAAGCTGCCATTCGGCGGTGCGCAGATCGTCATGTTCGGCGATGTCTATCAGTTGCCTCCTATTCCGCCACGTGGCGCTGAGGGTGCCTACATGGCCGAGACCTATCAGAGCAACTGGTTCTTTCACGCGCACGTTTGGCGCGAAGCGGCGCTAGAGCGATACGAATTGATCGAAATCTTTAGACAAAAAGATGGCCACTTCAAAGACATCTTGAACGCTGTACGCGATGGTTCCGTCACTCAAGGAATGCTCGATGAGTTGAACTCGCATGTTGTGCGCGAAGTTCCAGACGATGACATCTTGCGGCTCAAGACCATCAACGAATCTGTCGACACGCATAATCGAACCAAGCTCGCCAAACTAACTGGCAAGCCACATACCTATCACGCGCAAATTCCACTCGGCGATCTCAGCGATTTTCGTCAGGCTCCAGCGGAGCAAGCGATTGTGCTCAAACCCGGAGCACAGGTCATGTTCATTAAGAACGACGACTCGAGCCCGCTCAAGGATGAACAGGGTCGCGCCATTCAGCGTTGGGTGAACGGCACCATCGGAACGGTTGTCGAAATCAAAAACGATGCGCACTTGACCGTCGAAGTAGATGGCGAATTGTTTGATGTGGGCCGCTCAAAGTGGGAAAAGGTCAACTACGAGATCGAAGAGTACTTCGACGAAGACACGGCTACCAACAAGAGCAAGTTGGTGGCCTATCCGGTAGCCGAGTATCGGCAGATTCCACTTCGTCTAGCCTGGGCTGTAACCGTGCACAAGTCACAGGGGCAGACCTATGACCAGGTTGCAATCGACTTTGGTGATCGCGTGTTCGCTGCCGGCCAGGCGTACGTTGCCCTGAGCCGCGTGCGGTCTCTCGAAGGTCTGTATCTGACGAGACCTCTGCGCATGAACGACATCAAGGTCGATCCATTCGTGCAGGGGTTCATGAATGGGCACCACAACGCCTCCACTCCGACGTTGCTGGACTAGACCCAGCCACAATGTGGCGCTTAGTCTGAATAAGCCCAGACCGGAGTCCCATGAAGAAGTACGCCCAATTCCTTGTCAAGCGCCGTAAAACAGCCTTGGCAGCCTTCGTCGCCCTTATCGCCATCAGCACGATCTGGGGCTTTCAGGCCTTTGGCCTATTGAAGGCCGGTGGCTACGACGACCCAGGTTCAGAGTCTGCAAAGGTCGCGACACTGCTCGACACCAAGTTCAATGCCAAGGTGGCCGACGTTGTCATCGTGGCTGATATGCCTGGCTACGTCGACACCGACGCCAGCAAAAAGGTCGCAACCGATTTGACCGCAAAGCTCAAGACTTTTGATGGAGTCGAAAAAGTATCGAGTTACTACTCGCTCGGTCAACCACCATCACTTCGCAGCACCGATGGTAAGGCGGCCTACTTCTTTGTTACTTTGCGTGACGATGTAGTTCACTCGGATGTCGGTGGCACAATCACGGATGCATTCGCCGGCAAATTCGAAACAGCAAAAATATACGTGGCTGGCTTTGCCGCGATTAGTCACGAGATAAGCACTCAAATTTCAAAGGACCTGACTGCCGCCGAATCGGTAGCGATTCCGCTCACTGTGTTGCTGATGTTCTTTGTTTTCGGTTCGATCGTTGCAGCGGGCTTGCCGGCGATTATCGCTGGTCTCGCAATCTTGGGCTCGTTCAGCGCGGTGTGGTTGTACGCACAGTTCAATGACACATCCGTGTTTTCACTAAACCTAATTACTGGCATGGGGCTCGGGCTCGGCGTCGACTACTCGTTGTTAATTGTTAATCGTTTCCGAGAAGAACGCGCTCGTGGCAAGAGCGTCAACGAATCAGTTATCGAAACAATTGGGTCTGCCGGTCGGACAGTTTTGTTCAGCGGTCTAACGGTTGCCATCGTTCTCGCTTCAATGGGATTCTTTCCGCAGTACTTCTTGCGTTCATTCGCAGTCGCAGGCGTGGCTGTTGTTTTGCTTGCCGTTGCTGCCGCGCTGATTGCACTGCCTGCTGTGCTCGCATTGCTTGGTGACAGTGTGAACAAGTGGCACCTTGGCAAGCGAGCGACTAAACCGATGGAATCGGGAATCTGGGCTAAGACCGCTCGGTTTGTGATGCGTCGCCCTATCGCCATTACTTTGGTGGCCCTGCTTGGGCTGGGCGGCCTTATGTCGCTAGCCAGCGGCGTGCAGTTCGGGCAGGTCGATGACCGAATTCTGCCGGCCAAGAGCCAGGCGGTTATTGCCAACAACGTCATTCGTGAGCGCTTTTCTGGCCGCGAAGGCAGTCCGGTCGAGATCTTGGTTAGGCACGCAACCAGCGAGGAAATCGCGAACTATGTAATCGACTTGTCGCGCTTGAAGAACGTGATTCGCGTGCAGGGCACTGTCGGTATCGCGCAGTCTGGCAACCTTGATCGCGGTTATGCACCGATGTTTACCAACTTTGAAGCTGACGGTTATCAGCGCATCCAGGTGATTAGTCGCGTCGAACCCCGTTCGACAGATGGAATGAATCAAACAATTGCAATTCGTGCTCTAAAGCTCGATGGCCACAAAGTGCTCGTTGGCGGGAGTGCGGCAATTTATACAGACTCGCAGCAAGGCATCGAACGACAGCTGCCGAATGTTTTGCTGTGGATCATGATCTGGACAATAGTGTTGCTTTTCTTGTTCACCGGATCGGTGCTACTTCCGATAAAGGCCGTGGTACTTAATTTGATTTCACTCGGTGCGACGATTGGATTCTTGTGTTGGGTTTTCATCGGCGGAAACCTGAAGTGGCTGATTGGCGACTTCCACGTGACTGGAGCAATCGACACTTCGTCGCTGGTTCTAATTTTGGTTGTCGCATTCGGCTTGTCGATGGACTACGAGTTGTTCTTGCTCAGTCGAATCAAAGAGCAACACGATGCCGGCCTCGGCACGACTGAGTCTGTCGCAGTTGGTCTACAGCGAAGCGGTCGCATCATTACTGCCGCTGCTCTAGTTCTCGCGTTCTCGTTCGTAGCTTTCGTGACCTCTGGCGTAAGCATCATGAAGATGCTCGGCCTCGGCATCGCGTTTGCGATTTTGCTCGATGCAACAGTCATCCGTGCGTTCTTGGTCCCCGCGCTTATGCGCTTGCTCGGGGATCTGAACTGGTGGGCTCCGCGCTGGATGAAGTGGATTTACCGCAAGGTCGGTTTAGACCACTAGGCCAACCAGCCGAGCCGAGTCTTGACTACTTCGGCTTGGGCTAATGCTTGGGCGTCGAGATTTGACTCGCCGGCCTCAAAGGCGACAGCCAGCAACTGTTGGGCACACTGCTCCACCGGCTGGCCCTGGGCCGCTGCGATGGCCCGCCCAAGGGGTGGGTACTGACGCTCGAACCGGCGCAGGTCGTTTAGGTTGTCGGTCAGATGGGTCGCGCCTGCCTCCGGCTCGTGCCAATGCCTGATTAGGCCAACTAGCCCTGAAACCGCCCAACTGCGTACGTGTTCACCGGCAATCAGCAATTCACCTCGGCGGGCTCGACCCACCCCAATCAGCAGCTGGCAGAGAAATAGCTCGTAGGCGGCATCGGGGCGATAGTCCGACCCATGAGCCTTGACCGAACCCTCGGCTGACTTGGTTGCTAGGGCAGCCATGCGATTGCCGATGTTCCCGGGCTTGTCCAGTGTGACCAAATAGGCGTTCGCCCCGGCTAACTCGAGTTCTGAATCGTTGAAGACGGCGAATTCCAGCACGTGTCCGTCTCCGTAAACCACTTTGAGCCCATGAGCAGTCTCGCGCGGGCGAATCGCAATCTGATCGTGGTTAGGCAACCAATCAAGATTTTGACGCAGGCCCTCACCCGCACCCTCGACTGTAATCACGAAGAAGTCATGGTCGCTCCACTCGTCGAAGCGAGAGTGATCGGCTGCCGAACCGACAAACACCAGACCGATCACGTCGTCGCGCTCGCGGAGTGATTCGGTAAGTGCATCCTCGAAGGCAAGAAATTCGGCAAGAGTCTTCATCTGGTTAGTATCACTCACCGCACGAAATCTGCCACGCACCATGCCCGCTAAAATTTCAGTCATGTTGATGTCAGATCGCGATATTCGTGCAGAGCTCGAATCGGGCCGTATTGGTCTCGAGCCACTTGAGATGGGTCTACTTCAGCCATCATCGTTCGACGTGCGTCTTGACCGGTTCTTTCGACTCTTTGACAACCACAAGTACCCATACATCGACCCAGCCGAGAACCAGGATGAACTGACTCGCCTAATCGAAGTCGATCCAAACGAGCCGTTTATTTTGCACCCTGGTGAATTCGTTTTGGGTTCTACTTTTGAATTCGTTTCGCTACCTGACGACATCGCGGCGCGACTCGAAGGAAAATCATCGCTTGGTCGCTTGGGACTATTGACTCACTCGACCGCTGGTTTTGTTGACCCTGGTTTTAAGGGTCACGTGACTCTCGAACTTTCCAACGTCGCTACTTTGCCGATCAAGCTTTGGCCTGGAATGAAGATCGGCCAACTTTGCTTCTTCAAACTCTCTAGCCCGAGTGAGAGCCCGTACGGTTCTGAGAAGTACAACTCGCGCTATCAAGGACAGCGCGGCCC
>JBDKLV010000061.1:0-35645 GCA_039795455.1 Actinomycetota bacterium
CGAAGTAAGTCTTCTTCTGAATGTTCGGGTTGAAGCGACGCTTGGTCTTGTTCTGAGCGTGCGAGACGTGGTGGCCGAACTGTGGTCCGGTCTCAGTCACCTGGCAGTACGCAGCCATTTGGTTCTCCTTTAGAGGGCAAGCGGCATTCAGATAAAGAAGACGCTTGTGAAAAGTTTGGTCGCAAAAGCAACTTCACAAGTTTAGGGAATATCTGAACCCTTAAGCAACCCCGAGACCACCACATTTTGGGCAGATTCCGAAGATCTCTATGGTGTGGCTGGCGGCAGAAAATCCGTGTTCGGCGGCCACTTTTTCGGCCCATTCCTCTGCCCCTCGAGCCTCAATTTCGACCGTTTCTCCGCAACCTCGGCAGATCAGGTGATGGTGGTGACTCGTGGTGCAGGCCCGGTACAGAGCCTCGCCATCTTGAGACTGCAGGGCATCCGCCTCGCCTGTCGCTGCAAGGTCGGCCAGGGTGCGATATACCGTCGCCAGACCGATGGTCGAACCGTGGTTTCGCAGAACTTGATGCAGTTGCTGGGCGCTAACAAACCCGATGGCTTCGCCCAGGGCGTGCCGCACGGCATCGCGTTGCCTGGTGTTTCGGCGCTTCAACTCAGTCATTGCGGCCTGAAACTAGTGGTCTTTGTGGTTGATGTGGTGTTCTTTATCGAACTTTTCGTGCAGCTTAGGCAGAAGAATCTTCTTCCAGATGGTGCCATAGAGCAGCCAGACCAAGATCACGTCTTGAATGATGGTCCAACCCACTTCGGCCAAAATGTGTGCCGGGTCGGTGAAGATTGTCCAAACTTCTTGCCAGAAGGAAAGCCCTGTGTGGTCCATGGCCCAAGGCTACGCCTTATTGAGAATTATTGTCAATAACTCGTGTTGCCATTAACGATCATGGCCATGAGCCAGAAATAAACCACAACTCCAGCCACAGCCAGAGCCGTCAGAACATAGCCGAGGATTAGCCCCGCCAAAGCCAGGCCCCGATTCTCGACACTCATCGTGCCCTTCTTCATCTGGCTCAGCGAAATGTGCCCGAGAACAATCGACGCAAACGGCAGAAAGAAAGCAAGGATGAGTGCGAGCAGGGGCAGAACGTTTAAACCCGAAGTTGATTTGTCTGCGGCATAAGGATTCGATTGCGGTGGTTGCTCTGACATTTCTCGTTCCCCCAAATGCGATAACTAGTCGAGAAGAAGTGCGGGCTCTTCAATCACGGATGCAACATCCTGAACGAATCGCGAAGCCACGTCGCCGTCGACAACTCGGTGATCGAATGTTGCACCGATGGTGGTTACCTGACGGATCACGATTTCGTTTTCGACAACCCAAGGCTTTGGACGAATCGAACCAAGCGCAACAATTCCGACTTCACCCGGATTCAAAATCGGAGTACCGGTATCAACACCGAAGACACCAATGTTCGTGATGGTGATTGTTCCATCAGACATATCTGCAGGAGTGGTCTTACCCTCGCGAGCAGTGAGTGACAACTGCTCGATTGCCTTCGCAAGTTCGAGCAACGACATCTTGTCTGCATCCTTGATGTTCGGAACGATAAGCCCGCGTGGAGTTGCAGCTGCGATGCCGAAGTTCACAAAGTTGTGCACGATGATTTCTTCGTCGGTCCAAGTCGAATTGACGGTTGGGTTGCGACGCACTGCCCACATCATTGCCTTCGCCATAATCAAAAGCGGGGTGACCTTCACGCCGGCAAAGTCGGCCGAGTTCTTCAAACGCTTCACGTACTCCATGGTGCGAGTTGCATCGACATCGACGAAGATGCTCACGTGCGGAGCGGTGAATGCCGAGCGAACCATGGCGCTAGCAATTGCCTTGCGAACGCCCTTGACCGGAATGCGCTCTTCGCGTTCGCTCTTTGGCTGAGGGGTAGTCAGGTTGCGGAATACGCTTGCCTGCTGGGCTCCAGCCAGCACGTCTTCGCGGGTGATTTCGCCCGCGTAACCAGTGGCCACGACCTTGGTCAGGTCAACGCCAAGATCCTTGGCGAGTTTGCGAATCGGCGGCTTGGCAATGATGTTCTGATCTGCGGGAACGACGCTAATTAGGCCGGTTGCCGGTGCTCCTGGAATAACAGGGATGGCCGAAGTGCTCGGGGCGACCACCGGAACCGGTGTGATTGGTCCGCGTGCGCGACGACGCGAGTGACCTGCGGTTGATGCAACGCCGTAACCAACGAGCGGCTTCATTACTTCTTCGCTCGCAACAGAAGCCGCTGCATCGGCGACAGCCTGGTGTGCGCTGCTCGCGATTGCAGGATCAACGATGTCAATCGGAGCGGTTGCGGTCGCACCTACTGCGTGATCTCCGACAGTTGCAGAAATGATTGGCTTGCCAACCTCGACGGTCTCGCCTTCGCGAGCAAGAAGTTCGGTAACGATTCCTTCGAACGGGCAAGGCAGTTCAACAAGCGACTTTGCCGTTTCGATTTCGACGATCACCTGGTTGACAGTTACGCGATCGCCAACGGCAACCTTCCAAGAAACGATTTCTGCTTCGGTAAGGCCTTCGCCAACATCCGGCAAATTGAAAAATGCAATCTGACTCATGCTGCTCTCCTAGTAGGCCAACAGTCTGTCGACTGCTTCAAGAATGCGATCTGCGTCTGGCAAGAAAGACTCTTCGAGTTTTGCCGCAGGGTAAGGGATGTCGAAACCACCAACGCGAAGGATCGGTGCTTCAAGGTGATAGAAGGCAAGCTCGGCTACGCGGGCTGCAACTTCTGACGAAACCGAAACGAAGGTGCTGGCCTCGTGGGCGACAACCAGACGACCGGTCTTCTTTACTGATTCGACAATGGTTGCAAAATCGATTGGCGACATCGAACGCATGTCGATGACTTCAAGGTTGTTGCCTTCGGCTGCGGCGATCTCGGCGGCCTGAAGTGCAACCGGAACCATCGGGCCGTAGGCGGCAATAGTGGCGTCTGTACCCTGGCGAACCACAGCTGCCGCGTGCATGTGGCCAGGCGCGTAGTCGAGATTGACCTGCCCCTTCATCCAGTAGCGACGCTTTGGTTCGAAGAACAGCACGGGGTCGGTCGACTCAATGGCCTGCTGAATCATCCAGTAGGCATCGTTCGCATTGCTCGGGCTGATCACGCGCAGACCCGGGGTGTGAGCAAAGTAAGCCTCAGGGCTTTCGCTGTGGTGCTCGACCGCACCGATGCCGCCGCCGTAAGGAACGCGAATGACGACCGGCATGGTCAAGAAACCTTCAGAGCGGTTTTGCAGACGAGCAAGCTGCGATGTGATCTGGTCGAATGCAGGAAAGATGAATCCGTCGAACTGAATTTCGGTGACTGGTCGGTAGCCGCGCATCGCAAGTCCAATTGCAGTACCGATGATGCCCGACTCGGCGATCGGCGAATTGAAAACGCGATCCTGTCCGAACTCTTTATGCAGGCCTTCGGTTACACGGAACACGCCACCGAGTTCGGCGACGTCTTCACCAAACATCAAGACCTTTGGATCGTTAAGCATTGCCTGGCGAAGCCCGGCGTTAATTGCCTTAGCAATCGGCATCTCTTGAATATTGTTCATTACTCTTCACCGCCGAACGATGCTTCGTAATTTTCAAGCCAAGCGAGCTGTTCATCAATCAATGGATGCTGCTGCGAGTAGACATGCTTAAACATGCTGTCAATCGGTGGCTTAGGAAGTGCAAAAGTGGCCTCGCGAATTTCGCGGCTGAGCTCTTCGCCCGCGTGCTCAACCTCGTCGAAGAAGTCTTGACCGATGCCGTTGCGACGCAGGAACTTCTCTAGGCGAGCCAGCGGATCGCGTGCCTTCCAGTACTCGACTTCTTCGTCACTGCGGTACTTGGTCGGGTCATCGCTGGTGGTGTGTGCACCAATGCGATAGGTCAGCGCTTCGATTAGCTGCGGTCCAGCACCCTCGCGAGCGTCATCCATGTGCTTCTTGGTTACCGCGTACGAGGCGAGAACGTCGTTACCGTCGATGCGGATACCCGGAACGCCGAAGCCTTCGCCGCGACGGTAAAGCGGAACCTTGGTCTGTGCATCGGTGCGCGAAGAAATCGCCCACTGGTTGTTTTGAACAAAGAAGACGATCGGTGAGTGGTTCACGGCAGCGAACAAGAAGGCCTCGCTAACGTCGCCTTCTGCGGTAGCTCCGTCGCCCATGTAAGAAATCACCGCAAGGTCTTCGGCTTTGTTGCCGGTTGCGACTTTGCCGTCAAACTTGACGCCCATCGCGTAGCCGGTTGCGTGCAGCACCTGAGTACCAAGAACGATTGCATACAAGTGGAATCGAGTTTCGTCAGGATTCCAACCACCGTGATTAACGCCGCGCAACATTTTCAGAATCGACATCAGGTCGATGCCGTGCGTAATCGCTACACCGTGTTCGCGGTAACTAGGAAAGATGTGGTCGTTTGCGCCAACGCCGTAGCCCGAACCGATCTGCGCGGCTTCTTGACCGACTGCGGGAATCCAGAGGCCGAGTTGGCCCTGGCGCTGCAGCGCGTTTGCCTCGTAGTCAAAGCGACGGCAACGAGCCATGTCGCGGTAGAACTTTAGATAGTCCTGCTCGGTAAGTTCGCGCAGGTAGTCGCCGTACTGGGCAAGGTGGGCTGGTACTCGAACCTCGCCATCGGTCGAGAGAAATTGCACCATTGGTGTTTCGTCGGCCGCATAACTCACAGGGTCAAATCTACCTTGTGGCACAATCTGAGCATGGCTCGTTTTTTCGCAAACACCCTGGTCAACGCAATCGGTCTTTGGCTGGTCACTCTTCTTATCCCGGCGATTCACCTTGCCCCGTATGGTCCAACCCAGCTCTGGACCACCATCGGCTCGTACCTTCTCGTCGCCGCCATTTTCGGCTTGGTTCACGCCATCATTGCGCCAATCATCAAGATCGTGGCGTTACCTCTATACATCCTGACTTTCGGCTTGGTGAACTTAGTTATCAACGGCGCCTTGCTGCTATTCGTGGCTTGGTTGTCGCAACTAATTGGCTCGCCGATCTTCAGCATCGACGGCTTCACCCGCGAGGGACTGACCGTCACTTCGATGGGCTGGGCGATTCTCGGCGCCTTGATTCTGAGCATCCTTGGTTGGTTTGGCCGAAAGCTGTTCAAGAAGCTCTACTAACCGCCGAATTCGAAGTAGCTGACCACCCCGGGTTCAGCTGAAACCGCACCGAAATCATTTGCGCTGCCTAGCGTTTGGCTACCCCTTGGCGAATTGGCCCAGGAGTTGTAGCTGCGAATCGAATGGCTGATCAGCGGGTTCGGATTACCGGATGGTTGAGTAACTAGACGACTCGCACCGGTGTCTGCCGGTGCGACCCCATCCAATTGCGGCACAAAATCACCTCGATTCTCCACCGAAAGCACCGCCAAACCTGAAATTGGGCGATGCAACCCCACTGGCGAGCCAAATTCGACGACTTTATCTACACAAAATGGGATTGACCCATTTGCTGACCGCTCGGCAAGCGACCTGGCCGCCATTCCACCCAGCGAATGTCCCACCGCTGTGACGCGATCCCCCGGGCCAGCGCCTGCCGCTTGCAGGGCTTGTTCGGCCGCCCGTTCCACCACGCTTCGCTGACCTCCGAGTTCAATCACGCCCGAACGCAAATCGAGCGGCCCGCCAATCAGTCGCTTGACCCCAGGAAGGTAAACCACGAACCGAGTCCCTCCTGCCTCGAGATACTTTTCAACGCGGATGCTAGGCCGCTCTAGTGCAGCTACAGCCGCAAGCCTGCCCGCCAACTGCCCGACCGAAGTCGGAGCTGCCACCAGTTCTGCTCCAACCGTGCGGTGCAAATTAGGCGCCTGGTTCTGCCAAAGCACGACGGCAGGTGCCGCGAGCGCGGCCAGTCCCTCGGGCACGGTGGCGCTTCGTTCGACAAACAGCGCTGCCACTCTATGTTCAGCTTCGAAGAATGCCTGACCGGTTACTTCGACCGCGGCCACCAGGTGTTGAATTCGAGAAACAATCAAAGGCAATCGCCGAAGCAAGTTGATGATCTGCCATGGCATCGCGAACTGCGATGCCACGCTCTCGAGCAGAATCAACTCACCCGCGCGAATGAGTGCCGCCTTGATTCGATCAAGCTCGACCTGGCTAACCGACGTTGCTGTCATCGAACCCCCACAGTGCCGCCAAGAGTTCTTCGACAGTCGAAGCAAGCAGTTCGACCTGGTCGGCTAAGGAACTTGCGGTCGGCCCGTGAAAGTGTGCAGGTATCGGCAACGCTTCTAGCACCGCTCGAGCGGCGACACTCAATCGATCAATCAACGCAGTGTTCACGCATCCATGTTCGACAGCGCATCGGCAAGTCATACAAAACAGATCGAATCTGGGGATGTGAATAGGGCAGAATATCCCTGTGAGTAACCTTTCGAATCAACCGCTAAGCCCGCTAGATGGCCGCTACCAAGCGGCTGTGGTTGAGCTCGGGGAACACCTCAGCGAAGCCGGGTTGAACCGTGCGCGCATCCATGTCGAAATCGAATGGCTCATTCTTCTTGCCAACACAAAGGTGCTCGGCAATGCCCGCGAACTCGACCTAACCGAGATCGCTCGCCTGCGCGAAGTTGTCGCGAACTTCTCTGACACCGATGTGGCAACACTCGCCAAGACCGAGGCCACTACCAAGCACGACGTAAAGGCTGTCGAGTATTTTGTGCGCTCGAAGCTCGAGGCCCTTGGTCGCAACGACCTGGCCGAACTCACGCACTTTGCTTGCACCTCGGAAGACATCAACAACCTCAGCTACGCCCTTACTATCAAGGCTGCCGTCAACGATGTCTGGCTTCCGCGTGCCAAAAACTTGGTCGAGCGCATCTCGTCTCTAGCGCTTCAATACACGGATGTACCAATGTTGAGCCGCACCCACGGGCAACCAGCTACTCCCACCACCGTCGGCAAGGAACTCGCGGTATTCGTTTATCGCCTCAATCGTCAGCTTGCGCGCATTTCGGCTGCCGAGTACCTAGGCAAGTTCTCGGGCGCGACCGGTACGTTCTCTGCGCACGTTTCGGCAGCTCCTTCGGTTGACTGGATTGGCACCTCGAAACAATTCATCGAGTCACTCGGTCTCTCTTTCAACCCGCTAACCACTCAGATCGAGTCGCACGACTGGCAAGCGGAGCTATACGGAGCAATCGCGCACTTCAACCGCATTCTTCACAACCTGTGCACCGATGTCTGGACTTACATCTCGCAGAATTACTTCAAGCAAATCCCGCAGCCGGGGGCAACCGGTTCGTCAACCATGCCTCACAAGATCAACCCGATTCGCTTCGAAAACGCGGAGGCGAACTTGGAGTTGTCGAACGCACTGCTCGACTCGCTGTCGGCAACTTTGGTCACCTCACGTTTGCAGCGCGATCTGACTGACTCCTCGGCCCAGCGAAACATTGGAGTGGCCTTCGGTCACAGCCTGCTCGCAATCGACAACGTGACTAAGGGACTCGGCGAAGTAGAACTCAACCGTGTTGTCATCGATGCCGATCTTTCTGAGAACTGGGAAGTCTTGGGCGAGGCGATTCAAACTGTGATTCGCGCAGAGGTGGTCGCCGGTAACTCAACCATCAGCGATCCGTATCAGTTGCTCAAAGAGCTAACTCGCGGCAAGCGCATCGGTCACGAAGATTTGGCCGTGTTTGTCAACGGTCTAAAGATTTCGCAAGAGGCCAAGGGTCGACTGTTGGCCCTGCGACCAAACAATTACGTTGGTCTTGCTGCTGAGCTCGCCAAACTTATTGGCTAAAAGCTACTGCTTGTTCTTGATGCTCAGATCGAGCGTTGCAATCACGACGACAGTCACGATGAAAGTGATTCCTGCTGCAACAAGTGCCAGCGTGGTGTCGTGTGAGCCGGCGAAGAAAATAACCCCGAGAAAAATCGAAGCAACTGCAGAGAACACCAGGTAGCTGGTTAGTGGGGATTTCTTAGCCATTGCTTAACCCTACTTTGCGCGTGGCGTAGCAATTGCGATAGCTGCGATGATCTGCGTGATGATCAGGTAAGCCGAGAAAAATCCGAGCACGTTGCGCATCTCGTCGTTTGCAAAAAACTCACTGATTGCCAAAAGCGCCGCTGAGGCGGCCATGATCAGGTGATCGCGCTTTTCGTCTGCGGCCTTACTCGCGAAGTATTGACCACCGGCGATTGCGGTTGCCGCAGTAGCCCAAATCGTGATTGCTACTGCGAAAAATGTTGCCGCGTGGTTTGTTTGGCTTACGCTGCCAAAGAGTTGAAGCAACAAAATCTGAAACCCAAAGATTGCGGCGACCAGAGCGCGAATGATTTCAAGAATGCGGTTTGCGAGACCGTGGATCTTGATGGAGAAGAGCACGCCGAATACGACCGTGAGGCCGCCGAAAAGATAGAGAGTTGGTGCCGCAATTTCGTACGAGGCCTTAGGGGCTAAGAAGACGATGATTAGCGCCACGGCTGTGTAACCACTTACCTGGGCGATTCGTAGCGGACGCATTAGCGCTTGATGTCTTCGAACTTCGAGTACTGTCCCAAGAAGTTCACGACGATGTCGCCGATAGGGCCGTTACGTTGCTTGCCAAGGATGATGTCGGCTTCGCCCGCGCGAGCGTGATCCTTCTGGCCCATCGCTTCGCGGTGCAAGAGGATGATGACGTCGGCATCTTGTTCAAGCGAGCCCGATTCACGAAGCTGCGAGATTTCGGGGCGCTTGTTGTCGCTCTTTTCGCTATTACGGTTCAGCTGTGAGATGGCGATGACCGGAACACCGAGCTCCTTCGCGAGCAACTTGAGTGCACGCGAGAACTCAGAAACTTCTTGCTGGCGTGACTCGACTTTTTTGCCTGACGACATGAGCTGCAGGTAGTCAATAACGACCATCTGCAAACCAACCTGGGTCGAGAGTCGACGGCACTTTGCGCGAATTTCGGCGAGAGTCATGTTTGGACTGTCATCGATGTAGAGCGGAGCATCGTTAATCTCGCCGCGTACTGCTGCAAGACGCGCCCAGTCGTTATCGCTAAGTGAACCCTTGCGCAGGGTTTGCATGTAGATCTTTGATTCGGCAGAGAGCATACGCATTGCGATTTCTGCCTTGCTCATTTCGAGCGAGAAGAACACAACCGGCTTGCGGTGAGTGATGGCTGCGGTGCGAGCGAAGTCGAGAGCGAGAGTCGACTTGCCCACTGCAGGGCGAGCGGCCACGATGACCAGCTGTCCTGGGTGGAGTCCGTGAGTCAATTCATCGAGACCAGCGAATCCTGTCGGGACACCGGTCATTTCACCGCCGCGCTTTTGCGCATTCTCCATCTCCTCGATGGCGAGTTCGATCGACGTCGAAAGTGGTGCGTAATCTTCGCCGACGCCCTGACGGCTAACCGCGAACACGTCTTCTTGTGCGGTGTTAACCAGATCGGTTACTTCACCCTCGGCTGCATAACCCATATGTGCGATACGAGTGCCGACCTCGACCAAACGACGCAGGGTTGCCTTCTCTTGAACTACGCGCGAGTAGTAAGCAACGTTGGCCGCGGTAGGAACGATCGAAGTGAGCGTGTGTAGGTAGTCGCGACCACCGATTTTTGCGATGTCGCCACGCTTGGCGATCTCGTCACCGACGGTGATGGCATCGACCGGTTCACTGCGGCTGAACAGAGCCAGGGCCGCGTTGAAAATGATTTCGTGTTTAGGCGAGTAGAAGTCGGCTCCGCGCACGTACTCCATGGCTTCAGCAACAGCTTCAGTTGAAAGCAGCATGCCGCCAAGGGTCGACTGCTCAGCGATCAAATCGCTGGGCGGAACGCGCTGTTCGAACTGACCTGAATCAGGTGCTGAG
Source organism: Actinomycetota bacterium (assembly GCA_039795455.1). GTDB lineage: Bacteria > Actinomycetota > Actinomycetes > Actinomycetales > Microbacteriaceae > Rhodoluna. Next base: position 9,844 of record JBDKLV010000061.1, read on the forward strand.
ACGGCTTGTAGCGACATAAAACCTCCGGGCTGCTGGCCTTTGTATGTCTAGCATCGGGCTCCGACATTGCTTCATCAAATCGGCGTGTGTGTGGATATGTGGATAACCTGTGGAAAACGCCGAGCCCTCATGTGGGAAACTCCGCTGAGAGCTGTGGAAAACTGTGGATAAATTACCCAAAATCCGCCTAAATAAAGGCCTTCATGGTGTGTAGAAAAACAGTGGACAAACCCTAAACCTGTTGCTGAGGCTTGTGCATAACCTTCGACTAAAGCGTGAAGTTATCCACTTTTCCACAAGTTATCCACAGGAAGGGGTTGTGAGCATTCGTGGCTGAGAGGTGCCTTTATCCGTAGGTGTCTCGTGGGCCTCGGCCAGGCACCGATCGCGGACCCTTCTTCCAAGATGGGGCATCAGGGCCAAGCAATTTCAGTGTTTCGATCTTCAGGGTCGGATGTGCCTGATTGAGCTTGCCTAACAATTCGGTTTGCATCAGGCGCAGCTGGGTAGCCCAAGCCGTCGACTTGCAACGAATGGTTAGGGTGCCGTCAACAAGGGTTTCTGGCTGCGAGTTGCTGGCATTCATTTCGCCGACCACCTCGGTCCACCGGGTAAAAAGCTCCGCCTCGGCTACCTTGCCCTGCCAACGAAAGTTCTCGAACATGGCGTCAAGCGCACCACCCGCAGTGATTGGCTCACGGCCCTTGTCGAACGGCTTCGACTTTGATTGCGCCTTATCGCGAATGCGGCGAGCGTCGCGAGATAGTCGGCCGGTCACGGCCTCGCGCATGCGAAAGTAAAACTCTTGCGCAAAGTCTTCAGCCATCGATCTCACCGCCCTTCTTCACCTGAAATACCTTAGCCTTCAGGCTCGACGGCACATCTTCGGCCACCGCCGCGGTTATCAAAACCTGTTCGTTGCTGGCCACAAGGTTAGCCAAGCGGTCGCGGCGACCGGCATCGAGGGTGGCAAAAACGTCATCGAGAATCAGCACTGGGTCTCCAATGTGACTCGATTCCCGGATGAGCGCCAACGACGCCAAGCGAAGTGCGATGGCGTATGACCAGATTTCGCCCGAGCTGGCATGCGACTTGGCCGGCATTTCATTGAGGGTCAGTACCAAGTCGTCGCGATGCGGGCCGATCAGGGTGATGCCGCGTTCGAGTTCTTTCGGCCTAACTTCGGCCAATTTGTCTCGAAACTGCTGTGCGATGGCCTCGTAGTCGGCGTCGCTCAGTTCGGCAAGATCGGCATCCGCGTCATCAAAGCTCAAGGCCGAGACGAGGGTCGACTTTATGGTGATCGAGACCGTCTGGTCCTGGTTCGAAATGGAGCGGTAAGCCTCGCGCAAAGCTGGGGTGATTTTGGCTGCAAGATCTACCCGAGCCGCTGACAGCTCTGCGCCGAACTTAACCAGCTGGTCGTCCCAGGCATCGAGGGTGGCCAAGGCCGTTCCCTTGGCTCCGGTTTGCTTCGCGGTTCGAAGCAGGGTGTTGCGTTGTTTCAGAACTCGTTCGTAATCAGAGATCACGCCTGCAAAACGCGGACTGAGTTGCACCAGAAGTTCGTCGATGAATTTTCGTCGGTCGCCCGGTTGCCCCTTAACCAGTTCAATATCTTCGGGTGCGAAAGTGACGCTTGGAATCGTTCCGATCACGTCTCGTGTGCGCGCAACGTTGCTCTTGTTTATTCGTGCTCGATTTGGCAAACCTTTGTGCAACTCGAATTCGACGAGCACATCGCGACCTTCATTGTGGGCTAGTGCACGAATCACCGAGCTGTTTTGATCTCGTGCGATGAGTGCTTCGTAACCCACCACACGGTGACTGTTAAGAGTCGACAAGAAGCCAATCGCTTCAACGATGTTGGTTTTGCCGTTACCGTTTTCGCCAATGAACAAATTCAATCCGGGTTGCAGAGCAACTTCGGCAGAGGCGTGGTTACGAAAATTGGCGAGTGACAAATGCTTTACATGCATAAGTCACCCGCCAATCAAGTTGCGTATCGCGAAATGCGATCGCGAAGAATTTACTCCGCTGACTTAACTGCGTGACCACCGAACTGCTGACGCAATGCAGCAACAGCCTTCATCGCAGGTGAGTCGTCCTGGCGCGATGCAAAACGAGTGAATAGCGAAGCGGTGATAACCGGCATTGGAACCGAGTTAGCGATTGCCTCTTCGACAGTCCAGCGACCTTCGCCTGAGTCTTCGACGTAACCGCGAATCTTGTCTAGGTTTGGATCTTCGTCAAGTGCGCGAACCAGAAGATCTAGCAGCCACGAACGAACGACGGTACCGCGCTGCCATGCAGCGAAAGTGCCGTGAACATCCTTGATAATGTCTTTCTTGGCGAGCAGCTCGTAACCCTCGGCGAACGCCTGCATCATTCCGTACTCGATACCGTTGTGCACCATCTTGGCGTAGTGACCTGCGCCAACATCGCCAACGTGAACGAAGCCTTCTTCGCGTGCACCCTCTGGACGAAGTGCGTCGAAGATTGGCATAGCGCGCTCGACCAAGTTCTTGTCGCCGCCGACCATTAGGCCGTAACCATTCTCGAGACCCCAAACGCCGCCCGAAACACCACAGTCAAGGTAGCCGATGCCGTGTTCGGCTAACTGTGCAGCGTGCTTGATGTCTTCGCTGAAGCGCGAGTTGCCACCCTCAATAATCAGGTCGCCCTTGTCGAGGTGCTTGATCAGTTCGTCGATAACGTCGTCGGTTGGCTTGCCGTGAGGAACCATTACCCAAACGGTACGTGGAGCCGGAAGCGCCTCAACTAAATCCTTAATGCTGTCTACGTCTGAAACATCGCGGGTACGTGCGTAACCGGTAACTTCGACGCCGTTGTTGCGAAGACGCTGGCGCATGTTGCCGCCCATCTTGCCAAGACCAATTAGTCCGATGTGTGTCATGTCAGTGCCTTCCGAGTTAGTTTGACAAAAGTCGTGGCTGCAACAGGTAACGGAACTTGTCCGCTGTTTCGTCTTTGCCGGTGTGAGGAGCGAGAAGCAATGGGCTTGCCTTTGCGGGATTGTCATGCATGTTGGTCAAACCGATTTTTGCGAACTCGGTGTGAATTCCGGAAAGACCATCGATGACAAACTGCGGCTTAAGTTCCATTGCGCGTGGGTCCCCCACGAGTTCGGCGTCGACACGTTCGCTGGCCTGGTTCAATTCGCCAGGATTGGTTTCGATCAAAATCGAATCTGTGTTGAACATGAAACGCATGTGGTGATCGCGGTCGACTACCAACATTGCGCGGCGAGCAGATTCGAGTAGATCCTGCTTCGAAACGATTGCGTAGCTGTTTACCTCAGCTGAGAACATGGTCTTGATCGGAGGGAATCCACCCTTGATCAAACCGGCAGTTACCGATTTGTTGTGTGCTTGGAAGGCAATCATCTGTCGGTCATCGTTGTTCATGATCGAGATTGCTATGTCGCCGGTGTTTCCAAAAGTTTTTGCTACTTCGAGCAAAGTCTTGGTTGGAACCATAACGGTTGCGTCGGATTCTTTGCTGCTTGGATTCCAGTCGAGTTCAACCAGTGCCATGCGGTACTTGTCGGTTGCTAACAGCGAAAGTTCGGTACCCGAAGTTTCTAGCTGGATCGAAGCGAAAATTGGCTCTAATTCGTCTCGTAGCGACGCGACGGAAGCCTGGTGAACTGCCGTGCCAAAGCTTTCGGCCGAGATAGTTCCACTAACGCTAGGAATCTCTGGAAGAGTTGGGAACTGGTTGACATCCATGGTTGGAAAACCGACTTTGGTGTTTCCACAAACCAACTGGAAAGTTGATCCGTTGAGAGTGAATTCAACCGGCTGATTAGGAAGTTTGCTAACCAAGTCGCTAAGCAAACGACCTGAAATCAGGATTCGACCAGAATTTTCAACCTTGGCGATGATTTCTACCTGGCCAGATACTCTGTGGTCAAAAACCGAAAGACGAACAGCATTTGCATCTGCTTCGATCAGAATGCCGCCAAAAGCTGGATTTGTTGGTCGCTGAGGCAAAAACCTTGCTACGAAAGCAACTGCGTCATTCAAGACGTCGCGATTTACCTGAAACTTCAAGGGAAAACCTAACTTTGAGAAAAGACCATTGGGTCGAGTTCCCATTTTGGCATAAGGCGGCTACATCAAAGTTCACAAGGATGCTCAAAAGCCAGAATTTGCTTGGATCCGGGGCACCACCCCGGTTGGTTTGAGTAAAAGATCAATTTAATTTCAATTGCATTAATAACCATTGTGGAAACTGTGGATAAACAGCTGAAGACCAATAAAACACTGGAAACTACAATGGTGAAACTTGTTTACACAGCTGTTAATAAGTCTGTGGATAAGTTGATTGCTTGTGGAAAGTTTTTAATTGACCCACAGCCAGAAGCCTTTATTTGACTGGAAATGGTGGGTTTTCCCGAGTTTTCCACAGATTTAGCCACAGGCTAACGGACGGTCTTAATTCGGTCCTGGATCTCGGTGATTTGATTGTAGAGCTCGCGACGATTACGGATTTCGCGCTCAATCTTGCCGTAGGCATAAATGACCGTGGTGTGGTCTTTTCCACCAAAAATCTCCCCAATTTTTGGGAAAGAAAGGTCGGTCATCATGCGGCAGAGATACATAGCGATCTGACGGGCCGTAGCAATGGCCGAAACGCGTGATTGACCATGAATTTCGTCGACCGATATGTTGTAGTAGCGAGCTACCTGGGCAATGATTTCAGCCGCGGTCACGATGGTGTCCTGGCCAATTGGCGAGTAGTCCTTCAAAACAGACTGAACAGTGACCATGTTGACCGGCTGCTTGTGCAGTGAAGAATAGGCCAAAAGACCGTTAAAAACGCCCTCGATCTCTCGAACGTTGCTCGAAACGCGCTTGGCAATGTACTCGAGCACATCCTCGGGCACATCAACCCGGTCATATTCGGCCTTTTTGCGCAAAATGGCGATACGGGTCTCGAGCTCCGGCGCCTGCACATCCGTGCTTAGACCGGAGGCAAAGCGGCTGGTTAGGCGCTCCTCGAAGCCCGAAAGCTTTGATGGCGGCTGGTCCGAGGTGATGACGATCTGCTTCTTGTGTCGGGCTAGCGCCTCAAAAGTGTAGAAAAACGCCTCTTGGGTCTGCTCTTTACCGGCCAAGAACTGGATGTCGTCGATCATCAAAACGTCGGCCTGGCGATATTCGTTCTGGAAGGCCGCGGTTCGGTTGTCGCGAAGCGAGTTGATGAAGTCGTTGGTGAATTCTTCGGCTGAAACGTAGCGAACGCGCAGGCGAGGGTATTCGGTGCGCACCGAGTTGCCAATCGCGTGCAGAAGGTGGGTTTTACCCAGACCCGACGCACCATAGATAAATAGCGGGTTGTAGCTGCGACCAGGGGCTCGGGCCACTCCGAAAGCGGCTCCAACGGCCATGCGGTTAGAGGCACCCATAACGAAGCTGTCGAAGGTGTGCTCCGGGTTCAGCGGCGAGTCATTGCCGTCGATTGGGGCAACCGATGCTCCGGCAGGGACTTCAACGCTAGGCAAATCGGGGCTTTCGACCTCGATGCTAGGTGGGTAGACCAGGTTCGGGTTGACCGTAACGGCAAAGGTGCTGGCACCGGGGTTATCTGTGGCGCGAGCCAAGGCGGCCTCGATGGCTGGACGAAGGAGCTGTTCGATCTTGTTTCGGGCCAGGTCTGAGCGCACTTCGATGTAGATGGCCTCCCCCAAAATACCCTTTGGCTCGGCTAGTGCCAGGAAGGCAAGGATGTTGCGATCTAGGCGTTCGTCAGAATTGACGTCAGCGACCACTCGCTGCCAGAGGTCAGCGACGGCTAGGTCTTCGGCCATGGTCGTTCCCCCTGTCTGCGTAAAGTCAAAATAGTTTTCCACAAAGTTTTTAACCTGTGGACAAACTGTGGATAAATCCGTGGATTTGATGCCGAGTTATTCACAGGCATCAAGAATTGCCATTTTGGTCATAAGTGGGGGCAAATATCAAATCGGCTCGGCGTGTCTTTAATTTCGAGGTAATTAGCCCAAAAGATTTGACCCAGAGCCCTTTGTTCGCCTAGGTTTAACAGGTTGCCTTGTTCGGGGATCGGCGGCAACTTTAGGTCGAGAGACACCATCCAGGTTCCACAATTTTTCAATTGGAGTACAGCTATGAGCAAGCGCACATTTCAGCCGAACAACCGTCGTCGTGCAAAGACCCACGGTTTCCGTGAGCGCATGAAGACTCGCGCAGGCCGCGCAATTCTTGCAGCCCGTCGTCGCAAGGGCCGTTCAGAGCTTTCGGCTTAGTTAGAGCATCCGTGCTGGCTCGCGAGAACCGGCTGGTTACAGCCGAAGATTTTCGCACGACCACAAAAACTGGTCGCAAACTTGCCAGCAACCACTTGGTGATCTACCTAACCCGAACAGATGCGCAAGCAACCAAGTTCGGATTCGTCGTCGCCAAGACCGTGGGTAATGCGGTTGTTCGAAACATGGTCAAGCGCAGACTTCGCGCAATCGCCAGAGAGCTAATCGCAAATCAATCCACACAAGGATGTTCGGTCGTAGTTCGAGCGCAACAATCGGCGGCGACCGCATCCTTCGAAGTTTTACACAACGAATTTTTCAATCTGGTTTCTAAGGGATTGAAGGAACCAATCAAGTGAAAAGTTTTTTCGAATTCATTTGGTTGATGCCAAGAAATTTGTTGATTGCACTGGTGAAGGTTTATCGAAAGATCATCTCTCCGCTGTACGGAGATGTTTGTAGATATCACCCGACCTGTTCCGCTTACGGATTAGGGCAGTTGCAACAACGAGGAGTAATCGCCGGTTCGGTTTTAACCGGATGGCGAATACTGCGGTGTAACCCGTGGGCTCAAGGCGGAGTCGACGAAGTAAAACCGGGATCGCAGAGATTCCGGGTGAACCAGGCAGGATTCGTTCTGCCTAAAGCGAAGGGCTAGTCATGGATTTGCTACTCCCGGTCAAATGGGTAATCGAAGCCATCTTGGTTTTGTTCTACAAGGTGTTCAGTTTTCTAACGCAAGCTCCAGACGCAGGTATCACCTGGGTGCTGTCGATCATCGGTTTGGTGTTGGTTGTTCGCGCCGCATTGATTCCAGTTTTCGTTCGACAAATTAAGAGTCAGCGAAACATGCTGGTGATGCAGCCCGAGTTGCAGAAGCTACAGAAGAAGTACAAGGGCAAGACCGATCGCGAATCGCGTGAAAAGTTTGCCGCTGAGCAGATGGCGCTTTACAAGCGCACCGGTTCGAACCCATTGAGCTCTTGCTTGCCGTTGCTTTTGCAGATGCCGATCTTTGCGGCATTGTTCTTCACTCTTAACGGCGCACAGCACGACAAGCAGGGCGTCGCATTCTTAACTGCAGAAATGGCCAAGTCATTCAGTTCTGCAACTTTGTTCGGTGCGCGCCTTTCAGAAACTTTCTTGACCGCGCAGAGCATGAACGTGCAGATTCTTGCAGCAGTAATGGTGTTGGTGATGACTGCAACTCAGTTCATTACTCAAAAGCAGATTCTTGCGAAGAACCAAAACCCTGATGTGAACAACAGCCAGTACGCACAGACCCAGAAGATCATGCTGTATGTGTTCCCGGTTGTGTTCATGATCTCTGGTATTTCGTTCCCACTCGGTGTCATGTTCTACTGGTTGACTTCGAACTTCTGGACCATGGGTCAGCAGTTCCTAGTTATTCGCAACATGCCAACACCAGGATCAATCGCACACCGTCAGCGCGAAGAGCGCCTGGCACGCAAGGGCAAGCTCAAGAAGGGTGAGCCTGTTACTGCGGCAGACGTTTTGCTTGAAGAAACCGAAATCGTAAACACTCAGCGCGAACAGCCGGTCGGCAAGAAGCGCGCCAAGAAGAAGGGGTAGTCATGTCAGACGAGCAGAACCCAGAAGTCACCGAAAACGAACAGATCGAGGCGTCGACCGACGAGACCGAGAGCAATAGTTCGGTAACGAAAGATAGCGCAAAGGCCCTCGAAGAAGAAGGCGAGATCGCTGCCGACTATCTAGAAGAACTGTTGGACATTTTCGACCTCGATGGCGACATTGAGATCGATGTTCGTGAGGCGCGCGCCTACGTTTCGATTACCGCAGACGGCGACAGCAACCTGAGCCTGATTTCGGCGCCAGAGACCGTTCAGGCACTGCAGGAACTCACCCGCCTTGCCGTTCAGGTCAAAACCAATTCGTTTAGCCGGTTGATTCTCGACATTGGCGGTTCGCGCCAGGCTCGAGTGGATGATTTGAACCGCATCGTCGGCAAGCTTGTCGCCAAGGTCAAGGACACCGAAGAACCTGTGCACATGAAGCCGATGTCGTCATACGAGCGCAAGATCGTTCACGATTTGGTTGCCGAGGCTGGTCTGGTCTCGGAGTCTGAGGGCGAAGGCAAAGATCGCCACATCGTCATCAAGCTCGCCTAACGTTTCACGTGAAACATCCCAACATGGATGGCGAATTCGCACCAGAGGTTGAGCCGGCCGCCGCGCAGGCGATTTTCGGGGCAAACACCGATTCGGCAAGAGCCTACTTTCAGGCCTTGGTTCGCGATTCCGACCTGCTTGGCTTGCTGGGCCCACGCGAAATGCCCAAACTCTGGAGCCGCCACATACTGAATTCGGCCGTGGTGGCTGAGTTGGTACCAGCTGGATCCTCGGTTGCCGACGTAGGTTCAGGGGCAGGATTGCCAGGAATTCCAATGGCCTTGGCCCAGCCGGCTGCCCACTTCACCCTCATTGAACCAATGGAACGCCGCTCCGATTGGCTCAAGCAAATGGTTGCCGAGCTAGGGCTGTCCAATGTTGAAATCATTAGAGCTCGAGCCGAAGATGTCGGCCAAGTCTTCGATCAGGTGACCGCCCGAGCCGTTGCTGCCCTGCCAAAGCTCTTGAAAATGACTGTCCCACTCACACGCAATGGCGGCGAAGTTATCGCCCTAAAGGGCTCGAAGGCCGCTGAAGAAATCGACGAAAGCAAGAAATTGGCTAAGAAATTGGGCATTGCCGACTTCGAAATTGTTCAAGTTGGCACCAATTTCCTGCCTGAACCGACGTCTGTCGTGCGCACTAAGTTAGTCTGAACCTATAAATAGTTCGGGAGAACAATGTCAGAAAACCAGATGCCAGAGGCTGAACGCGAATCGGCGACCAAGCCAAGCGTTGTGCCAACTCTGGGCTACCCGCTTGGCCGCAACGAGGCATCCCCCGAACCAACTGGCTGGCAGGTTCCGGCCGATTCGGTCGGCAAGACCGAGAAGATCTAGGCAGCGTTTCACGTGAAACATTTCGGGGAATCTGACCAATCGGGTGGCTTTGTGGATCCACAGGCCCCGATTACTGTCTCAACCCCATTGGCTCGCGAGCTGTCTGAGACCACGTCTCGCTTGGCTAAAGTCCGCGCCCTCGACTTTCCTAAGCCGAAGAAAACTCGCATCATTGCCGTTTCGAATCAAAAGGGCGGCGTCGGTAAGACCACCAGTGTCGTAAACCTGGCTTCTGCTCTTGCAATCAAAGGCGCTCGCGTCCTGGTGATTGATCTCGACCCCCAGGGCAATGCCTCGACCGCTTTGAACCTGGAACACCACGGAAACGTGGTCAGCATCTACGACGTTCTACGCGGTGACAAGCCTCTCGAGGAAGTCATTCAACAATCTTCTGAGTCAGAAAACTTGATCGGCATTCCGGCCACGATCGCGCTTTCGCGTGCCGAGTTCGAGCTAGTTTCTGCAGTCGGTCGCGAATATCGCCTCAAGCGCGCGCTCGATTACTACATTTCCACCGCAGCGATCGCCCCTGACTACGTGCTGATCGACTGCCCGCCGAGCTTCGGGGCACTGACTCTCAACGCTCTTTCGGCAGCGAATGAAGTGCTAATTCCCATTCAGTGCGAGTACTACGCGCTCGAGGGATTGAGTCAGCTGCTTGAGAACATCACCTTGGTCAAGTCGATGACCAACCCAGAGCTTGCGATTTCTACGATCCTGCTCACCATGTATGACACCCGCACCCGATTGGCAACCGGAGTGGCTGAAGATGTCAGAACCCACTTTCCGCAGGTGACCCTAGACACGGTCATCCCTCGTTCGGTCAAGGTGTCTGAGGCGCCTTCGTACTCGCAGACCGTAGTTACTTATGACCAAAGCTCTCCGGGCGCAATCGCGTATCTCGAGGCGGCTGGCGAAATTGCAATCAGAGGAGAAAAAGATGGCAGATAAGAAAGGTGGCCTCGGCCGCGGTATCGGCGCACTGATTCCAGACATGAAACCGGATGCATCGCGTCCGATCGACGTCTTCTTTGGTGGCATCCCTGAGGGCGGCACTGCCCCGTTGGTCTCGGTGCCTGGTTTGAGCCTTCTCGAAATCAAACTCGAGGACATCACTCCGAACTCGAAGCAACCTCGTAGTGAATTCGAACAAGAGGCAATGGACGAGCTCTCACACTCGATTCGCGAATTCGGTGTGCTCGAGCCAATCGTGGTTCGTTCGAACCCGAACGCCAAGGGCAAGTACGAACTCATCATGGGTGAACGTCGCTGGCGTGCATCGCGCCTGGCTGGCAAAGAAACTATTCCTGCGGTTGTTCGTGAAACAGCCGACGAGAACATGCTGCGCGATGCGTTGCTCGAAAACTTGCACCGCAGCAACTTGAACGCGCTCGAAGAAGCGAGCGCGTATCAGCAGTTGATGGCCGACTTTGGAATCACGCAAGAAGAACTTTCGAAGAAGATCGGTCGTTCGCGTCCGCAAATTTCAAACACGATTCGTTTGCTTTTGCTTCCTGATTCGATCAAGTTAAAGGTCGCCGGAGGCGCACTTAGCGCAGGACAAGCGCGCGCGATCCTTTCCGCGAAAACCGATGACCGCATGGTCTACTGGGCCGACCAGGCAATCAAAAAGAATCTCACCGTGCGTAACCTCGAAGAGCAAATCGCGATCGACCCCGCATCGGGTGCAACCAAGAAGGGCACCGTCACTCTTGGCACCAAGCAGACCGGCCTAGATGAATTGTCGAAACGACTCGGCGATGCACTCGACACCAAAGCAAGCATCAAGCTTGGCAAGAAGAGCGGCGAGATCAAGATTCAGTTTGTTTCGATGCAAGATTTGTTCCGCATCTTCGACAAGCTCGGAGTAAACCGCGAGCTATAAACGCGAGTAGCGCGTAACGCTAACCAGGGAGCAAAACTAGTTGCGTTGGCGCAGTGCTGCTTCGGCGAGCGAAAGGTAGACCGATCCGAGAGTCGAGCCTTCTGCCGTAATCGCCTGAGGTACGAGCGAGGTCTCGGTAAGACCAGGGCAGACATTGGCCTCCAAGAACCAGATGACACCCTTTTTGTCGACGATCAAATCGACACGAGACAGGTGGCGCAAACCCAATGCTTCATGCGCTGCGATTGCAACCTTCGCTGCACGTTCGGCAACGGCTTTAGTTACTCGAGCCGGAACGTAGTAGTTGGTTTCGCCTGCGGTGTAACGCTCCTGGTAGCCGAAGCGACCAGAGACGGGCTCAATCTCAACCGCGGGAAGTGCAATCGGGCCTTTACCAAGGTCAACAACCGAGACTGCAAGTTCGGTTCCGTCGACAAACTTCTCAACAATTGCAACATCGCAGTAAACGTATGCATCGATCATCGCGTGACCGAGTTCGTCGGCCTTCTTTACGATGGTGACGCCCTGAGCAGAACCACTGCGAGCCGGTTTCACAACCAACGGAAAACTCAGTGTGCTCGTGATTGCCTTGAGCACACCATCGGCATCTAGTTCACGGAAAGTTTCTTTAGGCAGAGTTACCGAAGCTGGAGTTTGAATTGCCGCTTGTTCGACAAGAATCTTGGCAATCGATTTATCCCAGGCCATGCGCGCACCACTTGCTGTTGCGCCAACGAATGGAACTCCGGTTAGTGCGAGAACATCACGTAGCGCGCCATCTTCGCCGCTGGCGCCGTGCAGACACGGCCAAATGACATCCGGCTTGTCTTTCTTAATGTTTGAAAGCAGCTTGTCGTCGGGTTCGCGAATGACAACGGTTGCTCCGACATCGAGAAGTGCGTCGGCAACGCGACGACCACTGCGCAGTGAAATATCGCGTTCGTGCGAGATGCCACCGGCGAGCACCATGATCTTTAGTTTGCTTTTGGTCTTGCCCTTAGAAATCATGACTTTGCTTTCTTGCCGAAGGTTTCGAGCAGCTCGGTCTGTCGATTGATCGTCGTTGCCAATCGTTTGATTCCGACTTTGAGGTTCTCTGGAGTCGGGAAGCTGTAGCAAATTCGAAGCTGGCCGTGACCGGTTCCGTCGCCGAAGAAGGCAGTACCAGGCGTGTATGCGACAAGCTCTTTAACGGCCAACGGCAACATGGCCTTCGAGTCGACGCCCTCAGGCAGGTCGACCCAGAGGTAGAAACCGCCATCTGGTTTGGTGGTCTTTAGCCCAGGCAGGTACTCGGCCATGGCTTCGAGGGCAGCGTCGCGGCGCTCGCGATAAACCCCGCGGAAGGTGTCGACCTGGGCGCGCCAGTCGGCTACGGCCAAATACTCACTGATGAGCATCTGTGAGAACGATGAAGGGCAAAGCAGAGCCGATTCTTGGGCCAAAACGATCTTTTCGCGCAGCGCCGGCGGGGCCAAAACGTAGCCGACTCTAAAGCCAGGCGCGAGAATCTTTGAGAACGAGCCCAGATAGATGACGTTGTCGTCCATGCTGCGAAGGGCATCGGGAACCGGCTTGCCAAAGTAGAGCAGGCCGTACGGGTTGTCTTCGAGAACCAGAATGTGCTCGCGCTTGCAAATTTCGATGATCTGCGGGCGACGCTTGGCTGCCAACGTCACGCCCGAAGGGTTGGCAAAGTTCGGTACCAAATAGAGGAACTTGATACGACGGCCCTGGGCCTTCATATTGTCGATGGCTTCTTGCAGGGCCTCAGGCGAGATGCCCTGGTCGTCGGTGTAAACGTGCTCGATGTGCGCCTGGTAGTGCCTAAAGATGCCGATTGCACCAACGTAACTAGGGCCTTCGGCCAAAACCACGTCGCCCTCGTCTAGAAACAGGCCGGCGACTAGGTCGAGTGCGTGCTGCGATCCGGTGGTGACTACGACATCGTCGGGCGAGGCGTTGATGCCTTCGAGGGCCATGATGTCGCGAAGCTGCTCACGCAGCTCGGCATCGCCCTGGCCACCGCCGTATTGAATTGCCAAGTTGCCCTTGCGCGACATCATTGAGTCGTAGGCCTTGGCGATCAGGTCTTTTGGCAGGGCTGCAACATAAGGCATGCCACCTGCGAGTGAAACTACCTCTGGGCGAGAGACGACGGCGAAAAGGGCGCGAACCTCAGAGACAGAAAGGGTGTGGGCTCGTTCGGCGTAGGAGTCCAACCATGAATCAAAGTTGGTGCTCTGTGAACGGGCTTCAGACATTTACCTACTTTAGCCAGTTGGCCAAATCTTGCTCAAGTACAGGCTTAGGTTTTGCGCCGACCATGTCTTTAACAACTTCGCCGTTGACGAAAACCTTGAGAGCAGGAATGCCGGTGATGTTGTACTTCATTGCGAGCTCTGGCTCCTCGTCGACGTTCACCTTCACGACGGAAATCTTGTCGGCGTGCTCGAGACCAATCTGATCAACAATCGGCGAAACCATGCGGCACGGACCACACCACTCGGCCCAGAAGTCGACCAAGACTGGTCGAGCGCTGTTCAAGACATCTGCTTCGAAGCTTGCTGTGGTTACGTTCTTGCTCATCTTTTCTCCGATTAGTTTTTGGTCTTAGTGACCCTGTAGATACGCTTCTGCATCTAGTGCGGCGACGCATCCGGATCCTGCTGCGGTAATGGCCTGGCGGTAGGTCGGGTCGATGACGTCGCCGGCGGCGAAGACACCAGGGATGCTCGTGCGCGAAGAGCGACCGTCAACCTTGATGAACTTCTGATCAGTTAGTTCTAGCTGGTTCTCGAACAACCACACGCGAGGGTCGGAACCCACCGCGATGAACAGGCCTTCGACGGCGAGCTCGCTCGTTGAGCCGTCGACAGTGTTGCGTAGCTTTAGGCCGGTCAGGTTTGGGCTGCCCACAAGTTCAGTGACCTCGGTGTTGTAGACAACCTCAACCTTTTCGTTCGAAATGACGCGGTCTTGCATGGTCTTTGACGCCTTGAACGAGTCACGGCGGTGAATCACGTAAACCTTGGTGCCGAACTTGGTGAGGAACATTGCCTCTTCCATCGCCGAATCGCCGCCGCCGACAACCGCGATTGCCTTCTCTCTGAAGAAAAAGCCGTCGCAGGTTGCGCACCACGAAACACCGTGGCCGCTGAGTTCGCGCTCGCGGTCTAGGCCAAGCTCACGGTAGGCGGCACCCGTCGCGATGATCACGGCCTTGGCCTCAAAGGTCTCGCCGCCGCCGGTTTTGACGATCTTTACATCGCCCTTCAATTCGACCTCGGTTACGTCGTCGAGCAGCACCTCGGTGCCAAAGCGCTCGGCCTGAGCCTGCATGTTCATCATTAGGTCTGGGCCCATTAGGCCGTCAGGAAAACCAGGGAAATTCTCGATTTCGGTGGTCTTCATTAGCTCGCCACCAGGCTCGACCGACGACGCGATCAATAGCGGCTTTAGGCCGGCTCGGGCCGTGTAGATAGCCGCAGTCCAGCCCGCAGGGCCTGAACCGATGATGATGACGTCGCGCACAATTACTCCTTGAAAGGCGATTGCTCGCCATGAACTAAAAGCAATTTTATTTGCGCAGTATTCCCCTGGCTGACGAAATAGCCTTGGTCACCTCGGGCACTCGGAGAGCGCCGAGCATGACTACGTAGCTGGCAACCATTACGAAACCGACGAGCGCGTCGACCAACAACGATGTCGCAATCGACTTAACCGCGAATGCGCCCTCACTAGTGCCACCCAAAGCCTGGAGCACACCACAGCCGGCCAGGCCAGAAACCGAAGCCGCCAAGACGAAACGCGCGATGGTCGATGCGATTGCGTGACCTTCGAAAGAGCCAACCCGGCGACGCAGGAACAGGTATGCGGTAACAGCCTGAACGGTCACGGTGAGCGAGGTTAACAACGACAGCGCGACAACCGTGAAACGGTGATCGGCGTAGAAGTAAATAAGTGTTGAGCCCAGCATGTGCAAACCGATTTGAATGCAAGTAAAGATGAACGGAGTGCGAGTGTCTTCGAGCGCGTAGAACGCACGCTGCATCATGAAAACAAAACTGAACGGCAGCAGACCGATCATTAGAGCAATCACAACGTTGCCGAGGGCAACCGTCGCCGGATACTCACCGACAAAAACTCGCGAGATCGGATAGGCCAAAACAATTAGTGCCGAAGATGCGATTGCAGAGATCAACGCAATCGTTCTCAATCCGGCAGCGAGATCGTTCTTGAGCAAATCGATGCGCTGCTCTTGCACGTGAGTCGACATCCTTGTGAAATATGCGGTCGCAATCGAAACCGTTGCGACGCTGTGCGGCAACATGAAAATTAACCAGCCGATTGACGCCGCGGCCACGGATGCGATCGCTACATTTTCGCTGCGTTCATTAACCGCACTAGATGCGACGATGGTCTGCACCAAACCACCGAGCTGAGTGACGACAACCATGCCGAGTGACCAGGTTGCAGTTTTAAGTGCTGGACGCAAACCGAAGCCGCGCCACTTGAAATTGAGATTGAGCGTGAGCCCAATGCGCTTCCAGGCAACAAACAAAATGAGAGCTTGAGCCGCGACACCGATGGTGGCACTTGCAGCGAGCCAAGTGATCTGCAGCTCGCTCCACGAGGTGACCGAGTGTTTGCCGGTTGGGTCGGTGCCGAAGATGACTATGTAGGCGATGAGCCCAGCGAGCGAAACGACGTTGTTGAGCACAGGTGCCCAGGTAAACGGGCCGAACTTGCTGCGGGCGTTGAGCACTTCGCCGAGCAACGAATACAGACCGTAGAAGAACAACTGCGGCAAGCACCAGTAGGCGAAAGCGGTGGCCAGAGCGAGCTGGTCTGCTTGCCAACCCGCGGTGTAGAGCCGAACCAGCAAGGGGGCGGCCACTGTGGCGACGAGCGTGGTGACCAAGAAGATCGTCAGGATAAAGGTCAGCAGACGATCGACATAAGCCTTGCCGCCGTCGGCGTGCGAACGTGCGCGAACGATCTGCGGAACCAAAACTGCCTGCAGCACGCCACCGACGATGATTGCGTAAACATTGTTCGGCAACTGGTTGGCAACACCAAAAGCGTCGGCGGCATTGGTGGTGACGCCGATAGCCATGGCTAACAAAACCGAACGTGCGAATCCAAGCACACGCGACAACACAGTGCCGCTCGCCATCAGCATCGAAGACTTGAAAATACTCACGATGCAATCGCCCGACGTTTGCGCAACGTGCGAATCACACCGAAGGTAAGAAGCGCGGCCACCGAGACGCCGAAGCTAACCACAATAGCGGTCTCTGCATCCGGGTTCACGTTGATGTGAATCGTGGTCTTGCTGTTCAGGCTCAGTCCAGAAAAGGTTTCGAGCCAGACGACGAGATCGACCTGGCCGGTAGAAGTTGCATTGACCGGAAGCTTCGCGGTGATCGCGGTACCAGCAGGAACGTTAACTTCGATTGCTCCCGGAACAGAAATTCTTCCATTGGTGGTCAGTGCGTGAACCTGAACGCGAACGTCAACGTCGAAATCATTTTGAATGCGAATCGGAATCGCCGATGACGATGAAAGCAAATTGATATCGCTACCCGGAACGATTCGAACCGATGGCGCATCGTTCGGAGTTTCAATTGCGTGTGCCGTGGTTGGAGCCAAAAGTGAAAGTGCTGCGGCGAGTGAAAGAGTCAAAAACTGTCTAGCGATTTTTTTCACTGTGCGGTCACCCACTCGATTACTTTGCGAGCGAGTTTGCGTTCGTTGTAGTGACTAAGTTGCTTCTCTAGCTTGTCGAGTGAACACCAAGCAGCTTCTTCTGCCTCGTGATCCGGGTCGTTTTCGACCGTCAAATCGCCGCCGACTTGTCGCATAAGAAAGTGGTGCACGGTCTTGACCACGGTCTTCGGGCCGACATTGAACTCGTAGCTGATTTGTCCGAGTGGCTCGACGATTTCGACGCGCAGGCCGGTCTCTTCGAAAATTTCGCGAACCGCCGCCTGTTCGTAGGTCTCGTTGCCTTCTGGGTGACCCTTGGGAATACACCATTCGAGGCGGCCACCACGGGTCAGCCGGGCGATAAGGGCGATCTCGTTTGAGCCGTCATCCTTGAGAACAAAACCGCCAGCAGAAGTTTCGGCGACACGTGGTCGCGAATTACTTGAGCCGGCTTGGGTCATAAAGGCAAGTTTAGGCGCGGGGCTGGGAATGGCCTGTGGCACGATTGAGGCATGCAGACAGTGGCTCAGGCGCTGGCGAATCTCGAGAAAACCACTGATTCGCCTCTGTTTGCGCAACTCGGTCAACGATTCAAGGATGCCGGACACGAACTGGCCCTCGTCGGCGGCCCGGTGCGCGATGCGTTCCTGGGACGGGTCTCACCGGATCTGGACTTTACGACCACGGCCACACCTGATGAGATTTTGGCTATCATCAAGCCGATCGTTGATGCCCACTGGGACATCGGTCGCGAGTTCGGAACCATCGGCGCTCGCATCGGAAATGACCAGATCGAGATCACTACCTATAGAGCTGACAAGTACGACCGTGACAGTCGCAAGCCAGAGGTGCGTTTTGGCAAAGACCTGACCCAAGACCTGTTGCGCCGCGACTTTACGGTCAACTCGATGGCGCTCCGTTTGCCCGAGAAGGTCTTTGTTGACCCATTCGATGGCCTGAAGGATCTGCTTGGGGGCACTTTGCGCACCCCGGGCAAACCGGAGGACTCGTTTAGCGACGACCCATTGCGCATGATGCGTGCCGCCAGATTCAGTTCTCAACTCGAATTCGAAATCGAACCAGAGACCTTCGAGGCTATGCGCTCGATGGCATCGCGAATCGAAATCATTTCGGCCGAGCGTGTGCACGACGAGTTCGTGAAACTGATCTGCGGCAAGAATCCGCGCAAGGGTATTGAGGTACTTGTCGACAGCGGCTTGGCCGACATCGTGCTACCCGAGATTCCTGCGCTGAAACTCGAGGTCGACGAACACCACCACCACAAGGATGTCTTCGAGCACACGCTGACCGTGCTCGACCAGGCGATCGATTACGAGCGCGACTACGAGTTGAAGGCCGACTTTGTGCTGCGCTTTGCAGCGCTCATGCACGACGTGGGCAAACCAGCGACCCGCAAGCTCGAGTCGGGCGGCGGGGTTTCGTTCTATCACCACGACATCGTCGGGGCGAAACTGACCAAGAAGCGCATGCAAGAACTTAGGTTCGACAACGACACCATCAAGGCCGTTTTCCGCTTGATTGAGCTGCACCTGCGCTTCTTTGGTTACAGCGACCAGGCTTGGACCGACTCAGCGATACGCCGTTACGTTCGCGACGCCGGCGATCAACTGGTTCGTCTTCATGCGCTAACTCGAGCCGACGTCACCACGCGCAACAAGCGCAAGGCCGAGCGCCTGAGCCACGCATACGACGACCTCGAGGCGCGCATCCGTGTGATTGCCGAACAGGAACAACTCGATGCAATGCGCCCCGACCTAGACGGCCAGGCAATCATGGAGATTCTCGACCTCAAGCCCGGTCGCGAGGTTGGCGAGGCCTACAACTACCTGCTCGAATTGCGCATCGAAGAGGGCCAACTGGGCCCAGAAGAAGCGAAAACTCGCTTGCTTGCCTGGTGGGCTAGTCGGTAAACTCGACAGGTTGCCCTTTCTGGGCACGTGCAATTAACCCTCCTGTCATGGAAGTCCCATGACCGTTTAGTCCGAAGGAGGTGGGTGAATCATGCACAAATACGAGCTCATGGTAATTCTCGACCCATCAGTCGACGAGCGAACCGTTGCTCCGAGCCTCGACAAGTTCCTGAATGTAATCCGCAATGGTAAAGGCACCATTGAGTCGGTTGACATTTGGGGCCGCCGTCGTTTGGCTTACGAAATCAACAAGAAGAGCGAAGGCATCTACGCAGTTGTCAACATGACTGCAAACTCAGATGACGTCATCGAGTTGGACCGCCAGCTAAAGATCTCTGAAGCAGTTATGCGCACCAAGGTGTTGCGTGCTGACGAAGTCACTTTCACCATCGAGTCAGGTTCGATCCCAGAGATCACCAAGGACGAGTTTGCTGAGAAGAAGACTGCTCGTAAGCCGTCTGCTAAGGCAGCCAAGTAACCATGGCCGGTGAAGTAAACGTAACCATCGTTGGCAACCTAGGTGCCGACCCAGAGTTGCGTTACACCCAGGGTGGCGTTGCAGTGGTTAGCGTGAATGTCGGTTCGACTCCACGTACTTTTAACCGCAACACCAGCCAGTGGGAAGACGGCGAAACCGTTTGGGTTCGCTGCACCGCATGGCGTGAAGTAGCTGAGAACGTTGCACAGTCGCTCACTAAGGGCACTCGTGTTGTCGTAACTGGCCGCCTCAAGGCTCCAAGCGCGTACCAGACCGCATCGGGCGAGGCTCGCGCTTCGCTTGAGCTCGAGATCGAAGAGATCGGTCCGTCGCTACGTAGCGCCACCGCAGTTGTCACCCGTCGCGCTCGCGAAGGTGGAGCACCTGCAGTTGCCAACAACGACCCATGGGGCAGCGCCCCTACCAAGTCGGTCGCCGATGCAGGCTGGGCAAACCCAGGCTCTGACGCTGGCGCAGACGACACCCCGTTCTAACAAATTTTTTAATTAGGAGAAGATCATGGCTGGAAAGTCAGACATCCGCCGTAAGGCAGCTCGCAACGCGAAGAACGCGAAGCTAGCTCCTGTTAAGGCAATCAAGGTTGGCGTAATCGACTACAAGGACATCGCCACCTTGCGCAAGTTCGTATCAGATCGCGGCAAGATTCGTTCTCGTCGCATCACTGGCGTCTCTGTTCAGGAGCAGCGCCTAATCGCCAAGGCCGTCAAGAACGCACGCGAGATGGCTCTTATGCCATACGCCGGTGCAGGTCGCTAAGGAGTAAGCATCATGGCAAAACTAATTTTGACTAACCAGGTAACTGGCCTGGGCGCAGCTGGCGACGTCGTTGAGGTAAAGAACGGTTACGCACGTAACTACCTTCTTCCTCGCGGATTCGCAGTGCTATGGAGCAAGGGCGGCGAGAAGCAGGTCGAGCAGATCAAGTCGGCTCGCGAGGCACGCGCAATTGCCACCGCTGAAGAGGCACAGGCTCTAAAGGCCCGACTCGAAGAGAAGTCGATCCGTCTTGGCGTCAAGGCAGGTGTTGGCGGCCGTCTATTCGGTGCAGTCAAGACTGCAGACGTTGCTGCTGCGGTTGCTACCGCTGGCATCGGCGAGCTAGACAAGAAGAAGATCGAGATCCCTTCGCCAATCCGCACCACCGGAGACCACACCGCACTAGTTCACCTAACCGGTGGATTGGTTGCCAAGGTGACCCTTCAGGTTGTCGGCAAGAAGTAAATTTCTTCAACGAAAACGGGCTCAGAAATGAGCCCGTTTTTGCTTTAACCGCGGGCGTGCATCCTAGATAAATAAAGGCCGAGAGGCATGTGAGCCGTGTCAAAAGAATGTCGGCGGCGGGGGTAAAATTTAAGGGTTAGCAACCCCGAATATCAGTCGCCTTTGAGGCGCAGTTCAGTGGGCCTAATCCAGCAAAAAGGAGCAGTAACTCAATATGAACGCACCCGAAAATAAGGCGAAACCGGCCGAGTACGACGCCGGAAATATCCAAGTTCTTGAGGGCCTCGAGGCGGTTCGCAAACGCCCGGGCATGTACATCGGCTCCACTGGTCCCCGTGGTCTACACCACCTGGTTTACGAAATTGTCGATAACGCTGTAGATGAGTCGCTTGCCGGCTACTGCGATCAGATCAATGTCACAATCACCAAGGATGGCTGGATTCGTTGTGAAGACAACGGTCGCGGCATTCCTGTCGCTGAGCACCCAACCGAAAAGAAGTCGACTCTCGAGGTCGTACTAACAGTTCTTCACGCCGGAGGAAAATTCGGCGGCGGCGGATACGCAGTGTCAGGTGGTCTGCACGGTGTGGGCGCATCCGTGGTGAACGCACTTTCCACCGAGCTGCGCGCAGTCGTTGCGCGCGACGGACACCTGTGGACCCAGCAGTTCAAGATTGGTGTTCCGACCGGTCCGGTTAAGCAGGGCCCTGCAACCGACACCACCGGTACCGTAATCGAATTTTTGGCCAGCCCAGATATTTTCGAAACCGTTGAGTACGACTACGAAACTTTGCGCGCGCGTTTTCAGCAGATGTGCTTCTTGAACAAGGGTCTTCAGATTTCGTTGTTCGATGAGCGCAGTGGTCGCGAAGACACCTATCTGTATGAAAAGGGTCTGCAGGACTACGTCGAATATTTGAACTCAACTAAGAAGGTTGAAGTTGTTAATCCAGAGATCATCGCGATTGA
This sequence comes from Actinomycetota bacterium, assembly GCA_039795455.1. GTDB lineage: Bacteria > Actinomycetota > Actinomycetes > Actinomycetales > Microbacteriaceae > Rhodoluna. Next base: position 31,339 of record JBDKLV010000061.1, read on the forward strand.
AGGCGAGACCAAAGAGAAAAACCTTTCTGTAGAAATCGCAATGCAGTGGACCAACGGTTACAACGAGTCGGTGCACACATACGCGAACACAATCAACACTCACGAAGGCGGAACTCACGAAGAAGGTTTTCGTGCGGCGCTTACTTCGTTGATTAACAAGTACGCACGTCAGACCAACTTGCTTAAAGAAAAAGATGAGAACCTAACCGGCGATGACTGCCGCGAAGGATTGACCGCGGTCATCTCTGTAAAAATTTCCGAACCGCAATTCGAAGGTCAGACCAAGACCAAGCTTGGCAACACCGAAGCGAAGGCGTTCGTTCAGAAAGTTGTGAACGAGCAATTTGGTGACTGGCTGGGTAGCAACCCGAACGTTGCAAAAGACATTGTTCGCAAGGCGATCCAGGCGGCTACTGCTCGCCAGGCTGCTCGCAAGGCCCGCGAGGCCACTCGCCGCAAGGGCTTGCTCGAATCGATGGGCATGCCAGGCAAGCTTCGCGACTGCTCGAGCCGCGACCCAGAACGCAGCGAAATCTATCTAGTCGAGGGTGACTCGGCTGGTGGTTCGGCAATGCGCGGTCGCGATCCGGAGACGCAAGCAATCCTGCCGCTGCGCGGAAAAGTATTGAACGTTGAGAAGGCTCGACTAGATCGCGCGCTTCAGAACACCGAAGTGCAGTCGCTCATCACTGCATTCGGTACCGGTATCGGTGAAGAGTTCGACATTGCAAAGGTTCGCTATCACAAGATTGTTTTGATGGCCGACGCCGATGTTGACGGTCAACACATTCGAACTTTGTTGTTGACCCTGTTGTTCCGCTACATGCCGAAGCTGATCGAACACGGTTACGTGTATCTTGCACAGCCACCGCTATATCGAATCAAGTGGTCGAACGCAGAGCACGAATATGTTTACAGCGACGAAGAACGTGATCGTCGCCTCGCCGAAGGACAGGCAGCTGGCCGCAAGATTCCTAAAGAGAATGCGATTCAGCGTTACAAGGGTCTTGGCGAAATGGACTACGACGAACTGTGGGACACCACTATGGATCCTGCTCGTCGCACTTTGCTCCAGGTCACTCTCGACGACGCTGCACGTGCAGATGCAATCTTTAGCACTCTGATGGGTGACGATGTCGATGCACGTCGCGCATTCATCCAGCAAAACGCAAAAGACGTTCGATTCCTCGACATCTAAAAATTTTTTAAAGACGAAAACAAGGCAGACAAAATGTCAGACGAACAGAACCCGACACACGACAACGTAGAGCAGGTCGACCTTCAGGTCGAAATGCAGCGCAGCTACCTCGACTACGCGATGAGCGTCATCGTCGGTCGTGCGTTGCCAGACGTGCGCGACGGACTTAAGCCAGTGCACCGACGCGTGATCTATGCGATGTACGACGGTGGCTATCGACCAGATAAGCAATTCAGCAAGTGCTCGCGCGTAGTCGGCGATGTCATGGGTCAGTTCCACCCGCACGGTGACGGCGCTATTTACGACACGCTTGTTCGTCTGGTTCAAGACTGGAACCTGCGCTACCCATTGGTCGCAGGTCAGGGTAACTTCGGTTCGCCAGGTAACGACCCTGCCGCTGCTCCTCGATACACCGAATGCCGCATGGCACAGCTGGCTATGGAGATGGTTCGCGACATCGACGAAGACACCGTCGACTTCCAAGACAACTACGACGGCCGCACCCAAGAGCCGACCATTTTGCCTAGCCGCATTCCAAACCTGCTGATCAACGGCTCGATCGGTATCGCCGTGGGTATGGCCACGAACATCCCGCCGCACAACCTGCGCGAGGTTGCTTCGGGTGCCCAGTGGTACCTGGAGAACCCAGATGCCACCCCAGAGGCTCTGCTCGAGGCGCTGATTGAGCGAATCAAGGGCCCTGATTTTCCTACCGGAGCCGAGATCTTGGGCCGAAGCGGCATCGAGGCGGCTTACCGCACCGGTCGCGGCTCGATCACCATGCAGGCCGTGGTCAACGTCGAAGAGATCCACAACCGCACCTGCCTCGTGGTCACCGAGTTGCCGTACCAGGTCAACCCAGACAACTTGGCCGAGAAGATTGCCGAGCAGGTCAAGTTGGGAAAGCTCACCGGCATCGCCGACATCCGTGATGAGACTTCTGGTCGCACCGGCCAGCGTCTCGTAATCGTTCTTAAGAAGGATGCGGTCGCCAAGGTTGTGCTTGCGAACCTGTACAAGCACACTCAGCTTCGCGAAAACTTCAGCGCCAACATGCTTGCGCTCGTCGATGGTGTTCCGCGCACTTTGTCACTCGACGGTTTCATCCGTGAATGGGTTCACCACCAGGTTGAGGTAATCGTTCGTCGCACGCAATTCCGTTTGCGTCAGGCAGAAAAGCGCGCACACATTTTGCGCGCGTACCTAAAGGCACTCGATGCACTTGACGAAGTAATTGCATTGATTCGCAAGAGCGCAAGTGCCGACGCTGCTAAAGACGGTTTGATGAAGTTGCTCGAGATTGACGAAGATCAGGCCAAGGCGATTCTTGCGATGCAGTTACGTCAGCTTGCTGCACTTGAGCGTCAGAAGATCATCGACGAAGCCGCAGAGATCGAAGCGCAGATCGTCGAGTTCAAGGCAATCCTCGCTGACCCTCAGCGCCAGCGCGACATCATCAAGAATGAGCTTGCCGAAGTTACCGAAAAGTTCGGCGACGAACGTCGCTCGAAGATTGTTGCTGGACTCGACGGCGACGTGACTAAAGAAGACCTCATCCCTGAAGAAGAGATGGTCATCACGCTCACGCGAGGTGGCTACATCAAGCGCACCAAGAGCGACAACTATCGCTCGCAGCACCGTGGTGGTAAGGGCGTCAAGGGTGCGAGCCTGCGCGCCGACGACGTAGTCGAGCACTTCTTTGTCACCACGACTCACCACTGGTTGTTGTTCTTTACGAACAAGGGGCGCGTCTACCGCGCAAAGGCACACGAAGTGCTCGAGGCCGGTCGCGACACCAAGGGTCAGCACGTAGCCAACCTGTTGGCCTTGCAGCCAGACGAGCAGGTCGCCCAGGTACTAGACATCAAGGACTACCAGCAGGCACCTTACCTGGTACTCGCCACCCGCAACGGCCTGGTCAAGAAGACCGAGCTGACTCAGTACGACACTGCTCGTACCGGCGGCATCATCGCGATCAAGCTACGAGAAGACGATGAACTCGTCGCGGCAATGTTGGTTCGCGAAAGCGACGACATCCTGCTGGTTTCACACAAGGGAATGTCGATTCGCTTTAAGGCGGCCAACGAGTCGTTGCGTCCGATGGGTCGCGACACCTCTGGTGTGATGGGCATGAGTTTCAGAAACGGCGACTACCTGCTCAGCGCGTCTGTGATCAACGATGTCGAAGACTCATTCGTGTTCGTTGTCACCGAGGGTGGTTACGCAAAGCGCACTTCGGTCGATCAGTACCGCGCGCAGAACCGTGGCGGTCTTGGCATCAAGGTTGCCAAGCTTGAAGAGAAGCGTGGCGACCTGATCGGTGCGCTCATCACCTCGGGCGACGACGAAGTTTTGGTCGTTCTTGAGAGCGGTAGAGTGGTTCGGTCGGCGGTCGCCGAGGTTCCTGCAAAGGGCCGCGACACTATGGGAGTGGTCTTCGCTCGATTCGACGAAGACGACAGCGTGATTGGTTTGGCTCGCAACACCGAGCGAAACCTAGATGCGCAAAACGAGGTAGTAGGAGCAAGCAATGAGTAACTTCATCACAAAGAAGGCAAAGCAGACCCTGACTCCGGTCAAGCAGGTCAAGCTCAAGTTGGTTCACATCGACTTTTGGTCGGCTGTGCGCAACGGCTTCATGGTCACCATCGCTGCCGGTCTCGCGACCATCATTGGATTCACCTTCTTGTGGGTAGTGCTCAGCACCACCGGCCTATTCGGTTCGCTAAACAGCCTGCTTAACTCGGTAGTCGGCGGATCGTCGGGCCAGGGAGTCGACGTTGCTCAGACCCTGAGCCTGCCAAAGATGCTTGCCTTCGCCGGCACCATCGCAATCGTGAACATCATTCTGGGAACCCTGCTCGCAGGCATCTCAGCCCTGCTGTTCAACTTGATCGCGCGTCTGTCTGGCGGCATAAGGGTAGGGTTCACGAACGAATAATCGCTAGCTGGGTTTGACCTCGAGTCGCTTTTTCGACTAGGCTAATCAAGGCTCTTGGGCCTATAGCTCAGGTGGTTAGAGCGCTTCACTGATAATGAAGAGGTCGGAGGTTCAAGTCCTCCTAGGCCCACCAAGCAGCCTCTTCAGAAATGAAGTTATAACTAAATA
>JBDKLV010000062.1:0-4642 GCA_039795455.1 Actinomycetota bacterium
GGTGCAGCAGCGGTAACTTCGAAGACCTCTTCGAACTTCTTAACGAACTCGCTGAGCTCGATGAGCGAAAGCTCCTTGAAAGCGTCGATCAACTGGTCGGTTGATAGCTTTGCCATTTTTATCTCCTAATTGGTTAAAGCAGTTTTGGGGTAAATCGGGGGTTCTTAGGCCTGCTTGATGCGCAGGGCGTCGACGGTGCGAGCGGCCTGTGCCAGCGGAGCCTGGAACATGTAAGCAGCCTGGAACATCTTGGCCTTGAATGCGCTGGCGGCCTTGGCCAACAGCACCTCGCGGCTTTCGAGGTCGGCAAGCTTCTTAACCTCGTCGGCAGTAAGCGCAGCGCCATCTAGGACACCGCTCTTTACAACCAACAGAGGGTTTGCCTTTGCAAAATCACGCAATGCCTTAGCTACGGTCACAGCATCGCCGTGAACGAAAGCCATCGCGCTAGGACCGAAGAGCTGGCCATCGAAGGCGCTTACTCCTGCGTTCTTTGCAGCGATTTCAAGCAGAGTGTTCTTTGCAACGGCGTAAGTTGCGTCCTTACTGATCGACTTGCGCAGCTCCTTGAGCTGAGCAACGGTAAGGCCGCGGTACTCGGTGAGTAGAACAGCGGTCGAGCTCTTGAATGACTCAGTCAGCTCGGCGACGTTCTGTACCTTGTTCGCCATGGCACTCCTTGTTTGTTATGTGCCGGTCAGCCCCAAAAACAAAAAAGCTCCGAGCGTAGACGCGCGGAGCAGCCCCGAAAGGCAATAACTTCGAACACCTACGCGGGCCAGCATTTCTGCAATCTTCGTCAGCGCAAGCGAAACCCTTGATTTCTCAATGATTTTGCCTACCCCGAAACCGGCGGTCTTTGGCTAACAGTCAGTCTAGGCGGTCGGTCGCAGGCCGCGCAACCCCTAGTTCTTGAGCTGGTTGGTTGTGTAGACCTTGTATCCGAATGCAGGGATGCTCACACTCTGGCTCGAGGCCACGGTCACGAGTTTGTTCGTGGCGTAGTCGTAGAGCTTGCCGGCCGAAGAGCCCCACGAGAGCTTGACGCTCTGGGTTGCCCCGGTCAGGTTGATCGCCACGAGCACCTTGGCCTTGCCCGCCGAACGTGCATAAGCCACAACGCCATCCTTGTTGGTGGTGACCACACGAATCGCCCCGGCCGCGGCGCCTACCGCGAGCGCGGCATTGGTCGACTTGAGTGAAACGAGCTTGGTGTAGAACGGGGTCATCGGGCTGGTCACCCAGTCGACCTGGTCCTTCTCGAAGAACTTGAGCATCTTGTCCATGCCCACTTCTTGACCCGTGTAGATCAGCGGAGCGCCTGGCAGCGTGAAGAACAACATACTCATCGCCTTGACTGCCGCGACCGAACCGAAGCGAGAGTATTCGGTACCGTTCCACGAGTTTTCGTCGTGGTTGGTAATGAAGTTCATTGGGTAATTACCCTTCGGGTAATCAAGAGAAATGTTGTTGATCTCGTTCACGACTGCCCACTTGGCAAGACCGGTCTTGATTGAGTTCTCGGTGTCTTTGAGCGACCAGTTGTATGCACTCGTGAAGTTGGTGCCGATGGTCACTTCGCCAGGGTTCGATTCGGCGAGCATCCATAGCGGTTTGATTGCGGTCAGAGTCGCGGTCGCCGTGTTCCAGAAATCGTTCGGCACTCCACCAGCAACGTCGCAACGGAAACCATCGATGTCGTAATTGGTAACCCAGTACTTCATCGAGTCGATCATCGCAGCGCGCATTGCCTGGTTGCTGTAATTCAAATCTGCAACGTCGGTCCAGTCGGTGCCCGGTGGCCAAGTGATGTTGCCCTGTGCATCCTTGGTGTACCAATCAGCATGCGCAGTGATCCAAGGGTTATCCCAACCGGTGTGGTTCGCCACCCAGTCGAGGACAATCTTGAAGCCCATGCTGTGGGCCTTATCGACCAGCGCCTTGAAGTCGGCGGCATTGCCATACTCAGGGTTGATGCCGGTGTAGTCGGCGATCGAGTAGTAGCTACCCAGTGTGCCCTTACGGTTCTTCACCGAAATCGGCTGAATTGGCATAAACCAAAGCACCTTGACGCCAAGCGCCTTCAGGCGATCGAGGTGAGTCGAAAACGCGTTGAAGGTACCGGCCTGGGTGTACTGACGAACGTTTACCTCGTAGACGGTGGCGTTGGCCATCCAGTCTGGCGAGGTCAGCGTGCTGCTTGCCGCACTCGCAGGGATGCTCGAATTAGGGGCAATTGCGCAGCCGGTGAGGGCAAGCGCAGCAGCGGTAACCAGTGACAGTAGGACTTTGTTTAGGCGCATGCCTAAAGGTTAGCTCTAGTTGTCTCTACTCTGAAAAGAACGCTTGCTTGAAGCAGGCTTGTCGCTGAACTTTCGGTCACCGAACTTCTTGTCACCAAACTTCTTGTCGCCAAACTTTTTATCGCCGAACTTCTTGTCGCCGAACTTGCGGTCTCCATTGCGCGAGCGTCCACCGTTGCCACCACGTGAACCACGGTCACCACCGCGAGCTCCGCGGTCGCCACCACGGCCACCGCCACGAGAGTCACCAAAATCGAGTTCTTCAGGAGCCGGAGCTGGCGCAATCTCGCCAGCTAGTTGCTCTAGTAGTGGGTTGGTTGGGCGAACCTCGGTGTAGATACCGTCGCGCTCTGCGCGATCGAGCATCTGCTCCATGCGACGACGACGAGTGCGCGGAATCAAAGTCACAACGGTTCCGGTTGCTCCCGCACGACCGGTACGACCGGCGCGGTGCAAGTAGGTCTTGTACTCCTCAGGTGGATCAACCTGAATGACAAGCGCAACGTCGTCAACGTGAATACCTCGCGCAGCGACATCGGTGGCGACAAGAACGCGAACGTAACCCTTGGTGAAACGCTCGAGGTTTCGGTTGCGCTGGTTCTGGTTTAGGTCACCGTGCAAACGCGCAGCAGGAACACCCGCGGCGGTAAGCGATTCGCTCAAACGCTCTGCGGTCATCTTGGTGCGAGCAAAGATGAGCGACTTGCCGTAACCCTGAACCAAACGCAGTAGCACCTGCGAACGGTCTTCTTGGTCGACGATCAGAACGCGGTGAACGATGTTGCTGGTGTCTTCTTCTTCGTTCGGAACTTCGTACACGAATGGCGCAGGCAAGAACTCCTTGACCAGTGCGTCAACTTCTTTGTCGAGAGTTGCCGAGAAAAGTAGTTTCTGTGAGTCGCCGGTGGCGCGCAAAATTCGCTTCACCGGTTCGATGAAGCCAAGGTCGCACATGTGATCGGCTTCGTCGATGACAACTGTCTCGACCTCGCTCAAATCAACGATGCCCTGAGCCATCAGGTCTTCGAGACGACCCGGAGTGGCAACAACGATGTCGGTGCCGCGGTTCATCGCGTTCTCCTGGCGACGCTGTGGCACGCCTCCGTAAATGCAGGTGGTGAAGAAACCGACCGACTTGGCCAATGTGTGGGCGGTGCGGTCGATCTGGTCGGCCAACTCGCGAGTAGGCGCAAGGATGAGCGCACGAGGCTTGCCCGCTTGACGAGGCTTAGATCCGCCGGCGATCAAATGCATGACCACAGGCACGGTGAAGGCAACGGTCTTGCCCGAGCCGGTCTTGCCGCGGCCGAGTACATCCATGCCGCCGATAGCTGCGGGGATGGTCGCTGCCTGAATAGGGAACGGGCTGTCAGCTCCCATGCTCGAAAGTGCGTCAACCAACTTCGGGTGCAGATCCATGTCGGCAAAGCTGCCGGCCATTTCTACAGTCGAAGCGTCGACGCTCTCAAGGCGCTCAAGCTTTTGGTCTTCGAAGAAAGCCTTCTTGTTTGGGTTCGACTGGCGTGCGCCGTCGAAGCTGCGGTCGCGATCACGGTCGCGAGCTACGCGGTCGGCGCGCTGAGGTGCGCGCTCGTCGTCAAACTTGCGAGCAGGTCGCTCGTCGAATTTACGAGCAGGACGGTCCGAACGGTCCTCAAATTTACGAGCAGGTCGCTCATCGTCATACTTACGAACTGGACGGTCGTCGCGCTCAAAACGCGAAGCGCGCTTTGGCTTTTCGCGTGGCTCCCAGTCGCGGCGAGTGTCGCGTGCGCCTCGCGCTGGACGATTCGAACGATCTTCGAATTTACGAGCAGGTCGGTCTGAGCGATCTTCGTACTTGCGAACTGGACGGTCTGAACGGTCATCAAATTTGCGAACCGGACGCTCGTCATCGTACTTACGTGCCGGGCGTGCTGGACGCTCGTCGTCATACTTGCGAGCAGGGCGAGCTGGACGCTCGCTGTCGAACTTGCGAACCGGACGGTCGTCGCGCTCGAAGCGCGATGCACCTGCGGTGCGAGGCTTGCGAGCTGGGCGTGCGTCTGCATCGCGGTGCGGAGCACGACCGCCACGGCCATCCTCGCGCTCTTTGTAACTGCGCTTAGGTGCACCAGCACCCTTGCCTGCGCGAGTAGGCGCAGCAGTCTCGGCACTCAAGCCACCCTTGCGGTGTGGCTTCTTAGGTGCGCTCGACTTAGTCGATGCTGAAGTTGAAGATTTCTTTGCGCCAGGCTTCGCGGCGCGCGCGTTTGTCTTGCCAATTTTTGGCATTTTGATACCTATTTCGTTTTGATCACTAGTCGAACTGCTAGTGATCTCACGCAACGTTGTGGATC
>JBDKLV010000063.1:0-13858 GCA_039795455.1 Actinomycetota bacterium
GTGATGTACTCCTCACCGCTCTTGCGAAGTTGACCACGGTGGGCTTCTTCAGCAACCGCAAATGCCTTCTCAATTACCCCAGTATCACCCTTGGGGTGATTCAGTTTGGCGATGCGAACGATGTCGCCGAGTTCGGTGGCATAAGGGCCAGTTTTACCAAAAAGTCTCGGCAATCGTCCGCGCAGCGTTGAAATGCTGCTGGTAGACGGATTGCTGTCAGACACGGTGATCCTAAGCTCGGGCGGCTAACACCTTCGCGGCAGCGGTGGCGTACTTTGACTCTTTTTCGCGCAGCTGAGAGTAAATTGGCGCCGCAATAAAGATGGTCGAGTAGGTACCAACGACGATGCCGATAAACAGAGCCAGAGAAATGTCGCGCAGGGTTCCAGCACCGAACAATGTCGCACCGATAAACAAAATCGAGGCAACCGGCAGAACCGCTACCACCGAAGTATTGATCGAACGAACGAGAGTCTGGTTAATAGCGAGGTTGACGCGCTCAGCGAAGGTAGCAGTCTCACTGAACTCAACTTCGAAGGTGTTCTCGCGAATTTTGTCGAATACCACAACGGTGTCGTAAAGCGAGTAGCCAAGGATGGTCAAGAAACCGATGACCGCCGCAGGAGTGACCTCGAAGCCAAGAGCGCCATAGACACCAGCGGTGATAACCAAGTCGTGCAATAGGGCGATCATTGCGGCAGCAGACATCTTTAAAGTTCTGAAGTACAGCGCCATCAAGATTGCAGCCAACACGATGAAGACGATCAGTCCGTTTAGCGCCTTGCCGGTTACGTCAGTCCCCCAGTTTGCACCGATGAATGAAGATGCAACCTTTGAGCTGTCAATGTTGTACGCCTTCGCCAGGGCAACGCGAACAGCCTCAGAGTTGGTGTCACTGAGCTGTTCGGTCTGAACGCGCAGCGACGAAGTACCAACCGAAGTTGCAGTCACTTCTTTGTTTGGTACAACGCTGTGTACCGCATCGATTGCGGTCTGCTGGCTGGTCTGCGAGATGCCGTCTAGACGAAACTCTGAGCCACCTTTGAAGTCAATTCCAAGGTTGAAGCCACCTCGCAGTGCTGGGAGTGCAATCGCCAATGCGATCATGACGCCGGCGATCACGTAGAAGATGTTGCGACGACCAACAAAGTTGATCGAACGTTTACCCGAGTAAAGGTCGTTTCCGAATTCACTGAACTTCGACATTAGTTGTCTCCCTGTGCCTGCTCGGCTGCCTTACGTTCGGCAATAGTCTGACGCTTAGCTGCTTCCTTCGATGCTTTGCCAGCCTTGGCCTCTGGAACGCTGTCTGCCACTCGGAACTTGCCACGGCCGACGTATGCGGTCGCTGCGAATGTCTTTACATCGAATCCTGAGAACTTGCGTCCAGATGAGAAGTACTTGGCCTGTGCCAGCAACTCAAGCATTGGGTGGGTGAACAAAGCCACCACTGCAAGGTCGATGATGGTGGTCAAGCCGAGGGTAAATGCGAAACCTCGCACGCTACCGACTGTGAGCAACCATAGAACCAATGCCGAAAGCAGGCTCACGCCGTCTGAAACAAGGATGGTGCGAATGGCGCGCTTCCAGCCTGCCTCGACTGCAGCGTTCAGCGGGCGACCGTCACGAAGTTCATCTCGCACACGTTCGAAGTAAACGATGAATGAGTCTGCAGTGATACCGATTGCCACGATCAGACCGGCGATTCCCGAGAGTGAGAGGCGGTACCCCTGACGCCAAGACAGAATCGCAATCGCGAGGTATACCAGGATTCCGGCAACCACTAGTGAGCCGATAGTAACGACAGCAAGTGCACGGTACTGGAAGAGCGAGTAGAGAACGACGAGCAGCAAGCCGATGATGCCGGCGAGCAGGCCGCCGCGTAGAGAGTCGCTACCCAACGTTGCAGAGATGTTCTCTTGGCTTTGTACCTGGAAGCCGAATGGCAACGAACCGTACTTGAGCTGGTTTGCCAATGCGATTGCGGTGTCTTTAGTAAACGAACCGCTGATCTGGGCCTGACCGTTGCTGATTACCGCCTGCACTGCTGGTGCGGTGATGACATAGCCATCCATTGTCACGGCGAACTGGTTACGTGGCGAAGTCAGTGGGAATAGCCGCGAAGTTACGTTCGAGAACTTGTTGGTACCGTTCGAGTCGAACGAGAGGTTGATGATCCAGGTGTTTGTGGTTGCACCTGTGGTGGTGGTCTGGGTGCCAGCTTCTGCGTTCGAGATGTTGCTTCCGTCAACCTCAACTGGGCCAAGCAAGAACTTCTGCGCATATGCGTTCTTAGCGCTACAGGTAATCAGTGGCTTGGTCGGATCGTCGACCTGGCCAGGCTTGCGGAACTCGGTGTTGCAGTCGAGTGCGTTGTAGGCGGCGCGTAGTTCTGCAGTGACCCAGTTCGGGTCACTGTTGTCAGTTGGAGCCGCAGTTGGGGTCGGCAGAGCCGAAGCAGTTGCGGTTGCCGAGGCCGAAGCAGATGCTTTTGGCGATGCAGAAGCCGATGGTGACGCCGTCGCCGTAGCTGAATTGCCGCCAACAGTACTCGAAACGTTTTGATCGGTAAGGATCACCGGACGGAACTCCAGTTTTGCGCTCGATTTGATGAGCGCCAACGTTGAATCGCTTGGTGTACCAGGAATCTCAACGACGATGTTCTTGTCACCCGAAGTGGTGATGGTTGATTCGCTCACACCGGTTGAGTCAACACGCTGACGGATAATCGATACCGCCTGAGCTAACTGTTCAGCAGTGATCGTCTGGTTGTCCGCGACGGTCGGACTCAAGATGATCGAGGTTCCACCTTGCAGGTCTAGAGCTAGCTGTGGAACGAACGAAGCTCCGGTGTTACCCCAGATGCCCAGACCGATGATGCCGGCAAAGCCGATAACCAGAGTGAGTAGCCAAGCCAGACGCTTACGAGCGATTTTGGTAACCGATGATGCAGCCAAAACGAGATCCTTAGAGTTGCGAAATTACTTCTTAGCCGCTGGCTTCTTGGTAGCAGGCTTGGCCGCTGGCTTCTTTGCTGCCGGCGCCTTAGCAACGGCAGCCTTAGTGGCAGCCTTTGCAGCCGAGGTCTCCAGCGAGAACGAAGTCTCAACCTGACGAATAGCCAAACGGTTGACAGTGAGTTTGGTTCCTGGAGTGGTCTCGATGACTGCGCGAGCGTCATCGATCGAGACAACATTGCCGTATATTCCGCTGGTCAACATGACGGTTGCGCCTGGCTGAATTGCCTGCTGCAACTCTGCCGCGGCCTTCTTGCGCTTGCGGTTGTTGAAAACCATCAGAACGATCATGGCTGCTAGAGCTACGTAGAGAACGATATTCGGGTCCATGGTGGTCCTGACTGTAGGAGGCAAAATAAAGGCGCCAGAGGCGCTTCTAGAAATTATAGGTCAAACAGCGGGTTCAGGCCGTGGTCTGTGGGTGGCAAACCGAGGTGTTCGTAGGCCTGACGAGTCGCCATTCGCCCCTTTGGAGTGCGAGAAATCAGCCCAACGCGAACCAAATATGGCTCGACCACTGCTTCGATTGTGTCTTGCTCCTCGCCCACCGAAATGGCGATGGTGCTCAAACCCACGGCCTTGCCAGCATGAGTTTGGCAAAGCACACGCAACACTTCGCGGTCAAGCCGATCCAGGCCAAGAGCATCCACCTGGAAAAGGTCGAGTGCTGCCTGGGCGTGTGACTGTTCGATCTGACTAACTCGTTCAACTAGTGCAAAGTCGCGAACCCGTCGCAGCAAGCGGTTAGCAATGCGGGGTGTGCCACGGCTTCGAGCGGCAATAGCGCCAATCGCCGAATCCGACAAGACAACCCCTAGTTGTGTCGCGGCTCGGCCGATCACTCGGCCAAGCTCCTCTTCTGAGTAGAACTCGAGATTGGCAGTGAAGCCAAACCGGTCGCGCAACGGGCTTGCCAGCATGCCGCTTCGCGTGGTCGCTCCCACCAAGGTGAATGGTTCGAGCTCTAGCGGAACACTCGTAGCACCGGGACCTTTGCCGACCATGATGTCGATGCGAAAGTCTTCCATGGCCAAATAGAGCATTTCCTCTGAAGTACGTGCCATGCGGTGGATCTCGTCGATAAAAAGAATCTCGCCGGCTTGCAGCGATGAAAGCACGGCTGCTAAATCTCCGGCGTGCTGAATTGCCGGACCGCTAGTCATGCGCAGGTTTCCACCCGTTTCGGCTGCAACGATCATTGCCAAAGTTGTCTTGCCAAGTCCGGGAGGCCCAGCCAGAAGAATGTGGTCTGGGTTTCGACCTTGGATCTTTGCGGCTTCAAGGATGAGGGAAACTTGCTTGCGAACGTTTTCCTGGCCAACGAATTCATCGAGTGTTCTTGGTCGAAGCGCCGCCTCGAACGCGAGTTCGCCTTGTTCGGGCATCGGGTCGGTGAGATCAGCCACTACTTGCTACCTAGCAGAGCAAGTGCCAGTCGAAGCTTCTCTTCGATTGAAGCCTGTGGGTGCGAAGCGTTGACGGTCTTGCCAGCTTCAATGGCAGAACGCTCGGGCCAACCCAACCCTTGAAGCGCGTGCACCAGAGCAAGGTCATTCGAAACGGCAGAGCCGGTAACGGCTTTGAGCTTTCCGGCAAGCGTGAGCACAATCAGTTTTGCGGTCTTAGTCCCTACGCCTGAAACCGATTCGAAAGGCTTCGAATCTTCGCTGGTTACGGCTGCAGAGATGTCGGCCGGGCTCAGGCTGCCAATAATTGCCAACGCAATCTTTGGACCGATTCCAGTGACACTTCGCAACAAATCAAACAACCCAAGTTGTTCAAGCGTTTCAAACCCGAAGAGCAAAAATGCGTCTTCGCGCACGATCAGGCTGGTGTGAAGGGCGACCTTTTGACCGACGCTCAACGAGTTAGCAAACGCCTGTGGAAGCGACACGGCGTAACCAACTCCGGAAACGTCAATCACAACAAGGTTCTGTTGTCTTGACTGAATGAGTCCGGTTAGCGAGGCAATCACCCGCCTAGATTAACCCGCGTTTGCTGCTATTTCTTGGATGCGCGAAGGGCTGAGGCCCAAGCCTTCTGAGCCTTGGTGAGCTCGGAGCCGCCGCCACGAACATCCGAGTCAATTGGTTCGGGGCGCCAACCCGCAGTGATCGCTATGGCAAGAGCATCGGCGCTATCAGCCGGTTTAGGAATTTCCTGGAGCCCTAGAAGCTTCGCTACCATCGTGCCCACCTGTTGCTTGTTCGCTCGACCATTCCCGGTCACTGCAGATTTGACCTCTGAGGGCGTGTGAAATTGCACCTGAATCTTGTGCTTGGCGCAGAGCCACAGCACGACACCACTTATCTGCGCCACTCCCATTACCGAACGCAAATTCGCCTGTGCAAAAACACGTTCGATTGCCACTAGGTCTGGGCGGTGTTCGATGATTTGCTGTTCGATTACCGAACCGATGCGCTCGATTCTTTCGGCAAGCGGCGTAGCCGCCATCGTGGTTGCAGTCTCTACCGCGATGAACTTCAAGGACCGATTGCTCGCTACCTCTACCACAGCGATACCGCAGCGAGTAAGTCCTGGGTCGATCCCAAGCACTCGCCTAGCCACAATTACTCGCTCTCGAGTTGAGCTAGAACTTCTGCCGACATATCGAAGTTCGAGTAAACGTTTTGCACATCGTCAGAGTCTTCGAGGGCATCAATCAGGTCGATTACCTTGCGAGCAGTATCAATGTCGACCTGAAGTGGAAGCGATGAAACGAATTCCGCGTCTGCGCTCTCGTAGTCGAAACCAGCCGCCTGCAGGGCGGTACGAACTGCAACCATTGCACTCGGGTCTGTCGTGATTACGAACTGCTCGCCGCGATCTTCAACGTTCTCTGCTCCAAGATCGAGAACAACCTCTAGTAGTGAATCTTCGGTGACACCCGCTACTTTGTTGACGACAATGACACCCTTGCGGCTGAACTGGTACGAAACGCTGCCAGGGTCGGCCATCGTGCCGCCGTTATCGCGCATCGCGAGGCGTACCTCGGCAGCTGCTCGGTTCTTGTTGTCGGTAAGACACTCGACCAATAGCGCAACACCATTCGGGCCGTAGCCCTCATACATGATGGTCATGTATTCAACAGAGTCGGCGCCAACGCCTGCGCCGCGCTTGATGGCGCGATCGATGTTGTCGCTTGGCAGGGAGGCCTTTTTGCCCTTTTGAACTGCATCGTAAAGCGCTGGGTTTCCATCTAGGTCGGTACCGCCCAAACGAGCCGCTACTTCGATGTTCTTAATAAGTTTTGCGAACAGCTTTGCGCGCTTGGCGTCGACTGCTGCCTTCTTGTGCTTGGTCGTCGCCCATTTGGAGTGGCCAGACATGTTGCTCCCGTGATCGGTTAAGGGGTTTCGACCATTTTAGTTTGCTAATCGAGCAATTTTAGAAATAGCTCGTGCACTCTCGCTTCGCCGACCACCTCGGGGTGAAATGAGATTCCAATGGCATTACCCTGCTGCACACCAACAATTCGTCCATCCGACAACTGCGCTATAACTTCGACCCCAGGGCCTACCGATTCAATAATCGGCGCACGGATGAACGGCGCATGGACTAGGCCTTCGATGCCCTTCACCGCTAAGTCTGTTTCGAAGGAGTCGTTCTGATTGCCAAAGGCATTGCGTTGAACTACGGCATTGATACCACCGAATGGTTTTTGCTCGCTTGCTTCGTTGTGGATTGAATCGCTGAGCATAATCAAGCCGGCGCAGGTACCGAATACCGGCAAGCCACCGGCGATTGCCTCCTTGATTGGCTGGTAAAGATCGAAAATGACACTGAGTTTGTAGATTGTGGTCGACTCGCCACCGGGCAAGACCAAGCCTTGAATACCAATCAGGTGTTCCGGCTTCTTGACCTCGATTACATCGCAGCCGAGTGATTTCAGGATTGCAACGTGTTCACGCACATCGCCTTGAAGTGCGAGAACACCAACGCGTTTAGCGTTCAATTACCAACCGCGCTCCGAGAGGCGGTGAGGCGCAGGCAGATCCTTCACGTTAATGCCGACCATAGCCTCGCCCAGTCCGCGGGAAACCTGAGCCAAAACATCAGGGTCATTGAATGCGGTTGTTGCCTTGACGATCGCTTTTGCACGAGCAACTGGGTCGCCAGACTTGAAGATTCCCGAGCCTACGAAAACACCATCTGCGCCTAGCTGCATCATCATTGCTGCGTCGGCCGGAGTCGCGACTCCACCGGCAACGAACATCACGACAGGAAGCTTGCCGGTGGTGGCAACCTCGCGCACCAATTCGTATGGAGCCTGAAGCTCCTTTGCGGCGACGAACAACTCGTCTTCAGTCTTTGCGGCCAACGCACGAATTTCGCCGCTGATGGTGCGAATGTGCTTGGTTGCCTCAGAAACGTCTCCGGTTCCAGCCTCGCCCTTCGAACGAATCATTGCTGCACCTTCAGTAATGCGACGCAGAGCTTCCCCTAAGTTGGTTGCTCCACAAACGAACGGCACTGTGAAGTTCCACTTATCAATGTGGTTTACGTAGTCAGCGGGTGAAAGAACCTCTGATTCGTCGATGTAGTCAACACCAAGGGACTGAAGAATCTGCGCCTCGACAAAGTGCCCGATTCGAGCCTTGGCCATGACAGGAATCGACACGGCAGAGATGATTCCGTCAATCATGTCTGGGTCGCTCATGCGTGAAACGCCACCCTGAGCACGAATGTCGGCAGGCACTCGCTCAAGCGCCATGACTGCAACAGCGCCCGCGTCTTCGGCGATCTTTGCTTGCTCTGGGGTAACGACATCCATAATCACGCCGCCTTTTAGCATTTCTGCTAGGCCGCGCTTGACTAGTGAACTTCCGGTGGTTGGTTTGTTGTCGCTCATGGCAACGAGTTTACTAGGCGAATTTGGCCCAATTTGAGGCGAGCTCGTCGCGCACTTCGCCTAACAATCGAGGCAGTGCCTTAGTCTCAGCGATGATCGGAAAGAAGTTCGCGTCATTGCGCCAGCGTGGAACGATGTGCTGATGCAGGTGCCCGGCAATGCCCGCCCCCGCCACCTCTCCTTGATTCATTCCGATGTTGAATCCGTGCGCCCCGGTGACGCCCTGAATAACGCGCATTGCCTGCTGAGTCAGGCCTGCGATTTCTTTGACCTCCGCCTCGGTGGCAAGGTCATAAGTGGAAACGTGACGATACGGGCAGACCAAGAGATGACCCGAGTTGTAGGGAAACAGGTTCAGCAGGACGTACCCGGTTTCTCCGCGGTGAACAATTAACGAGGTGACGTCATCCTTGGTTGGTCCAATGCAGAACGGACACTCATGCTCTGGCGGTTGCTGCCCATTCTGGATGTAGACCAAACGATGCGGAGTCCAGAGGTGTTGAAATGCATTCGGAACACCCGGCAGGTCCGCAGCGTTTTCGAGCATTAGACCTGAGCCTTGCTTTCGATCGCCTCAAGGATGCGCGCAATCGCAGTCTCAACCGGAATGCCGTTCTCCTGAGATCCGTCACGGAATCTGAACGAAACAGCGTTCGAGTCGCGATCCTGCCCACCGGCAATAAGCATGAATGGAACCTTTGCCTTGGTGTGGTTCATGATCTTTTTCTGCATGCGATCATCGCTGTGATCGACTGTGATGCGAACGCCCTTGGCGCGAAGCTTGGCCGCGATTTCATCGAGATAGCCGCCGAATTCGTCTGCGACAGGAATACCAACAACCTGAACCGGAGCCAACCAAGGAGGGAAGTGACCGGCGTAATGCTCGGTGAGGACACCGAAGAATCGTTCAACCGAACCAAAAAGTGCACGGTGAATCATGACCGGGCGCTTGCGAGTGCCGTCAGATGCCGTGTACTCGAGATCGAAACGCTCTGGCAAGTTGAAGTCGAGCTGAATTGTCGACATTTGCCATGTGCGACCAATAGCGTCGCGAGCCTGAACCGAAATCTTTGGGCCATAGAAGGCGGCGCCGCCTGGATCAGGCACTAGTTCGAGTCCAGATTCGTTAGCAACCTTCTCAAGGGTTGCTGTCGCCGTCTTCCAAATGGCGTCGTCGCCAACGAACTTGGGGTTGCCATCCTCTTTGGTCGATAGTTCTAGATAGAAGTCATCGAGACCATAATCACGAAGCAGGCCGAGCACGAAGTTAAGTACGTTGGTTAGCTCTGACTCCATGGTTTCAGGAGTCACAAACAGGTGAGCATCATCTTGAGTCATACCGCGAACTCGGGTAAGTCCGTGAAGGGTTCCACTCTTTTCGTAGCGGTAAACCGAACCGAACTCGAACATTCGCAGCGGCAAGTCACGGTAAGAGCGCGACTGAGAGCGGAAGATCAGAATGTGGAACGGGCAGTTCATCGGCTTCAGGTAATAATCCTGCCCCTGCTTTCGAACGACTCCGTTCTCATCGACTTCTTCGTCGAGTCGAATTGGCGGAAACATTCCGTCTGCGTACCAACTCAAGTGGCCCGAAGTTTCGAACAGATTTGACTTAGTGATGTGAGGAGAGAAAACGAACTCGTAGCCCGACTCCTCGTGGCGCTTGCGAGAGTAATCCTCCATCACGCGACGCATAATTCCACCCTTTGGGTGGAACACTGCAAGCCCCGAACCGATTTCCTCAGGGAAAGAGAACAAATCGAGTTCGGCACCGAGGCGACGGTGATCGCGACGAGCGGCTTCTTCGAGGCGTTCCTGGTGAGCCTTTAGCTCATCCTTAGTTGGCCAAGCCGTTCCGTAGATGCGCTGCAGTTGTTTGTTCTTTTCGTTTCCGCGCCAGTAAGCCGCGGCAACTCTGGTGAGCGCAAACGCTTGACCGATCATGCGAGTGTTAGGCAGGTGCGGTCCACGGCAAAGGTCTTTCCAAACCGTCGCACCCGACTCGCGATCGACGTTGTCGTAAATAGTTAGTTCTCCGGCGCCAACTTCGGCAGCACCGTCACCAACATCGCCGCCCTTGAGACCAATGAGTTCGAGTTTGTATGGCTCGTTCGATAGTTCAATTCGAGCATCGCCATCGGTGGTCACACGACGCACAAAGCGCTGCCCCGCCTGAATGATCTTCTGCATTTGCTTCTCTAGAGCGCGCAGGTCTTCGGGCGTGAACGGATTCTCGACATCGAAGTCATAGTAGAAACCATCGGTAACCGGTGGGCCGATGCCAAGTTTGGCTTCAGGGTTAATGTTTTGCACAGCCTGGGCAAGCACGTGGGCGGCCGAGTGGCGAAGGATGTTCAGGCCATCGGGTGAGCTAATTGCCACACCTTCAACTTGGTCGCCATCGGCAACCTTGTGGGCTAGATCGCGCAATTCGCCATTGACCCTCATGGCCACGATGGTTTTGTCGGTGAAGAGCTTGAAGCCGTCTGAACCCGACTCGACTTCTACCGAACTGCCGTCAACTGACAAACGCACGAGAACTCCTTAGATTTCGCTCAATTCTATTCGCGGGATTAGGCGTGCCTTGCTAGCCCGATAAGCATTTGTTTGGTTTCATTGCCAAATGCCGAAGAAAAGCCGAGACCTAACTGCCAAAGAACGCGCCATCGACGAATCGATCATGGCATCCGAAGAATTCCAAAAGGCCTCGATGGTCTCGAAACTCAACTGGCTGCGTGCCGGCGTTCTAGGCGCCAACGATGGCATTGCCTCCACCGCCGGAATGGTTATGGGTGTTGCTGGTGCCGACCCAACCAATACCAATGCAATTTTGATCGCAGGCATTGCTTCGCTGGTTGCAGGCTCAATATCTATGGCCGGTGGCGAATACACCTCGGTTTCGGCACAAAAAGATTCAGAACTTGCCGCGCTCGACAAAGAGCGCGCCGAATTGGCAGCAGACCCAGAGCGCGAACTTCGCGAGCTCGCATTCTTCTACGAACAAAAGGGACTTAGCTTTAAGACCGCAATGACGGTTGCCGAAGAATTGACCGAGAAAGATGCGCTAAAGGCCCACGCAGAAGCCGAACTCGGCATTCAGCTTGGAAACCACGCAAGCCCCTCGCAGGCTGCGCTTTCATCGTTCGTCGCCTTCGCGGGCGGTTCGCTGCTTCCTCTTCTCGCCGTTCTCGCTCCACCTGCGGATCTGCGCATCCAGGTCACAGTGGTCGCAGTTGTTTTAGCGCTTGCACTCACCGGATGGGTTGGTTCAAAGATTGGTGGTGCTCGCCCTGGTCGCGCAATGCTGCGCAATGTCGTTATTTCGGTGGCCACCATGGGCATCACCTACGGTATCGGCATGCTCGTCGGTAAGGCTGTCTAGTCGGGCTAAAATCGCATCGTGCCAAAAGTTGAAAAAGTCGATGTCGCTCTAGTTGGCGCCGGCATCATGAGTGCCACACTCGCCACCTTCTTGAAGCTTCTCGAACCTAGTCTCAAGTTAGCGATTTACGAACGCCTGGATGCCGTCGCCCAGGAGTCGAGTAACCCTTGGAACAATGCCGGTACCGGACACGCCGCACTCTGCGAGCTCAATTACATGCCCGATTCGAAGGATGGCTCGCTGCCGGACCCGGCAAAGGCAATCCAAATCAATGAACAGTTTCAACTCTCGCGTCAGTTCTGGTCATACCTTGTTGAAACCAAAGTGCTCGGTGACCCAAAGAGCTTCATCCACGCGACTCCACACATGACATTCGTGCGTGGCGAAAAGGACGTCGATTACCTTCGCCGCCGGGCGAAATCGCTCCAGAAACAACCGCTGTTCGATGGGTTCGAGTTCACTACTGACCACAAGAAAATTGCTCAATGGGCCCCGTTACTCATTGACGGCCGTCCTAAAAATGAGGTTGTCGCCGCGACCCGAATCGAATCGGGCACCGATGTCGACTTCGGAGCGATCACATCACAACTGATCACGCAGCTAGCCAAAAAATCAGTTCCTACGTACCTCAATGCCGAAGTTGTTGGTGTTCGACGCATCCCTGACGGCTGGCACCTGACAATCAAAGACACGGCGACTGGCGAAAAGCGTTACGTACTTGCCGATAAGGTTTTCGTCGGTGCCGGTGGTTGGGCGCTCAAGTTGCTGCAGAAGGCTCGTATTCCTGAAGCCAAGGGTTACGGACTCTTCCCGGTAAGTGGCTCGTTCCTACGCACCGACAATCCAGAACTGGTGGCACAGCACAAGGCAAAGGTTTACTCTCAGGCATCGGTCGGAGCTCCTCCGATGTCGGTGCCGCACCTCGATACCCGCGTAGTCGACGGAAAGGCCTCTTTGCTTTTCGGTCCATATGCGGGCGCCGTTCCAAGGTTTCTGAAAAAGGGCTCGTTGCTTGATTTGCCTAAGGCGATTCGTCCATCGAACATCGTTCCTTACCTGTCGGTCGCGGCTCGCAACTTAGGTCTAATCAAGTACCTGCTTGGCGAGTTGACCAAGTCAAAGGGAACGCAGTTCGATTCACTTCGCGATTTTGCTCCGACTGCCAACCCGTCGGATTGGCGCTTGATCGTCGCGGGGCAACGCGCCCAGGTAATCAAACGAGATGCAAAGGGTGGCGGAACCCTGCAGTTTGGAACCGAGGTTGTTTCTAGCGCAGACGGAACCATCGCTGGTTTGCTCGGAGCTTCGCCTGGAGCTTCGACTTCGGTTCACATCATGCTCGAGGTAATGAAGAAGTCTTTTGCGAACGAGTATCCAACCTGGGAAAAGAAACTTGTCACGATGATGCCGACACTAGGGCAATCAATCAATGCCGATGCACGGCTAGCAAAAAAGGTCTTGGCATCGACTGCCAAGACCCTGAAACTCAAGTAGTTCTGAATTAACTGGTCGCATAATTCGCGACCTCGTGGTCGATACTGGGATCGAACCAGTGACCCCTTCCATGTCAAGGAAGTGCGCTACCGCTGCGCCAATCGACCGTTAGGTGTTTCGAGGTGAAGACGGGATTTGAACCCGTGTAGACGGCTTTGCAGGCCGCTGCCTCGCCTCTCGGCCACTCCACCGTGTGAGCTCCCGCGAGCTAAAGCTCGAGTTTTACCCGAGCGGATGACGAGATTCGAACTCGCGACCCCAACCTTGGCAAGGTTGTGCTCTACCAACTGAGCCACATCCGCATTGGTCTCTTTCGAAACCTTGGATAGCCTAACCCAAAATTGCGCGATTTCGCAACCTAAACACGGCCGCTCGCCTAGCCTGTACTGGTGATTAGCGTAGACAGCCACAGCATCCCAGACGTCATCCTTGCGGTTTGTTTCGTCTTTCTTGTGGTCGCCGTATTTGTGGCGACTTTCTACTTTGGCGGTGCGTATGTCTTTTCGACCATCAAAGAGCGCTGGCACGAGTACAGCACTAAACACAAGATCAAAGTGATTACTCGCCTTGTTGTGACGACAGCGGTCATCACGACACTCGTGATCTTGTCAGCGCAGAAGCTGCACTAACTCGTAAAGGTCCAGTCCCAGCGTGGATCGGTGCCGCCGTATCCGGCATGACCGTGTTGGGTTAGGTCGATGCCTGCAATCTCGTCGCTGCTCGTAACCCTGAATCCCATCATGCGATCGACTAGCTTCACCAACAACCAGGATGCGATGAACGCGTAACCGCCGACTACGAGCGAACCAAGCAACTGCTTGCCGAGTTGCGAGGCATCGGCGCCGTAAACCAAGCCAACGTTGTTACCGATAACACCAATTGCAACGGTCCCAATCAAGCCCGCGACAAGATGTACTCCTACTACGTCGAGTGAGTCGTCAAAGCCAAGTTTGTACTTGCCTTCAATAGCGATAGCGCAAACTATTCCTACAACAACGCCAAGCACCAGAGACCACATTGGGGTGAGAAACGCGCACGATGGAGTGATTGCCACTGCTCCTGCGACAGCTCCGGTGCCAGCACCGATCGAAGTTGCTTTACCGTGTTTGAATT
>JBDKLV010000064.1:0-52157 GCA_039795455.1 Actinomycetota bacterium
AGATCGCTCGCCAGAGCGGCCCCGAGTTCTTGATCTGCCAGCCACTCCGATTCGGCTCTAAATAGCCCTGGTGCCGCTTTTCGTGGCTTCCAGTCGAAGGTTACGGGCTGACCCATGGTTCGACCAACGGTCCACTCAATGTGCGCCAATAGAGCCCTCGGGGCCGAGTGAATGGTCACTAAGCCCTGGGCAGAAATACCCGACATTCTTGCCTCCAGTTCCTAGGTACGTCTTCCCCAACGACCTGTGAACGAGGCAGGCATTCAGATTACGCTCCGAGTCCGTGCCTGTCAAAAAGAAAAAGGCGCCTATTTCTAGGCGCCCTCATCCTTGTTCTTGACTTAGTTGTGAACCACCACGGTAGCTCCGGCAGGGACCGAAACAGTGTTACCGGTTGCAGTCGCCAAGGTAGCAACCCCGGCCTTGCCAGCGGTCACTACAGTCTGCCAAGTGCCGCTGCTCGGCAGCGTCAACTTGTACGCGCTGAGGCTTGGGTTGTGAGCAACCACGATCGTGCCCCAGCTGTCGCCCACTGCTGTTCCGTTGAGCGAGTAGGCAACGATTGGGTCGCTGGTACTCAAGAAACTCAGATTCGCTTTTACCTTGTCGGCGGTATCCATACGGAACGCAGGGTGCGCCTTGCGCAACGCGACCAAGCCCTTGTAGTAATTGGTGACTGATGCGTAAGTTGCGCGCTGGTTCCAGAGCAACTTGTTCACGCCATCGCCCGAATTGTACGAGTTGCCGTCACCGTTCTTGGTGCGAAGGAATTCCTGACCCGCCTGCTGGAATGGAACACCCTGTGACAAGAAGGTGATTGATGCAGCCAATTCATCGGCTGCAGTGATCTTTGCAAGGCTCGCGCCGCGCATGCTGGCCTTGAGCTTGTCGAACAAAGTCAGGTTGTCGTGCGCCTCGACATAGTTGACCGACTGAGTCGGAGCCAAGGTAGTCCAGTTTCCGTTGATGGCGCGGCTGTACAGAATGTTGCCGACGATACCAGCGCGAATCGAATCGATGTTGCTGTAGTTGCCCTGCACGTAACCCTTGTTACCCGAGTCAAATACCGAACCCTTTACGGCATCGCGAATTTGGTCATTGAACATGCCGATGCCAGCAAGCGACGCTGCATTGATCTGCGCTGCCTTCTGCGCATCTGGCAGAACATCGCCCATGTTCCAACCCTCACCAATGATCACGATGGTTGAGTCAATCTTGTTTAGTTCGGTACGAATCTGCTGCATGGTGGTGGTGTCAAGGATGCCCATCAAGTCGAAACGGAATCCATCGATTCCGTATTCCTTGGCCCAGTACTTGACCGAGTCAACGATGAACTTGCGAACCATCGGACGCTCCGAGGCAACTTCGTTGCCACAACCGGTGCCGTTAGCCATGCTGCCATCAGCTTCGGTTCTGAAGAAGTAACCAGGAACCAACTGCTGCTCGCTGAACTCGTCAGCATTCGATACGTGGTTGTAAACAACATCCATGATCGTGCGAAGGCCGTTGTCGTGCAGCGACTGAATCGCCTGCTTGAGCTCGGTCACACGCGCGTAAGGGTCACTTGGGTTCGTCGAGTAAGACCCCTCAGGTGCGTTGTAGTTCTTCGGGTCGTAGCCCCAGTTGAAGCTAGGTGCAGCTTCGGTAACCGATGCGTAGTCGTAGATAGGTAGCAACTGCACGTGAGTTACGCCCAGGTCCTTGATCGCCGAGACACCTGAGATGTTCGTGGTGTTGACCACGGTCTTCTTCTTGGTCTTAGCGTTGACCACGGTCTTGGTGGCGGTGGTGTTCCAGTCGGTTAGCGCTAGGAACTTGCCCTTGTGAGCCGCTGGGATACCGCTGTCTGACGAGATCGAGAGGTCTCGAACATGGAGCTCGTAGATCCAGGCATCTGTGGCGTTTCCGCTAAAAGCTGGCTTTACGGTCGGAGTCCAGGTTGCTGGATTGCTCTTAGCTAGGTCGATGACGACACCCTTGTCGCCTTCGATGGTGACGGTGCGCGCGTAAGGATCGACAGCTTCGCGAGTGACACCTGCAACGGTTGCCTTGTAGGTGTAAATGGTGAGGTTACGGTCACCGGTCAATGTGTAAGTCCAGGTGCCGTTCTCTGCCTTGGTCATTGGGTAAGCAACAGGGTTGCGGTCTGAAACGCTGGTGTAGGTGTTGAGCGAAACAGCACTTGCCGTAGGTGCCCAAACGCGGAACTTGGTGTTGGCGGCTGTGTAAGTCGCACCCAAATCGTCACCGGTGTAGGTATAAGCGTCTGCGAATGCCTTGCTGTCCATGATTGCTCCAACTGACACCGAGGCACTGCCATAGGTGGTCTGCTTGACGGTATAAGAGGTGGTCACATCGATCGGGCTCGAGAGATTCAAGGTTACGATGTTCGACGATGACTTTCCGGCAGGAAGGCTAACCGAAGCAATCGCCTGGCTAGCGCCGGCTGCATTGGTTACGGTGAAGCCTTCCGTGGTGGTTCCGACTGGAGTGTAAAGCGAGTTCAGGGTTACAGTGATTGCCTTAAAGTCGTTGATCACGGCGCTGACCATTTTTGGTGTGACGGCGGCAACGGTTGGCTGAGTGTAGTAAATCTGCTGGTCGCCCTCGACCAACCAAACCTCTGCGTTACCCGAACCGTCAAACTTGGTGATGAAGCGATCTCCGCCGTTTGGCCAGTTGGCCGCGGTGTCCTTCTTTGACCAGTTACCGAGGCGAGCAATGATGCCCACGCTGTCGTAACCCTTCATCTCGGTCATATTGAAAGTCGCGACCTTACCGAAGTTGTCATCGCCGGTGAACTGGAACGAATAGCCCGCGCCATCGGCACCTGTGTCCATGTTCTTCCAAGTCCAGAGGTTCCAGTTGTCGTAATCTCCGGCATTGCGGTGGTAGTGCACCGTGAGTTTGAGGTTGTCGCTAGTGATTGCGGCACTCGCTGGAGTGACTCCGACGAGAGTTAGCACGGTCGCGACGAGCGCGATAATGGCGGCATAGAACTTTGGCAGGCGGTTTAGCTTCATTGGTATCCGTTCGATGGTTCTGAGAAAGTCTAACCCCGTAGCCTGCTACCCTAGCCGCGTGAGCAAGCTGTATTTTCGCTACGGAGCGATGAATTCCGGAAAGAGCACCGCCCTCTTACAGGCGGCCCATAACTACGAGGAACGCGACCAGCACGTACTGCTTGCAAAGCCAGCCGTTGACTCAAAGGGCGAAAAGGCGATTCTCAGCCGTCTTGGCGTCGATCGCGAGGTCGACTTCTTGATTACTCCCAAGGAAAATTTGCGCGAGGCGTTCGCGAACTACGTAAACGCTTTCACGGCAAAGACAGGCAACAAGATTGCCTGCCTACTCATCGACGAAGCTCAATTCTTGACCCGCGAGCAAGTGGATCAGGCGATGGAAATCGCAATTCTCGATGACATCCCAGTTTTGGCCTACGGTATTCGAACCGATTTCTTGACGGATGGCTTTCCCGGCAGCATTCGACTGCTCGAAATTGCCCACAGCCTCGAAGAACTGAAAACGATCTGCCGCTGCGGTCGAAAGGCATTGTTCAATGCGCGACTGGTAAATGGTGCATTTGTGTTCGAGGGTGACCAGGTGGCAATCGATCAGGGCAACGTCACCTATGAATCAATGTGCCCAACCTGCTACTTCGCCAAGCTCGGCAAAAAGTAGAAAAGCCGCGTCCTTGCCAATTGCTTGAAGTCTGGTGGGGAGTACTGGGGAAAGTCGCGGCTATGCGACTTTCTAAAGTACCGTTCCTATTAATCGTTGGTGGGGAGTAATGGGGAAAGTCGCGGCAATGCGACTTTCTAAAGTCCCGTTCCTATTAATCGTTGGTGGGGAGTACTGGGGAAAGTCGCGGCTATGCGACTTTCTAAAGTCCCGTTCCTATTAATCGTTGGTGGGGAGTACGGGACTTGAACCCGTGACCGACGGATTATGAGTCCGCTGCTCTAACCGGCTGAGCTAACTCCCCCGACCCGATGAGTTTAATCGTCGGACTTGAGACGCTCGGTTACCTCTATAACCGCGGCCTTGGTCTTTTTGGCAACCGAACGGACTCGCTTGACGGTCGCCTTGGCTGTGGCCTTTGCGGTGGCTTCTGTGCGAGTGCGCAACTTAGCGTTAGCGATGCGTGCTCGACGTTGCAGTCGCAGCACCTGGGCGTGCAGACGTGCGTTTAGGCGACCAATTGGTAGCAGATAATCGCTGCGATTGTCGTCTGAGGTTTGCATGGCATCGGCTTCACCGCGGTATAGGCCTTCAAAAATGGTTAGTGTGCGCTCAATGTCGTGCGACTGAATTAGGTAGAGCGAATTCTCACTGAGGCGCGCAAGTTCCTTCTTGTCGGCGGTGAGAACGCGACGAAGGCGATCAGCAAAGACTTCGATGTCGTCTGGTGGGAACAAGTAGCCATTGTCGCCATCGTGAACCAGGTGCGGAAGGGCCATAGCATCGGCAGCAACCACAGGACGACCCGAAGCCATGGCCTCCATCGTCGCAATGCTCTGCAACTCGGCGATTGATGGCATCGCAAAGACAGTCGCGCGCTCGTAGGCAAGCGGCAGTTCTTCTTCACTGATGTGACCGGCGAAAATTACTCGATCGCGAATGCCTAGTTTGTCTGCCAGTTCTTCAAGGTTCTTGCGTTCGCCGCCATCGCCAACCAGTTCGACCTGGACATCGATGTCTTTGGCAATGATTGCCGTTGCCTTGAGCAGATTGTGAATGTGCTTTTCGAAATCGAGGCGACCCAAATACAAAATGCGCGGCGACTTGTTCGAAGTCGGAGTGGCGTTAGCGAACTTGGTCGAGTCGATGCCACACGAAATGGCGAGTACATCTTTGACTCCGGCTGCGGCCTCTAAAAGCTCGGCGGCACGCTTGGTTGGTGTCGTGATGTAGTCCACCTTGCGCAGAACACGGCCGGCATCGAGCCAGGCCATCTTCATGGCCCAAGGCTGCAAGAACTTAGGAATGATGACCGAATAGCGGATCAGGTTCTCGGGCATGATGTGGTTGGTCGCGAGCAGACGGATGCCACGCTGCTTAGCCGAGCGAATCAAGTAACGCCCCATAATCAGGTGTGACTGCACGTGCACTGCGTCTGGGTTCACCATTCGCACAATCTCGTCGGTCTTGTGCTTGAGGGTAAACGGCCAGACGTAACGCAGGGTCTTGTGCTGAAGAACCGGATAACTCTTGATGCGGTGCACGGTCATCTTGGCACCATCGTGAGTCTCGATGAAGGTCCCGTGTTCTTTGGAATATGCCGGCGCGATGATGTGAACGTCGTGCCCGTGGCGCACCAGCCCGGCTGCTAGGCGCTCGGCGAAGCGAGCGGCACCGTTGATATCTGGCGGAAAGGTGTCTGCGCCAATAACCACCTTGAGCGGTGGTTTAGCTGCTTTTTTAGTGGCCAATGACGTACCTCACTGCCCTATCTGGGCACCGGATAATTTTACCCGCGTGAAGCGCTATTGCCGTTGACCTCTGGATGCACCTTGCTGAGGGTAATCACGCCGGCAATGGCCATAGCGGCCGAAACCACGAAGGCAAGGATGGTTAAACCCGAAGCCTGGCGAGCTTCACCGAGGATCGCCACGGCGATGCCGACGGCAACCATCGGATCGACGACAGTCAGGCCGGCGATTACCAAGTCAGGCGGCCCAGAGGCATAGGCGTTCTGTACGAACCAGCCGCCCAACGCTACAGCTGCAATCAACGCAATGACACACAGAATGCCTAACCAGTCAAACTGCAGGCTGTAGATACGCACAATCACTACCTTGGCCAGCGTCGCAACGAATCCGTACAACACGCCGGCACCGATGATGTAGGTAAGTGGTTTTGCCTTTTTACCTTTGGCGAAGAACCAGATCGCAAAGGCCACCAGCAGTGCAATCAAGATGCGCAGAATCGCCCATAGGTCTTCGTCACTCAGTGGCGTCTGGTGAGCCACGCCCGAAGCAACGACCACGAAGATCGCGATGCCCACGGTGCACAGGGCAATTGAAAGCATGATTCCTCGAGAAAGTTTTGCCCTGGTAGCGCGAGCATTGAGCAAAGAGGTGATTACGAGTGCGATTGCACCGATAGGCTGCACCACGATAAGCGGCGCCAGCGAGAGCGCGGTTAACTGCAGGACCATACCCATAGTCATGAGCCCTAGCCCCGAAATCCATTGAGGTCGTAGCACGAGGCGCAAAAGCTGCTTGAAGTGCAGCCCGCCACGAGCATCCTTGTTTTTGGTGTCCTTATCGACTGCGCTGTTTTGAAATTGAGCACCGAAAGCCAGCGCCACTGCCGCGCAAACGGCAAGCGCGATAGCCAGATATCTCAGCCACTCGGCCGGACCAATAATTCGATACATCCGTTTAAGGCTACCGACTACCCCGCCCTAGGCCGCGGAGGGTCGGGTAAATTTGACCCATGACCATTCGACCAATCGTGATTAAAGGCAACCCGGTTCTGCACCGCCGCGCCGACGAAGTGACCGTTTTTGACGATGAACTGCGGGAACTAGTCGCCGACATGTACGAGACCATGGACAAGGCCCCTGGCGTAGGACTTGCCGCCCCACAGATTGGTGTTGGTAAGCGAATCTTTACCTATACCTACACAGAGGATGACGGCACTCACCGTCGCGGTGTCGTAATCAATCCGGTACTTGAGCTAGGCCCAATCAGCGAGGATGCGCCGGACCCAGACGAAGAAGCCGAGGGCTGCCTGTCTTTCCCTGGGTATCGCTTTCCGTTGAAGCGAGCAGAAACCGCCGTTCTAACCGGCGTCGATCTTGATCAGAACCCAGTGCATATCGAAGCAAAAGGCTGGTTTGCTCGAATCTTCCAACACGAGTTTGATCACCTCAACGGTTTTCTATACATTGACCGCTTGCGCGCGGAATTCACCAACGAGGTCAATGAAATCATCGAAGACGAAGGCTGGGGAGTCGATGGCAAGTCTTGGTTACCTGGCCGCGACGACCTCGAAGGCTAGCCGCGCACTGCTTCGATCAACCTGCGGCCCAATTCATTGGCCGCAATCACGTGCCCTACGCCGACTGCGCTGGCTATCTGCTGAATCTCAGGCGCACTGTAGGCAGTGGTGAGAATCATTCGAGGGGTCTGTTCACCGGCAGCCGCATAGGCGGCGGACAACAATTTAGCCGTTTCGACCCCATCCTTGCCTCGCAGCCGCATATCGAGCACGATTACGTCGACCAATTGCTGTGGCAATTCAGTAACTGCCTGAAGTGCGAACTCGGTTTCGTAGACAACTAAAAAGTCGCTTTGCGATTCGAGCAGCATTTTTTTGCCGGTTGCAATTACTGGGTCACCCTCGAGGATGGCGATCCTTACAAGGCTCATCGCCTGAACAACTTCGGGAAAATCGCTGAAACCGTGAAACCAACTCCAGGTACACGAGAAAACTCCACGGAACCCGAGTACAACGAAGCTCGTTCACGCATGGCGGTCAGCCCGGCCCCAGTAATGGCCTCGGTCAAGGCTCGCTGGTCGTCGCTTGCTGAGTAGCCTTCGCCAGTCAAGCCCAGCACGCGATTGCTGTACTCAATCCCGTTGTCTTTGATGAGCACCTGCAGTCCGTTATCGACCCAGGTGAAGTCAATGGTCACATCGGCACCCAGAGGCACGTGTTCGCGAACATTTTCTAGTGCGTCGAAGACAATGCGATAGATGGCCAGCGACTGACCCTCGTCTAGCGCCTGTTGCTGGCCAAGGTGAGTCAGCGTGGTGCCGTAACCGAGCTCGCGGTAAATCACTACTAATTCATTCAGATTCTCGATTGATGGCGGCGCGGCGTGGACAGCATCCGCCTTGCCTAGCATGTCGTAAAGCCTGCGTAGCTCTTCGTGAGCAGCGGCGACACTGCTAGTTACCTGTTCAATTGAGCGCTCGGCAATGCCGGATTGTCCGCGCACGGAATAACTAGCGGCTTCGGCGATTGTCAAAGCCGCAGTTAAGCGCTGTACTACAAGTTCAGAAATATCTTTTGCAATGTCGAATCGGGCGTTTTGTTCGGCTAGCTCAAGTTGGAGTTTGCTCGACTGCACACGTGACACAACCCGATCGAAGCGCGAACCGACGTGGGCGGTCAAAGTTTGCAGCCACAGCCCGACCAGGTAGAAGAGCGTTGTTGACGACAAAATTACTGCGATACCGACTAACGCTGCGAGTGCCTCCGCATTCGCTGTGAACGTCTGAAAACCAAAGATGTTCAAGCCAACGCCATAGGTGAGAAACAACACCAGTGCGATTCCCGCCAGAATGGTCACTCCGTAACTGATAGTGGCGCGCATCCGGGTATCTATAAGTGCGATCAGCCACAGGGTCACGAGTGACAAACCGCTGGCAAAACCAGGGCGAGTATCGAGAATTGCGATGAGTGAGGTGCCGAGCGCTACCGCGGTGGTGGCCACCCAGGCATTTAATCGTGTGGCGATTACCGAACCAGCGAAGAAAATCGCTGATAGGAGCGAGAGCGGGCCGATAAGGGCCAGGTCGATGCCGCCGAGCACCAGAAAACCCGAGAGGGCAATGAATGCGGTGGAGAGCCAAGGGCTTCGTGTCAGCCAAAGCAGCATCTAGAACCTGCCTTAAAAGAATGGCTCCCCGGCTTGGACTCGAACCAAGAACCTATCGGTTAACAGCCGATTGCTCTGCCAATTGAGCTACCGAGGAATGCTTACGCAGTCACCAATGCTAACAAACATCGGGGCTGAATACCAATCAACTAGCCCGCTTTAGGCCAGCCCTAGTAGCCGAGTTTCGCGTCGACTAACCCGATGAACTCGCCGCCGGTCAACCAGGCACGCACGTTGTGATCGATGCGCTGGCTGAACAGGCGAACCACTTGAACATCAGTGTCGGCGGTGTGTGGCGTGATCAGCACATTCTTAGCGGTCCAAAGCGGATGCCCGTCAGGAAGTGGCTCGGGATCTGTAACGTCTGTCGCGGCCCCAGCGATGACATCGTGGTTGAGGGTTTCGATCAGTGCATCGGTGTCGATCATGGCACCGCGGGCAACGTTGACCAAGTAGGCGCTCGACTTCATCAGGTGAAGGCGGCGAGAGTCAAAGAGGTGGTGAGTCTCCGGTGTGAGCGCGGCCGCCAAAACCACGAAGTCTGCCGTTGGAAGTAGCTCATCAAGTTTGTCGAAACCGAATGTTCCGGTCGCGCCAGGCAGAGGTGTTGCATGCTTGCGAACCACATTCACGGTTGTGTTGAATGGGGCCAAGAGGCTCAGTAGTTCTTCGGTGATGCCACCGCCTCCGATGATCAAGACTTCGCTGTCGTAGAGCGATACGGCAAACTTTTCGCCCCAACTAGTGGCGCGCACACGTTCAGGCAACTTTCGACCGAGAGCCATGCAGAGCATAAGTGCGTGCTCCGCTACCGGTTGACGATAAGAACCCTTGGCCGAGGTGAAAATCACCGGATGCAGCAATTGTTCAACAAAGGCATCGACACCTGCAAACGGTAGCTGCACCCACTCGAGCTGAGGATTCGCCTGCAGCATTTCACCAAGTGCTGCAGGCTTGGAGTAATCGGTCCAAATCAGAGCGCCGACATCGTTGGCTATCGGTGCAACTTGTGCGCCTGCGCCTCTAACCGCTTGCTCGTATGCGTCAAGTGATTTTGGCTCAATTGCAACCTTGCTGCGATCAATCATCAGGCACCGACAAACTTTCTGCGTTCGGTCTCCAGTTCGACCAATTGACGTTGAAGGTCACGGTATGTCTCGGGCTCAGTGTCGGC
Organism: Actinomycetota bacterium; assembly: GCA_039795455.1. Lineage (GTDB taxonomy): Bacteria > Actinomycetota > Actinomycetes > Actinomycetales > Microbacteriaceae > Rhodoluna. Next base: position 9,789 of record JBDKLV010000064.1, read on the forward strand.
ATCGGTGCGACGAAGGGCTGCCAGCAAGTCACTCTTTTGCCGAGTCAACACCGACGCGATCGCGCGGCTGATCACTCCACGGCCGTAACGATTTAGTTCGGCCTCGTCCGTAGCCGGCAGCTGCTGACCGGCGATCTCTAGAAGCACGGAGTGCAACTCGCCTGGCGTTGCAGCCATGATGGCAGGCAAAAAGGTCTTGGTACCGAACTGGTCGAGTGACTTCTCGATTGCTTCAGCGACGGCAATATGTGCCGGAGCGCTGAAGCCAGACTTAACGATTCGATGCGCTTCGTCGGCCGTATAAATCTCAGGAACTTGAATCAAAACCTCGAGAATCTGGCGCTCAAGACGCATGATTGGGTCGGTCAGGTTCACCTTTGGATAAGCCTGGGGCGCCGCCTCTGGGTCGTGCTCTGGCGGTGTTGGCGTCTGGTCTTTGCGCAGATTTGCGGCCGACTCAGCCCTTGCCGATTTGCCAGCCGTATCGACCAAGGCCGAGATTTCGTTTGTTTCGAGACCAACCCAGCCAGCCAATTCACGGATGTAAGCCGGACGCATCGCGACATCGCGAATCGAGGCGATTACCGGGGCCGCCGCACGAGCGGCTGCAACGCGACCCTCGACCGAACTCATGTCGAAAGGCGAAATCTTCTGTTTAATCGCGAATTCGTAAATCGGTCTGCGCGTCTTGACCATTTCGACCACGGCTTCGTCACCGCGGGCACTGCGCAGGTCACATGGGTCTAACCCATCGGGACCAACGGCGACAAAGGTCTGTGCATTGAACTTGCCGGAGTCGTTGTAGGCACGCATAGCAGCCTTTTGCCCCGCGGCGTCGGGGTCGAAGGTAAAGATCACTTCGGCTGGCTTGGTATCGCTGGTGAGCATGCGATTGAGAATGCGGATGTGCTCATCACCAAAGGCTGTGCCACAGGTGGCAACCGCGGTTGTCACGCCGGCCAAGTGGCAAGCCATGACGTCGGTATATCCTTCGACCACGACCACCTGCTGCTCTTTCGAGATTGACTTCTTGGCGAGGTCGATTCCGTAGAGCACCTGCGACTTGTGATAGACCAAGGTGTCTGACGAGTTCAAGTACTTTGGCCCCTCATCGTCATCGAAAAGTTTGCGCGCACCAAAACCAATTACCGCATTGGCAGCATCGCGAATTGGCCAAATCAGTCGTCCACGGAATTTGTCGTAGCAACCCTTGTCGCCCTTGGTAACTAGGGCCGCGGCGACTAATTCTTCGTCGGTGAAGCCTTGCGTCTTTAGGTGTTTGTAAAGCTCGCTCCACGCTTTCGGCGCGAATCCGATGCCGAACATTTCGGCGGCGGCACGATCGAAGCCTCGACCCTTCAAAAAGTCTCGGCCAATTTCTGATTCAGGTTTTGGTAGCTGGTCTTGATAAAACTGAGCCGCCGCGGCATTGGCGGCAAGGATGCGCTGCCGCATGCCGTGATCAATGGCCTGACCGCCACCCTCTTCGTAGGTGAGTGTGAAACTGATGCGCGAAGCGAGCTTTTCGATGGCCTCGGTGAAGCTCAAATGGTCGAGTTGCTGCACGAACTTGATAGCGTCGCCACCCTCGCCACAACCGAAACATTTATAGAAGCCGTCACTCGGACGAACGGTGAATGACGGGGACTTTTCGTTGTGAAATGGGCATAGGCCCTTTAGCGAACCAACTCCGGCTGGCTTGAGTTGAAGGTACTCACCTACGAGATCGGCAATATTGGTGCGCGCCTTCACCTCTTCAATGTCGCGCGCTCGAATCTTGCCAGCCATGCCACTAATCCTAGGTTGTGCTCTCGACGCTACTTGCGGAGCAGACTGTGCCAAGCCAGAGCCGACTGGTCGGTTAGCGAGGCAACCTGGTCAACAATGACGCGGCGCTGGTCGGCTTCGTTCGAGACTTGCTGCCAGGCATCTGTGCAGTACGGGTCTAGGTTTTGGCCGTTACGGGCAAGCAGGGCCTCGGCAAGTTCGAAAAGCTGCTCACGCTGGCGCTCATAGAAACCCTTGCGTGACTCGTGGTTCATGACGAATACGGCAACGATGCCCTTGAGTACCGCGATTTCGGCTAGAACTCGCTCAGGCACAGCCAAGGATGCGCGGTAGCGGGTCAGTGAATCGCCGGTGTAACTGCCAAGGGTTCGTTCGGTGGTGTCGAGCACGAAACTTCCAATAAAGGCCGAGGTTAGGTTTTTCAGTGTGCCGAGGTCGTGACTCGAGCCGTCGTATGTCGAGAGCCAATACTCGTTCGAGGTGAGGGCAACGAATGCCTCGGCGAGTTGACCTTTGTCGATTGCCGCACCGCTCCACTGCGAAATCTGACCAAGCAGATCGTCGCGGTTCTGCAAATCGACGAGCTGTTCTGGTAGCAAGTGCCCGCTGACGATGGCGTCTTCAAAGTCGTGCACCGAGTAGGCAACATCGTCTGCGAAGTCCATGACTTGGGCCTCGATACATTTCTTGCCATCGATCGCGCCGTCGCGCATCCAGTTGTATACGCCGAGATCGTCTTGGTAGACACCGAATTTGACTGACTCGCCAATCGGGGCGTTGCCTCGTGCCCACGGATACTTACACGTGGCGTCGAGCGAAGCGCGGGTTAGGTTGAGACCTACCGAGCGCGCGCCGTCGAACACTTTTGGTTCGATGCGGGTCAGCAGGCGCAGCGTCTGGGCATTACCTTCGAAGCCCCCGATTTCGGCGGCCCAAGCGTTGAGCGCAGTTTCACCGTTGTGGCCGAATGGTGGGTGGCCCAGGTCATGTGCAAGGCAGGCCATGTCGACGACTTCAGGATTGAGCCCAAGTTCGGCTCCCATCTCGCGGCCAACCTGCGCCACCTCGAGAGAGTGGGTTAATCGAGTGCGAGCAAAGTCGCCACTAGAAGGCGAAAGTACCTGGGTCTTAGCCCCTAGGCGACGAAGTGCGCTCGAGTGCAGTACTCGGGCTCGGTCGCGAGCGAACTCTCCGCGTCGAGTATTAGCGCGGCGCGATTCGACCAAGAACCGCTCGCGGTCATGGTCGTTGTAACCAGGTTCTACGGTCTGCACCTATCCCCCTGAAACATTCAGCTCGGCGTCTTGCAGCATGCGTGCGTCGCCCGCGTCAAGACTCTGCGACTCTAGCCAGTTCTCAGGCAGGCTGCAGGTTTTTGCCCCACCCAAACGACCACGCGGCCCTTCGGCATCCTCGCCCGGATACGGAGCCGACCAGTCGAGAGTGGCCAAGATCTCGTCCATTTGATCGAGCGACTCGACCTGGGCCAATCGGGCCCTGAACTCGCCGCCGACCGGATAGCCCTTGAAGTACCAGGCCACATGCTTTCGAATATCGCGGCAGGCGTGGTCTTCATTCTCGAAGTACTCAACCAGTAGCTCGGCGTGACGCTTGAAAGCCGCAGCAACCTCGCCAAGAGTCGGCTGCACCAAATCGATCGACGCATTCGAGTTTGGGTCGCGCTGGTACTCGTCGAAAGCCTTTTGCAAATCAGAAAACAGCCAAGGCCTACCAAGGCAACCACGACCAACCACAACTCCGTCAACGCCGGTCTGGCGCATCATGCGAATCGCATCAGCTGCGCTCCAGATGTCGCCGTTACCAAGAACCTGGACGTCTGGCAATGCCTCACGCAAGTCTGCAATCGAGTTCCAGTCCGCTGTCCCCGAGTAGTAATCGCTCGCGGTTCGCCCGTGAAGTGCGATGGCGGTAACCCCTGCATCCCTCGCGATTTTTCCGGCGTCGAGATAAGTGAGGTGGTCGGCATCGATCCCCTTGCGCATTTTCACGGTGAGCGGAATCTCGCCTGCTGCCTTAACCGCTTGCTGAACAATCGCTTCGAATAAATCGCGCTTCCACGGGAGAGCTGCGCCGCCACCCTTGCGAGTAACCTTCGGAACCGGGCAACCAAAGTTCAGATCGATGTGATCCGCTTTGTCCTCGTCAACTAATAGTTTGACCGCGCGAGCGATAGTTGCTGGGTCGACGCCATAGAGCTGAACACTACGAATCTCTTCGCTTGGATGATGCCCAATGATGCGCAGGCTACCCTCGGTCTGTTCAACAAGTGCGCGCGATGTGACCATCTCGCTGACGTAGAGGCCGCCACCGAATTCGCGACAGAGTCGACGAAACGCGGTGTTGGTGATGCCTGCCATTGGCGCCAAGACCACCGGGGTCTTGATTGCCAACTTGCCGTACTGCAACGCAGCGCGGCTCACATCTGCCATTTGACTAGCCAACCAACTTCTCGGCTAGGTATCCCTTGAGGTTCGAGAGAGAAACGCGCTCTTGAGCCATGGTGTCGCGCTCTCGCACGGTGACCGCCTGGTCTTCGAGCGAGTCGAAGTCGACGGTGACACAGAACGGGGTACCGATCTCGTCTTGACGACGGTAGCGGCGACCAATTGCACCCGAGTCATCGAAGTCGATATTCCAGTGCCCGCGCAGGTCGGTAGCAAGGTTCCGAGCAACCGGCGACAGGTCTTCGTTGCGCGATAGCGGCAAGACCGCAGCCTTGATTGGCGCTAGACGGTAGTCGAGGCGCAGCACGGTACGAACGTCGACACCGCCCTTGGTGTTAGGCGCTTCGTCTTCGGCATAGGCGTCCACCAGGAAAGCCATAAGCGAACGGGTTAGGCCCGCAGCAGGCTCGATTACGTATGGCGTCCAGCGCTCGCCCTTGGCCTGGTCGAAGTAGCTCAAATCAACACCTGACTCCTTCGAGTGCACAGTCAAGTCATAGTCGGTGCGGTTCGCAATACCTTCGAGCTCACCGAACTCGCTGCCCTGAAAACCGAACTTGTACTCGATGTCGACGGTGCGCTTCGAGTAGTGCGACAACTTCTCTTTCGGGTGCTCAAAAAGACGCAGGTTCTCTGGGTTGATTCCCAAATCGGTGTACCAGTCGAAACGGGTCTTGATCCAGTAGTCGTGCCACTCTTCGTCTGTACCTGGCTCTACAAAGAATTCCATTTCCATCTGTTCGAACTCGCGAGTTCTAAAGATGAAGTTTCCAGGAGTGATTTCGTTTCTAAAAGACTTTCCAATTTGACCGATGCCAAACGGTGGCTTCATGCGTGACGCACCTAGAACGTTTGCAAAGTTCACAAAGATACCCTGTGCGGTCTCAGGTCGCAGGTAGTGCAAGCCCGACTCGTCTTCGATCGGACCGAGATAGGTCTTTAGCAAACCGTTGAACAACTTTGGTTCGGTCCAGATGTCTTTACCGCCACAGGCAGGGCAGGCAATCTCAGACATCGACTGTGGAGCGCGACCCTTCTTCTCTTCGAAAGCCTCTTCGAGATGGTCGGCACGGTAACGCTTGTGGCAAGACGTGCACTCGATTAGCGGGTCGACGAATTCTTTAACGTGGCCGCTGGTCTCCCAGACCTTGCGCGGCAGGATGACCGACGAATCAAGGCCAACGACATCCTCGCGGCTGTTAACCATGGCACGCCACCATTGACGCTTGATGTTCTCTTTAAGCTCTACTCCAAGTGGTCCGTAGTCCCATGCAGAGCGGGTTCCACCATAGATTTCGCCGGCCGGAAACACGAAGCCACGGCGCTTGGCGAGAGAAATGACTGAGTCGAGACGGTTAGGGGTTGCCATGAGCACTCCTATTTCGGGCAATCATTCCCGAGGCGCCGCCGGATGCAGTGCTGGTTGATCGCGAAGTAATAAGTCTAGTTTGAGCGCCGCGATTTGGGCTTGTCGACTGCCCCGCCGAAACGACGAGAACGTGAGCCGAATTGCGACAGTGCCTGCCAAAGCGTGGTTCGGTCAAAGTCTGGCCAGAGGGTGTCAACAAAGACCAACTCGGCGTAGGCGCTCTGCCAAAGCAGGAAGTTCGATATGCGCTGCTCACCAGACGACCGAATGAACAGGTCGACGTCGGGTAGCCAGTTGCTCTGAAGCGCCTTAGAAATGGTCTTCTCTGAGATCGAACCAGCCTTGAGACGACCGGCGGCAACATCCGCGGCGATCTCATTGACGGCATCCGTGATTTCGATTCTCGAACCGTAATTGACGCACATGGTCAGAGTCAGGGTCTTATTGCCCTTGGTCAGCTTCTCGGCCGCCTGCAGATCGTCGATCACGCTCGCCCACAACTTTGGCCGGCGCCCGGCCCAGCGAATCCGCACATCCCAAGCATTCAACTGTTCACGGCGACGAGCAAGAACTTCGCGGTTGAAGCCCATCAAGAAGCGAACCTCTTCTGGCGATCGTTTCCAGTTTTCGGTTGAGAACGCATAAACGGTCAAATACTCGACTCCGGCCTCAATAGCGCCGGCTACCACATCGAGCAGCGCCATCTCCCCGAACTTGTGACCTTCGATGCGCGTCAAACCCTTGGCGTTTGCCCAACGACCATTGCCATCCATAACGATGGCTACGTGCCTTGGCACAGCAGCAAGCTTGGGCACCTTGAGGCCTGGCTTTTTCACCGGCTGCAAATCTGCGCTCACGATAGCTCCACATGCTGTAACGACTTGAGACCACGCTCGATGTGCCATTGAGCGTAGGCGGCAACGATTCCGCTTGCCGCCAGTGTACTTTTTTCTGCGGCACTATCGGCAACAGCCCAGTCGCCGGCCAGAAGTGCGCCGAGCAGTTTCGATGTCTCAGCATCGATTAGGGCAGCACCCATCGGCTTGCAGTCTTGGCACACGACGCCACCAACCTGAATGACGAACGCCTGATGCACGCCAGGTTTGCCGCAGCGCACGCATTCCTCGAAATTCGGTGCCCAACCGGCGATCGAAAGCGCACGAAGCAAATAACTATCGAGGATGTGCGTGGCCTGATGTTCCTTGGCGGCAAGAGACCGCAGCCCACCCAGAAGCAAAAGGTATTGCTGCGGGGTCGCCATCTCACCAGTAAGGCGTTCGGCGGTTTCGACCATCGCGTTGGCAGCAGTGAAGCTTGCGTAATCCTCGACAATCTGAGCGCCATAGGCCGCCAAAGTCTCGGCTTGAGTCACAGTGTCGAGCGTGCGGCCTTCGAAAAATTGAACATCGGCGACCATGAACGGCTCGAGGCGTGCGCCAAATTTGGATGCCGTGCGACGAACGCCTTTGGCAACGGCTCGAATCTGACCGTGTGATTTTGACAGGCAAGTGACGATGCGGTCTGCTTCACCCAGCTTGTGGGTGCGCAGCACTACTACTTCGTCACGATATGTTGGCACCCGTTAAGTATTCGGCAGACTGGCCAGTTTTAGCGGAGGGCTCGGTTCACAGCCGAGATGATTGCCTTTAGCGAAGCTGTAGCAATGTCGCCATCTATGCCAACGCCCCAAAGAGTCTTCGAGGCGACACGCAATTCAATGTAGGCGGCCGCGAGTGCATCGCCCGAAGCACTAAGCGTGTGTTCGACGTAGTCGTTTAGCTCCGCGGTGACTCCCTGCTGGGCCAAGACATTCATGAATGCCGAAATCGGGCCGTTTCCGGTTCCGCTCAAGGCAATCTCGTTGGCACCGTCGCGAAGTACTACCTCGATGTTCACGATGCCATCCATGTCGCTGTCGGTGCGCAACTTCTTAAGTTCGAACCGACCCCACTTCTTGGCGCTGTCGGTTGAAGGCAGGTACTCGTCGGTGAAAACATCCCAGAGTTGTTCACTGGTGACCTCGCCGCCACCAGCATCGGTGACGTTCTGCACGACACGCGAGAACTCGATCTGAAGCTTGCGAGGAAGGTCGAGATTGTGATCGGCCTTGAGTAGGTAGGCAACACCACCCTTGCCCGACTGAGAATTCACACGGATGATCGCTTCGTATGAACGACCGACATCCTTCGGGTCAATCGGCAAGTAAGGAACGGCCCAGACCAGGTCGTCGACACCGACGCCCTTCTGCTTGGCCTCTTCGTGCATGCGCTCGAAGCCCTTCTTGATGGCGTCCTGGTGCGAGCCACTGAATGCGGTGTAAACCAAATCGCCGCCGTATGGACTACGTTCGTGCACCGGCAACTGGTTGCAGTATTCAACGGTGCGCTTGATCTCGTCTAGGTCGCTGAAATCAATGTGCGGATCGACCCCCTGCGAGAACAGGTTCAGGCCGAGAGTAATCAGGTCGACGTTTCCGGTTCGCTCGCCGTTACCAAAAAGGCAACCCTCAATACGGTCGGCTCCCGCAAGGTAGCCAAGCTCGGCGGCGGCGACAGCAGTTCCGCGGTCGTTGTGCGGGTGCAGCGATAGCAACACCGAATCGCGCTTGGCAAGGTTGCGGCTCATCCATTCGATTGAATCGGCATAGATGTTCGGAGTAATCATTTCGACCGTAGCCGGAAGGTTGATCACCATTTTGCGATCTGGAGTCGGCTGAATCACATCGATGACGGCATTGCAAACTTCGACGGCGTACTCGAGCTCGGTGCCGGTGTAAGACTCTGGCGAGTACTCGTAGTAAACCTTGGTGTCGGCGATGGTGTGCTCGAGTGACTTGCATTTGCGAGCGCCATTGAGAGCAATCGCCATGATGCCGTCTTTGTCTTGGTTGAACACCACGCGACGCTGAAGCACAGAAGTCGAGTTGTAAAAGTGCACGATGGCCTGCTTGGCACCCTTGAGCGATTCGTAGGTGCGCTCGATGAGTTCGTCGCGGGCCTGAGTTAGAACCTGAATAACGACATCGTCGGGGATGTGACCGTCTTCGATAAGTAGGCGAACAAAGTCAAAGTCGGTTTGGCTGGCGCTCGGAAAACCAACTTCGATTTCTTTGTAGCCCATGCGAACGAGCAACTGAAACATCTTGAGCTTGCGCTCTGGGCTCATCGGGTCGATTAGCGCTTGGTTGCCATCGCGAAGGTCAACCGCGCACCAACGTGGCGCCTCGGTAATTCGCTTGCTCGGCCAGGTGCGGTCTGGAAGGTGAACGTTGATCTGTTCGTGAAATGGCTGGTACTTGTGTATCGGCATGCCAGAAGGCTTTTGATTGAAGTCCATTGTGGTGCTCCTTGATTTTCGGGTCTTAGGTTTGCCCCGGTAAGGCGAAGTCTCCGCGACGAGGAGGCCGGGAGTTAGGCCTCGTCGCGGCCACTAAGTAGGAACCCGAAGAACACCAGTTCAGGTTAGCCGAGGGTTTTGCGCCTAGGCAACCGTCGAAACCCAATTCGTCACTAGAAACCCAGTCGACCGAGTTGCTTTGGGTCGCGCTGCCAGTCAGGTGCGACCTTTACCCGTATCGACAGAAAGACCTTCGAACCCAACAGCTTCTCGATTTCGGCTCTGGCCTGAGCCCCTACTTCGCGAAGGCGCGAGCCGCCCTTGCCGATCACAATGGCCTTCTGGCTGTCTCGCTCGACCCAGACATTCACGTGAACATCGATGAGCGGTTTGTCTTCGCGCGGGTTCATTTCGTCGAGAGTCACGGCAAGCGAGTGCGGCAGTTCGTCACGAACACCTTCAAGCGCTGCCTCTCGAACCAGTTCACAGATGCGCGCCTCGACACTCTCGTCGGTGACGGCTTCGTCTGGATACAACTGCTCCGAGGCTGGCATCTGCTCGACCAACAACTTGATGAGTTCTTCGAGTTGGTCGCCAGAAACCGCCGACACAGGAATGATCGCTTGCCAGTCACGCAACTTCTGCACCGCAAGCAGCTGTTCCGCGAGTTTCTGCTTCGAAACCGTTTCGCACTTTGTGACAATGGCAATGAGCTTGGCCTGTCGATAGCGCCCAAGTTGTTCGTTGATAAACGTGTCGCCTGTTGCAATCACTTCATTGGCAGGAACGCAAAAGGCAATCACGTCGACATCGCCAAGAGTGTTCTCCACTAGATCGTTCAAGCGCTGCCCAAGCAGTGTCTTTGGACGGTGCAGTCCAGGGGTGTCAACAACAATCAGCTGACCAAAGTCACGGTGAACAATTCCTCGGATCGCACGACGGGTGGTCTGTGGCTTCGAGCTGGTGATGGCAACCTTTTCGCCAACCAGCGCATTAGTCAGGGTCGACTTGCCAACGTTTGGTCTGCCGACGAACGAAACGAATCCTGCGCGATAGGTCACTTTGCTCCCTCAAATGCCGCAATTGCATCGGCCAATTCGGCATCTCGGTGAACCAAGACGGTACGAAGTCGCTTGTTACGCCCCTCGAAGCGGTCGGCGGTGAAGCGCAAACCCGAGTAATTGACGACGTCTCCGCGAACGGCCAGCCGACCGAGCTCTTTGGCTAGCAAGCCGCCAACCGAGTCAACGTCTTCTTCTTCGAGTTCGATCTCGAAAAGTTCGCCAAGGTCGAAAAGCGAGTACCCGGCAGCGACACGATAGCCACCGTCATCTAGAGCGATCGGATTTGGGTCTTGCTCGTTGGCATCGGCAATCTCACCAACCAACTCGTCGGTCACATCCTCGAGCGTCACCAAACCGGCAACACCGCCGTATTCATCAACGACGACAACAATGTGAGTGTTCTGAAGACGCATTACCTGAAGCAAATCATCTAGCGGCAACGACTCTGGCATGAATACTGCCTTGCGCGCGATCTCGGTAACCAGCTTCTTTTTGGCTGACTTGTCAGTCGACTGAACCTCGCGCACAACATCCTTGAGGTAAAGAACCCCCAGCACCTCGTCAACCGTTTTGCCGATCACCGGTGCACGAGTGATTCCTTTTGCGGCGAAGAATTCCATGGCCTTGGCTACCGTCGTGTCGCCGGCGACAGTCGCCATGTCGATTCGGGGCACCATGATTTCGCGAATCCAGGTTTCGCTGAGCTCTTCGACCGAATCGAGTAGTTCTTGCTCGAATTCTTCTGGCTCATCGTTCTTTGGCAGCGAAAGCGGCGTGAAAAGAAGGTGCAGCGAATTGGTTACTGGCGATAGCGCTTTGGCTACTGCCTGACCGAAACGAATATGTCCGAGTCGACGTGACGCGATCTGGCTGACAACCAGCAGCGCGATCATCAGCCCCACCGAAATCAGCGCTGTCCACCACCACTTCAATCCGAGTGGCACCAGCGACTGACCAATGGTCACACCGAACAGGCCGGTCAAAGTCATGCGCAAAAAGCTAAGCGATTCGGCCTTGGCCTGAGTCTCAGCATTTACCTCGAGAGCAGCCTTCACCACCGCTGCAATCACGGCGAGCAGTGCAAAGACGCCGCTAATCCAGAAAGCGACGGCTAGCACTTAAGCAGCCTCGGTCGCGTAGTAAGCATCGAGAATCTCTTTTTGAATGCCGAACATTTCGGCCTCTTCATCTGGCTCGGCGTGATCGAAACCCAGAAGGTGCAAGATTCCGTGAGTTACCAGCAGTAGCAATTCATTAGCCAGAGCATGCCCCGCCTTGTCGGCATTGCCTTGCGCGTAAGCCGGGCAAACCACAATGTCACCAAGCAGGCCTTCGCTTGGATCCTCATCGGTACCGGGGCGCAATTCGTCCATTGGAAAGCTGAGCACGTCGGTCGGGCCCTCTTCGTCCATCCACTTGACGTGCAGCACACTCATCGGTTCTTCATCGACGAATTGAATTGCCAATTCGGCAGAAGGATGAATATGCAACTTGTCGAGTGCGAATTCAGCCAACTTGAGCACTCGAGAAAGGTCGATGTCGTAATTGGTTTCGTTATTGAGGTCGATAGCCATTACTTGTCGCCCGCCTTCTTAGCTGCGCGCTTAACTTGCTGCTTCTCATCGAACTTGGCATAGGCATCGACAATCTTGGCAACCAGGTTGTGTCGTACAACGTCGTCGCTGGTCAGGTAGCAGAATTTGAGGTCGTCGACCTTGTCGAGCACCTGAGTAGCTGTCTTCAGGCCACTCACCCCATTTGGCAGGTCGATCTGTGTTGCGTCTCCGGTGACCACCATTTTCGAATTGAAACCGAGACGAGTCAGAAACATCTTCATTTGCTCTGCAGTGGTGTTTTGAGCCTCATCGAGAATGATGAACGAATCGTTCAGCGTGCGACCGCGCATGTAGGCAAGCGGGGCCACCTCGATGGTTCCCGCTGCCATCAACTTAGGCACGGTCTCGGGTTCAAGCATTTCGTGCAAGGCATCGAACAGCGGGCGCAAGTACGGGTCGATCTTGTCGTTTAGCGTGCCTGGCAAAAAGCCCAAGCGCTCGCCTGCCTCCACGGCAGGGCGGGTCAAAATGATGCGGCTAACTTCCTTGCGCTGCAAGGCCTGCACGGCCTTGGCCATGGCTAGGTAGGTCTTTCCGGTTCCGGCAGGCCCAACGCCGAAAACAATGGTGTGCTCGTCAATTGCATCGACATAGAGCTTCTGCCCCAGGGTCTTTGGTCGAATGCTCTTGCCTCGTGAAGACAGGATGCTCTGACTGAGAACATCGGCCGGACGAACATCCTGGTCGATCATTTTTGCCGAGCGAGTGACCGCAGACGACTCGAGTTGCTGACCACCTGCGACCAACTCGATCATTTCTTCGATGAGCAGACGAACAGCTTTGACCTGTTCACGATCGCCTTGAAGTGTGATCTTGTTTGAGCGCACCAAAACATCGACAGCCGGAAATGCCGTCTCGAGTGTGCGAAGTAACCCGTCGTTGGTTCCGAGCAAGTTCACCATTGGCACGCTGGTGACCTCAATAAGGTCACGAATTGGTTGATTGTTCGCTGGCATTTATGCCTTCGGAGTCACGCTAGTGATGTGACCGTGCGCGTGAAACACTGTCTGACCGGCTTCTTCACCGGTATTGAACTGAAGCCTGAACGAGCCGGTAGACAGTTCTGCGGCGATGCGCGAACCAAGCTGAACAAGGTCGACTAACGCAGCTGGGTTCACCGAAGCCAGCTCGGCAATGTTGGCGTGATGTTCGCGAGGTACGACTAGAACGTGAATTGGTTGCTTCGGGGCAATGTCGTTGAATGCGATTGAGTGAGTTGACTCACCCACGAGCTTGGCCGGAATCTCTCCGGAGATGATCTTGCAAAAAATGCAATCCTGATTGGTCAATTTGCCTCCATGGCAAGTCTAGGCAGGCTCTCGCCTAGCGGTAAGAACCCTTTTTTGTATTCAAAACGGCAATCGCGGCCATGCCAGCTGTAGAAGTACGAAGAATGTCGCTTCCCAGGTGAACCCGGATGGCACCGGCCGCTTCGAACTTGTCGAGCTCTGCATCGCTGATGCCACCTTCTGGACCAACGATGAAAGTGATCTCTGCATCTGAGAGCCCGTCGATTGCCGACTCGAGTCCAGTGGCGGCCGTGGGGTCGAGCACCAGAGTCTTACCCGTAAGCCCCTGTTCGACGGCCTTGGCAAGCTCTGCACTGGTAACCACTTCTTCGACAAGCGGAAAGTAGGCGCGCAGCGATTGCTTAGCAGCCTCGTCGCAAATGCTCTGCCAACGCTCTCGCCCCTTGTTGGCCTTGGCTGCATCCCAACGCGAGACCGAGCGATCGGCTTGCCATGGCGTAACCATCAGCGCACCCAACTCTGTCGCCGCCTGAATCGCCAATTCGTCGCGATCGCCTTTGGCAAGCGCCTGAACCAAGCGCACCTTGGTTGCTGGAAGGGCCTTCATTTCGACGCGCTCAACCTTGACCTCGACCGCCTTTGCATCAACTCGGGTAACCGACCCGTGCGCCTTGGTGCCCTGGCCGTCGCAGAGCACGATTGCCTCGCCTACTCGCATGCGGCGAACGCTCGCTGCGTGTTTGCCTTCATCGCCGTCGAGTTGCAAAACGTGCCCCGCCACCGGTGGCTCGGTAAAAACTTTTTTGAATAGGGGTTCAACCATGGTTACTTCTTGCGCTTCGAGAACGCACCTTGGCCGTGTCGCACAAGTTGCGACTTTTCACTCGATCGCAATTCAGAAAGCGTGCGGAACAGTTCTTTCTGTTTCGAATCGAGTTTGGTAGGCGTGGTTACCTGCATGGTTACGATTAGGTCTCCGCGACCACTGCCGCGAAGGTGCGTCACACCCTTGTGCTTAATCGTGTGCTGATCACCGCTTTGAGTTCCCGGTTCAATCTGAATCTCGATTTCGCCGTCTAAGGTTTCGATCTTGGTACGCGCTCCAAGAGTGGCATCGTGCAAAGGCACCTGAAGCGTGCAGTGCAGATCATCGCCCTGACGCGAATACACCTCGTCGGCACGAACTGTGATGTCGACGTAGATGTCGCCTTGCGAGCCACCGGCAAACCCAACTTCGCCTTGACCCTGCAACGCGAGTCGCAAACCGTCTTCTACACCAGCGGGGATGTTCAAATCTAGGTTTCGACGAGCACGCACACGCCCCTGGCCACGGCAGTCGACACAAGGAGTCTTAATGACCTGCCCGAAACCGCGACAGGCGTTACAAGGCTGCGAGGTGACGACGTTGCCCAGTAGCGAACGCACCTGACGCTGAACCATGCCGGCACCGCGACAAACGTCACATGTGGTTGGGCTGGTGCCGGCCTGAGCGCAGCTGCCGTGACAGGTGTCGCAGAGAATAGCGGTGTCGATCTCGATCGACTTTTTCACACCAAAAACCGCCTCGGCAAGCGTCAACTCGACACGAAGCAAGGCATCTTGACCGCGTTCGGCGCGAGAGCGAGGGCCGCGAGCCTGGCCACCGCCAAAGAAGGTGTCGAAGATATCGCCAAAACCAAAGCCCCCCATACCACCGAACGGGTCGTTGCCACCCATGTCGTACTTGCGGCGCTCATCCGGGTCGCTAAGCACCTCGTAGGCGTGCGTCACCGACTTGAAGCGTTCCTGGGCTTCGTCGCTGGGGTTTACATCAGGGTGTAATTCGCGAGCAAGACGGCGATATGCCTTCTTGATTTCGTCTTCGGTCGCCTCGCGAGAAACGCCCAGTACTTCGTAGTGATCCAACTAAATGCCTCCGAGAGCTTCGGTCAGGTAGCGAGCAACCGCTCGAACCGCCGCGATGTTGTTGCTGTAATTCATTCGAGTAGGCCCTAGAACGCCTAGCTTGGCAACTTCCGCACCTTGCTTTTCGTAACTAGACACGACCAGTGAGCTAGCAGAAAATTCGTCGAGTGGGTTTTCGCTACCGATACGCAACGCAACTCCGTGCTGCTCGGCCTGCATCTCTTGAATCAATTTGAGCAAAACGACCTGCTCTTCGATTGCTTCAAGAAGCGGCGAAATGCTTGACCGCAACTCTTGGCTCTTGGCGAGATTTGCAGTTCCGGCCAAGATAATTTTGTCTTGACGGTTTGCATCGACCATTTCGCCGAGTGCTGCGGCCAATGCGGTGAGTAACTCGTTATCGACAGGTGCAACGCTCGAAGCCAAAGCTTCGATTCGCGAAGTGACTGCGCTCAACGGCTGGTTGGCTAGCGAACCGGCAAGTTTCGCACGAAGTTCGGCTACTCGTTCTGCTGAGACAGGGTTGCTGAGCAACAACACGTGCTGCTGCACACGCGAGACATCAGTGATCAAGACCACGAGCACCTGGTGCTCGTCGATAAAGATGAGTTCGACATTCTTCACGGTGCCGTGCTGCAGCGTAGGGTACTGAACCATGGCTACCTGATTGGTCAGTTGCGAAAGCAGTCGAACGGTGCGGCCGAGAATCTCGTCTAGGTCGGCACTTCCCTGCATAAACGTTTCAATTGCCGTGCGTTCAGAGATTGAAAGCGGCTTGACCTCGCCGAGTCGATCGACGAAAAGACGGTAACCCTTATCCGTGGGAATTCGACCGCTCGAAGTGTGAGGGGCAACGATCAGGTTCTCGTCTTCGAGGTAGGCCATCTCGTTGCGAATAGTGGCAGACGAAACAGCGAAACCGTGGCGCTCAACCAGGGCCTTACTACCGACCGGCTGGCTGGTTTCGATGAAGTCGTTCACGATGGCGCGAAGCACATCGAGACTGCGCTCTGGAATCATGCTCACCTCGCTGGCACTCGAACTATCTGAGTGCCAATTTTAGCCCGCCTCATCGCTAGGCTCTAGGCATGAACGAGAATCCTTACGCATCGGCGACCGGCTCCATGTCACCAAAAGACGAAAAGATTGCCGCGATTTTGACCCAGGCAGTGCCAATCTTTGCCCTCGAGGTCATCGGTCCAATCGTCGGCTACATCGTGCTCAAAGACAAAGGTCCCTTCATTAAGCACCACGTCACCGAATCATTGAACTTCGCGATCACCGTTTTGCTGTTGACCATCGCACTGTGCATTTCAATCGTCGGCCTGATTCTGGTCTGGGCGGTTCCGTTTTACATCTTTGTCATGCGAGTCATCGCCGCCTACCAGGCATCGCAGGGTCAGTTTTACCGCTACCCGTTGATTCTTCGCCTGATCAAGTAGCCGCTAACTCAAGCGGCGCAATACCGCATCTGCCAGCAATCGGCCGCGAGCAGTCAGGACCACTCGACCTGCAATTGCCTTGGAACCATCGATGAGGCCATCGGCAATCAGTTCTGAGATAGCGCGCTTTGGCTCGGCGGCTGTCTGCTCGACCAGCTCAACTTCGACACCCTCACGGATGCGCAACTCCAGTAACAGACGCTCGAAGTTGCGCGTCGATACGTCGAGGGTTTCGCGGGCAAGCGCCGGCGAATTCGAGACGCTGAGTTTCTCGGCGTAAGCTGCCGGATGCTTAACGTTCCACCAACGAGTACCACCGATGTGCGAGTGCGCCCCGGGGCCAAAACCCCACCAGTCGTTCGACTTCCAATAGGCAAGGTTGTGCTTCGAGGCTGTGTCTAGCGAGCGACTCCAGTTACTGACCTCGTACCATTCGAAACCTGCAGCGGCAAACGCTGCATCTGCCAACTCATACTTTTCGGCCTGCTCATCTTCGTGTGGCTCTGCAAGGTCACCCGAACGAATTTGTCGCGCAAGCTTGGTACCGGGTTCGACAATCAGCGAATAGGCGCTGATGTGATCCACGCCCAGCTCAAGCGCCGCTTCGACACTCTGCTTCCATTGCGCAACCGTTTCGCCCGGCGCGCCATAGATCAGGTCAACAGAAACTTGCAGCCCCGCATCCTTGGCGGCTTTCACGGCTTGAGCGACGTTCGCAGGGTTATGACTTCGGTCTAGCGTGGCCAGCACCTCGGGTACCGCCGACTGCATGCCAAGAGAGATTCGGGTGAAACCGCCATTGGCCAGGGTTTGCAGGTACTCAAAGTCGACGTTGTCTGGGTTGGCCTCGCTGGTGACTTCTGCCCCAGCCGAAATGCCGAAATTGTCGCCCAAGTGTTCAAGGATGCCAACTAGTTCGATGGCTGCCAGCTGGGTTGGCGTACCGCCGCCGAAGAACACGGTGCTCAGTTCTCGCGCAGGCAGCTTTGCTCGAGTCAAAACATCGCGCGCAAAGTCGATCTCTTTGTGCAAATCGGTTTGGAATGAACTCTGCGTTACTCCGCGTAGTTCGCTCGAGGTGTAGGTATTGAAGTCGCAGTATCCGCAACGAACCCGACAAAACGGAATGTGCACGTAGGCGTGCATCGTTCGTTTTTCGATATCGGTCAAGACCGAAGCTTCGAGTGCGCCGTCGGTCGGTGCGGCGTCGCCTTCAGGCAACTGGGCCATTACTTGCCCTTCTTCTCGCCTTTTTTCTCGCCATCGGTTGAAAGCGCCGCGATGAATGCCTCTTGAGGAACCTCGACGCGACCAACCATCTTCATGCGCTTCTTACCCTCTTTTTGCTTTTCGAGGAGTTTGCGCTTACGACTGATGTCGCCGCCGTAACACTTGGCGAGAACATCTTTGCGCATTGCGCGAATCGACTCGCGGGCGATGATGCGTGAACCAACGGCAGCCTGAATCGGAACTTCGAACTGTTGACGCGGAATCAACTCGCGCAATTTTCCGGTGATCATGACCCCGTACGCATACGCCTTGTCTTTGTGCACGATTGCACTGAACGCATCCACTTGCTCGCCTTGCAGCAACAGGTCGACCTTAACCAGATCGCCCTCATGCATGCCAGCCTCTTCGTAATCGAGCGAGGCATAGCCCTGAGTCTTGCTCTTGAGTTGATCGAAGAAGTCAAAAACGATCTCTGCAAGTGGCAGCGTGTAGCGCAACTGAACGCGGTCTTCGCCCAGATACTGCATGTCGAGCATGGTGCCGCGACGACCCTGGCAAAGCTCCATGATTACGCCCACGTAGTCCTTAGGGGCAAGGATGGTTGCCTTTACGATCGGCTCCATCACCTTCTTGACCTTGCCGGTCGGGAATTCGCTTGGATTAGTGACCACGATTTCTTTGCCGTCATCCATGGTGACGTCGTAAACCACGCTTGGAGCCGTCGCAATCAGGTCTAAACCGAACTCACGCTCCAGACGCTCGGTAACAATCTCGAGGTGAAGCAAACCCAAGAAGCCACAGCGGAATCCGAAGCCGAGCGCGACCGAGGTTTCTGGCTCATAGGCAAGGGCGGCATCTGACAACTTCAACTTGTCGAGTGCCTCGCGAAGTGCCGGGTAGTCACTGCCGTCGATTGGGTAAATGCCCGAGAACACCATCGGCAGAGGTTCTTTGTAACCGCGAAGCGCTTCGGTGGCTGGTTTTGCCAAGTTCGTAATCGTGTCGCCAACCTTCGATTGACGAACATCCTTCACGCCGGTGATGAGGTAACCCACCTCACCTACTGCAAGTCCCTTGGTCGGCTCTGGCTCAGGCGAAGAAACACCGATCTCGAGAAGTTCGTGAACCGCCTTGGTCGACATCATTTGAATTTTTTCGCGAGCACCCAACTTGCCGTCGATCATTCGAACGTAAGTAACTACTCCGCGGTACGAGTCGTACACCGAGTCAAAAATCATTGCGCGCGCAGGTGCGTTCGGGTCGCCTACCGGATTTGGCACGGTGGCAACAATCTTGTCGAGCAGTGCATCGACGCCTACACCCGTCTTGCCAGAAACCCGCAAGCAGTCCTCTGGGTTTCCGCCGATGAGCTCTGCCAATTCTTCTGCGTACTTTTCTGGCTGCGCAGCAGGCAAGTCGATCTTGTTCAAAACAGGGATGATCATGAGATCGTTCTCCATGGCCAGGTACAAGTTGGCAAGAGTCTGTGCCTCGATGCCCTGAGCGGCGTCGACTAGCAGAACTGCACCCTCACAGGCGGCTAACGAACGCGATACCTCGTAGGTGAAGTCGACGTGGCCAGGGGTGTCGATCATGTTCAGCGCATAGGTCTGACCGGCTACCTCCCAAGGCATGCGCACGGCCTGCGACTTGATGGTGATACCGCGTTCGCGCTCAATATCCATACGGTCGAGGTACTGGGCGCGCATCGAGCGGTCATCGACAATGCCGGTCAGTTGGAGCATGCGGTCAGCAAGGGTCGACTTGCCATGGTCAATGTGGGCAATGATGCAGAAATTGCGGATCAGAGAAGGGTCGGTCTTGGCCGGCTCAAGCCTGGTGGTAGCGCGTGGCGACAAAGGAGACCTCTTGAATTCTGGGATTTGAACGTGTCTATTGTCGCATAGTTGCCCCGCAAACCCCTGCCCTGATAAGGTTAGAAGTCGGTTCGGGTGAGTGTCTCCGCCCAATCCCCACAAACGCAAATCGCACGATTTCGCACGAAATCGGGCAACAACGAAAGTGAAACATGGCAAACATCAAGTCGCAGATCAAGCGAATTGGCACCAACGCTAAGGCCACCGAGCGTAACAAGGCAGTGAAGAGCGAAGTTAAGACCGCTGTTCGCGCTGCTCGCGAGGCTGTTGCAAGTGGAGACAAGGCAAAGGCAGCAGCAGCTGTTGCCGTCGCTTCGAAGAAGCTAGACAAGGCTGTATCGAAGGGTGTTCTTCACAAGAACCAGGCAGCCAACCGCAAGTCGGCAATCGCCAAGAAGGCAGCCGGTCTTAAGTAAAGAATTCAAATAGAGAACCCGCCCTCGTGGCGGGTTTCTTATTACTCGCCGATGTGCGACTTGGCGCCGGCGACGAAGGCGATCGCAATTTGCGCGATACAGCAGGCAACGATTCCCCAGCCGGCGGCAACCCAAGACACGGATGCGCCAACCAAGCCGATAGCAAAGGTACCTGCTCCGCTAACGAGATAACCCCATCCTTGCGCAAAGGCCGAAAGCACCGTGGTCTGCGCTTTCGAAGAAGCGCGAGTTGCGATGAGTGAGAGTGACATTGGGAAAGTCGCAGTCTGACCGCAACTGATGAGAATCAGGGCCAGGTAAAGCAAGAACTGATTGTCGAGGTTTGCAATTGACAGCGTTAGCAACATGAAACCTGCCGTAGTAAATGTCGAAGCAATTGCAGCAAGCAAAGAAAGGCTCTTAAGACGAGCGATCAGCGGAGCCAATGCAAAACCAGTGGGAATACCAATTGCCGTGCCAAAGCCGAGTAAGGCACCGGCTTGACCTGGTTGCATGCCAGCCGCGATCAACATGGTTGGCAACCATGCCAACAGAACGTAGAAACCCAGTGACTGAAAGCCAAAGAAGCCGAGAATTGCCCAAGCGTGAACGGACTTGTAAACCGCGTTGGCCTCTGCCTTGGCTGCGTGGCCAACGACTGGCAGGTGCGGCTCGCCCTCGGCAAGGCGTGGCCACCAAAGCAGAATTGCGACTGCTAATGGAACCAATGGTGTGAGCATCGCCAATCGCCAATCGCCAAGGAACTGACTCCATGGCACAGCGAACGCAGCCGCGAAGCTAGCCGCAATCGCTAGCAGCGTCGTGTAGATGGAGGTGAAGAAAGAGGCAGACTCTTTGAAGTCGCTACGCACGAAGGTTGGCAGCAAAACGTTAGCAACGGCGATTCCCAGGCCAGCCAAGATTGTGGCCACAATCAAGATAGAAAAGTCGAACCAGACGCGAAGCGCCAAAGTAATAAAAACAATGACCAGAACGCCGAACATGGCGTGGTTTAGTCCGAAGCGACGCATGAGCCAGGGGCTCAGAAAAGCCCCGAGACCGAAGCAAAATACCGGAACCGAAGTCAGGAGACTTGCGCTGGCGGCATTCAGGTGCAACTGCTGAGAAATCTCATTGAGCAACGAACCGACCGCAGAAATTGGCGGACGAAGCACCAGCGAAATAAACACCAACGCACCGATCGAGTAAATGCGGTGTCTTGCCGGGGTCACGCTTTTCCTTTGTTTGCAATTAGCAAAACCAGTTGCTCTAAAACGTATTCGGGATCACGACTGCCGCCCTTGGTTGCAGCATCGGCTTCTGCAATGGCCGATACCACTCTTGCCATCGATTCATCGGTGAACCCGACCAAACCCTTGCGAATCTTCTCTAGCCTCCAAGGGTCGACCCCAAGACTTTGGGCGTTCACACTGCGGTTGCCGTAAGCCTTGGCCATCGGGCGGAATGAGTAGGCAACGTTCATGGCAAGCGCCACAGGGTCACTGCCAGAAAGCAGTGCGTGTCGAAGGTACTCGAGAGCTTGTACCTTCTGCCCCGCAATCGCCGCATCCATGACTTTGAATCCGTTGGATTCGACGCGGCCACCGTAGTACTCGTCGACTAGAGCCTCGGTGATGTTCGCACTGTTGTCTTGCATGAGCTGTTCGCAGGCCGCAGCCAGTTCACTGGCATCGGTAAAGGCATTGCTAAGCGCAGCAACTGCCTGTGGCGCGATGGGCCGACCAGCAGCCGCAAACTCGGCCTGAACAAAGGCTGCCTTTTCAGCATCCTTAATTTTTGGTGCGAGCACCTCGATTGCCTTTTCGCTGGCACGCACTGCATCGAGAAGCTTCTTGCCGCGCACTGACGAACCGTCGTGCAGCATGACTAAGGTCACATCGGGTTCGATGTTCTCAAGGTAAGCAATGCCATCGAGAATGAAGTCATCGCTGCACTTCTCCACTGCCGAAACGATGATGAACTTTGGCTCAGCGAAAAGCGAGGGTGCCGAAACCGATGCAAGTTGCCCCGATGAATAGTCGGCGGCATTGATTCGTTCGACTTCAACGTTGCCAAGCTTTGAGCTCAACGCCTGTCTGATCGATTGCACGGCCCGATTAGCTAAGAACTGCTGCGGACCAAAAATGAGTGCCACCGGTGCAGGAACAGCTTTGCGCCAATCGACCGGTTGTTTCTTCACCCGAAAAGCCTAACCGCCACTAGAGACAGAGATTTGCTCTGGCTCGGTTCCCACGGCTGCACTACCCACCTGGTCGGTGCGCACGATTATTGACCCCAGCGATTGCAACAAATTGAGCGTGCGAAGGGTCGGATGCCCGTAGCCATTGTTTAAACCAACCGAGATCAAAGCCACCACCGGATGAATGGCCTCGACGAACTCGGGATATTGGTCGCCTGACCCATGGTGGGCGACCTTCATGACAATCGGCTGACCATGCTGCAGTTCAGCCCAGTTCAAATGCGAAGCCAACCGCATCTGACCCTTCTCGCCCAAATCGGCTAACGCCAGTAGGTCGTAGTGCTGCAGATGAAACAACATGGCGATGCTGCCGTCATTCGAGTCTTCTGCACCTGCGCCTTCGTGTTCTGGGTTCAGCACCTGCCAAGTTGACTGCCCGAGCACTCCGGTCTCACCTCGCTCTGCTCGAAGTACTCGTATGCCCTGCCGTTCCAGTTCGGTCCTGACCCAATCGGCACCGGGTCGGTCATCGTGAAAACTCGTAACCATGGCCTGATCCACCTGGCGGTGGTTGATGGCCCCTGCCAAGCCAGCGACGTGATCAAGGTCGAAATGTGTGAGAACGAGCAATTGAATGCGATTGACTCCGAGCTTGGAAAGGCACTGGTCAATGAGGTCATCGTGCCTGCCCGTGTCTATGAGCGCGATTTGTCCAGCCGACCGCACCACGGTGGCGTCGCCCTGGCCTACATCGCAACTGACTACCTGCCAATCAGGCGTCGGCCATGCCGCGAATTGCACCAATCGGTTGGCTACCACACCAATAGTCGAGAGAGAAATAGCGAGGGCGACTAGTGCTGCAAGGTTTCGCAACCAGGTCAGACCTGAATGCAACCAAATCAGTACCGCGATGACTAACGTGATTGCAGCGAGCACACCGAGCACATTTAGCGACCATGGCAACGTGGCGAATGGGAGAGCCGCAAACCAAACTGCCAACACGGCTATCGGCGCGGCAAAAAGCGAGGCTAGCCAGAAGAGCGCACCGGCAACAATCGGCGACCAGGCAAAGCAAACCGCAACTAACCCAATTACCGTAACCGGGGCCACAAGTGGTTCGGCGATCAAGTTGGCAAAGATCGAATAAGTCGGTATTCCGCCTTGCAATTGCAAAAGCAACGGAAAACAAAACAGTTGGGCTGCAATCGTGACACTTAGCCCCGCGGCCAACCACTTTGGCAATCGATGGAACTTAGCGAACAGCAAAGGTGCAAGCCAGAGTAATCCGAGTGTGGCTAACACCGAGAGTTGAAATGACAAACTTGTCGCAATGCTTGGCGTGATTGCCAAAAGTATAGAAATCGCCAAGGCCATGGCGTACAGAGGAGTAATTCTTCGACCCGAAGCCTTGGCCACGAGAATAACTGCTGCCATGGTGGCTGCACGAAGAACACTCGCTTGAGGGCCAACCAGCATTAGATAACCGATAAGTGCCAGTAGCGAGACAGCAATTCGGACGCGCAAAGAGAACATTGCAAGGGCAAAGTAGACGGCAGCGACCACGATGGCGCAGTTCGCTCCACTGACTGCGGTCAGGTGAGTCAGGGATACCGTCTGCATCGCAGCCTTCAGGCTAGGGGCCAGCTGTGAAGTATCGCCCAGCGCCAGCCCCAAAACCAAGGCCTTGGCCTCGCCGGTGACCCCTGTCGCAGCTGAGATGGCCCAATGGCGCAACTCACTGACACCCGCACTCAGGGGGTTCGCCGCAAACCGCGGCTGCAAACCCTGCGCCACCGTTGCAATCGAGGCGAAGACCGCAAACAAAAGTCCAGCAACCTGAAGCTGCGCAAGTGGCAGCTTGAATCGCCACATAGCAACCACGCCGAGAAGCAAAGCGACCAGCATCGGCCACCAACTAAATCCGATGAGGCCAAGGCAATAAAGCCACAAGCAACAGGCAGCGACAATAGAACTCAAAGCGTCACCAGCTTTTCGATCGAGGCGAAAAGTTTCGGGCCTATGCCAGCAACCTTCATCAGATCTTGTTTCGATTTGAAGCCACCGTTTGCCTGGCGCCAGTCAATGAGTCTTCCTGCCAGCGCCGGGCCAACGCGCGGCAAACTTTCGAGTTCCGCTTCGCTGGCCCGGTTTAGCGAAATCATTTCCGTCACACCCGGAGCATTCGAGGCTGTGGCACCAGATTCGCCAAGCTGACTTATAACAATCTGTTCGCCATCGGTAAGCTCGCGCGCCAAATTCACACTCGCCTGGTCAGCGCGCTTGCTGAATCCACCGGCAGCAAAGATTGCATCGTAGAGTCTCGAACCACTGTCGAGCACATAAACACCCGGATGTTCAATCTCGCCCACAACGTGAACGTAGAGTTTCGCGGCAATGATCGCACCGGTCGAGGGAATTGGCGCTGAAGTCGGTACAACTTTGTAGGGTCGAGAAGAATTTAACGAACTCAAAATGGCAATTGTTGCAACGGCGACCAAGGCAACAAGCAAAATCAAGCGCCGGTTCAGTTGCCCGCCAAGCAGGGCAATGATTCGATCGCGAAGTTGTTGCACGCAAGAACGCTAAATGTCACGAGGCGCGCTGTCCACGAACATCCGAATTTGTTGAAAACCCAGGATGTCTAAATGTGGTGAATAACTACTTAGTGGCGATGTTGACGAGTTTTGGTGCGCGAACAATCACGTTTGCAATTTCGCGACCGCCAATGGCTCGCTGTACATTCTCGGAATTCATGGCTAGGGCACGAAGTTCGTCTTCGGTAATCGAGACAGAAACGTCGAACTTGTCGCGCAATTTGCCATCGACCTGAACCACTGCGGTCAGGTTGTTCACCACGAGCAGTTCCTGCTCTGGCTCAGGCAAGCCAGCCAAGGCAACACCAGGCTGGTGACCGAGCTTGGCCCACATATCCTCTGCGGTGTACGGCGCAAAGAGCGACAACGCCTTGGCTACGGCCTCGGCTGCCTCGCGAACGGCTGGGTCTGCCCCGCCGACTTCGCCGTCGATTGCCTTACGCAAACCGTTGACCAACTCCATAATCTTGGCCACACCAACGTTGAACTTGAAGGTTTCGATGCTCTCGCTGAAGTCTCGCAGGAACGCGGCGGTTAGACGACGTACATCCTTGTTGCCGGCAGCGAACGAGGTGCCAGGAGCGCTAGTCACGTCGCCAGCCAAACGCCAGGCGCGAGCCAAGAACTTTGCCGAGCCCCCGGGAGAAACGTCGGCCCAGTCAATGTCGTCTTCTGGTGGCCCTGCAAACGCCATGGTCAAGCGAATCGCGTCAACACCGTGCTCATCAAGCTGATCACTTAGGCGAACAAGATTGCCGCGAGACTTCGACATTGCCGAGCCGTTCATGAGAACCATGCCCTGATTTAGCAACCGAGTGAATGGCTCTTCGAAATCGACAAGGCCGATGTCGTGCAGCACCTTGGTAAAGAAACGCGCGTATAAAAGGTGCAAGATCGCGTGGGTCACGCCACCGACATACTGATCGACTGGAGCCCACTGCTTCGCAGCGTCAACCGGGAAAGCCGCGGTCTGGCTGTTTGGTGACAGGTAACGCAAGAAGTACCACGACGAATCGACGAAGGTGTCCATGGTGTCGCTGTCGCGCTTTGCTGGCTTGCCACAACTCGGGCAAGCAACATTGACCCAAGCTTCGGCAGCACCGAGCGGCGACGAGCCCTTTGGCTTTAGGTCTAGGCCAGCAGCGCTTGGCAGTTCGACCGGCAACTGATCTTCAGGAACCGGCACCTCGCCACAATCAGCACAGTGGATGATCGGAATCGGAGTGCCCCAGTAACGCTGACGCGAAATCAGCCAGTCGCGAAGCCTAAAGTTCTTAGCAGCGTGGCCCTTGCCTCGCGCAGCCAAAATCTCGATTGCCCTGTCGATGGCTTCGGCCTTGTTCAATCCATTTAGCTCGCCAGAATTCACCAGGATGCCGTCACCAACAGTCGCCTTGCCCAGCTCAGCGGGGTCGCCCTCTTCTGTCTGCACCACGGTGCGGATTGGCAGGTCGAAGGCTTTGGCGAACTCGTAGTCGCGGTCATCGTGTGCTGGAACCGCCATGATCGCACCGGTGCCGTAATCGGCTAGAACGTAATCGGAGAGCCAGATTGGCAGCTTCTCGCCATTGATCGGATTGACTGCGTGCAGACCAGTGTCGACACCGGTCTTCTTGCGGTCGGTAGCCAAACGCTCAATGTCGTTCGACTTCTTTACTTCTTCTAGATAGGCCTGGTAACGCTGACGCACATTTGGAGTTGCCTGCGATGCAAGCTCGGCGGCAAGGTCACTGTCGACGGCAACAACCATAAAGGTCGCTCCGTGAAGCGTGTCAGGGCGGGTGGTGTAAACCGAGATAGGAGCGGTGCGTCCTTCGATTTCGAATTCGACCTCCGCACCGGTTGAACGACCGATCCAGTTGCGCTGCATGGTCAACACCTTCGCCGGCCAGTTGCCTTCGAGAGTGTCGAGATCATCGAGCAGTCGGTCTGCATAGTCGGTCACCTTGAAGTACCACTGAGTCAAAGCCTTCTTGGTTACGACGCTGTCGCAGCGCTCACACAGCCCTTGAACGACCTGTTCGTTAGCAAGAACCGTTTGGCATGAAGGGCACCAGTTCACATTTGAGTTTTTGCGGTACGCCAAGCCCTTTTTGTAGAACTGCAAGAACAACCACTGGTTCCAGCGGTAGTACATCGGGTCGCTGGTAACCAGCACGCGATCCCAATCGAATGAGCAGGCGTAGCGACGCATCGATGCTCGCTGCTGCGCAATGTTGTCGTAGGTCCAACCCTTTGGGTCTAGCCCGCGCTTGATAGCGGCGTTCTCTGCCGGCAACCCGAACGAGTCCCAACCAATCGGGTGCATTACGTTGAAGCCCTTTTGCGCCCAGTAGCGCGCGATTACATCGCCAAGCGCATAGGCCTCGGCGTGACCCATGTGCAAGTCGCCCGAAGGGTAAGGGAACATGTCGAGCACGTACTTCTTCGGGCGTGGGTCACCCTCGACTCCGCTGTTGAATGGCTTTAGTTCATCCCAAACGGGAAGCCACTTCTCCTGGATCGCGAAGACATCGTATTCATTAGCCTGCTCAGACATTCGTCTAGGCTACCAAGTCGCCCCTACGGATACTCGATTTCTAGAGCCTTCAGGAGCGCCGCAGCCTTCACTTTGATTTCTGCAAGTTCTTCAAGCGGGATGCTGTCGCTGGTGATTCCGCCGCCGACCCCGATGTAGGCGTGCTGACCTTCGACAACGATGGTGCGAATCACCATGCCAAAATCGGCCACGCCACCATGCGTCAAAAAGCCCGCGATTCCTGAGTAAACCCCACGCCCGCTTTGTCCCTCAAGATTTTCGAGGTCCTCAATCAACTGCATTGCTCGCAACTTTGGAGCCCCGGTCATCGACCCACCCGGAAATGCAGCGTGAATGGCATCGACGGCGGTCTTGCCCTCAGCAAGCTCGGCCTCGACTGTGCTGACCAGCTGATGCACGGTGGCATAAATCTCGACATCGAACAGTTTGGTTACCGCGACGCTGTCTGCCCTGGCAACCGAACCCAAGTCGTTTCGCATCAGATCGACGATCATCAAATTCTCTGCGCGCTCTTTGTGATTGGCCGCCAACTCACGTCGCGCAGCCGCATCTGCCTCGGCATCCTGGTATCTGGGTCTAGTTCCCTTGATCGGCTTAGTAGACATGTGCCCCGCGGCATTGACATGCAAGAACTGTTCGGGCGAGCAACAAATCACACGTTTGGCACCGAACTTGAAGTAGGCCGCATACGGAGCGGGGTTTGTTTCGCGCAATTGCATGAAAGTCGAAAGCGCATCTCCCTCAACCTGCAACCGCAACTGATTGGTCAAGCAAAGTTGATAAACCTGCCCTTCGGCAATGAATTCCTTTGCCTGTTCGATTGCGCCGAGATACTCGTCATCGCTGTGCCTCGCTGAAATCGAGGATGCACGCAGTGCCGGTTTGAACAATCGATACCCTGCTTGCTCGCCACCGCAAAGCCCGATGCGCAGCAGAGCCGCCTGCTTCCACGCTTCGTAATCTTCGACACCTTCGAATTCGCCCACCAAAAAGAATCGCTTTTCGTCGTGATCAAAAACGATTGCGCGATCGATGTGCATGAACAGAGCATCGCCTTCGTACTCAATAACGCCGACGTGACCTGGGCGAAATTCGAAAGGCAGGTCTACTCGCTCTTGATTCTCGAGCGATTGGGCGAGCAACTGCATCGCATCGCCACGAAGCAACTTCGGGCTTGAACCGATTACCGAGTATCGAGCATCCCAGTGGTGTTCTCGATCGAGCCAGAACGAGTTCTCATCGTCTTTGTGCAGCAACACAAAGACATCGGCGGGATGCGCCCAGCCGGCCAACTCGTCGTAATAGATAGGCACGACAATAAGATTAGGCAACGAGCGAAGGGAGCCGCTGATGCACCAACTGCTGCGGCTCGACGCCACCGGACTGACCGAGGTCGAAGCTAACCTCGATGTCGAACTTGCCGTGGCCGATAGCTTCTTGGTCGAAGACGGTCGCGTGCGTTCGTTCGAGGCCCACAGAGAGCGTTTTCGCTCAGGCGTGGCCCAGGTTGCCCCGAGTGAACTCGATTTGCTTCCCCACCTTTTTGAGTTGACCAGAGGCCTGATTGAACCCGAGGGTCGCTGGTTTCCGCGCTGGGAACTGCATGGCAACCAGCCCGCTGGTTCCCGACTGCACTTGCGCATTCGCACCGCTCCCGATCAGCAAGGCGACGCGATTTTGTACACCTACGACCAGCCTGACCCACGGGTGAACCCCAGCATCAAGGGGCCAGACCTTGCGCTTGGAGCTGAACTACGCAATCGCGCCACCATTCTGGGTGCCGACGAAGCAGTGTTGGTCGACGACAAAGGCTTTTTGATCGAAGGCGCCCTGAGCGCGTTGGTGTGGTGGCGCGGCGATGTGCTGTGCGCACCGAATGACGAGCTGCGATGGCTCGACAGCATCACTCGTCGCGAGGTCTTTGCTATCGCCGCGCAAATGGGAATCGTGACTCGAACCGAAAAGGTGAAACCCGCCGACCTCGTCGAGTGTGAGGTATGGATTCTGAGTGGGCTGCAAGGAATTCGACCGGTCATCGATTGGATCAACCTGGGTGGTCCGGTTGCGCCTGCAACACATGTCGATGCGTTCGCTAGACGTCTGCGAATGCTTGCAGCACCGCTGCGCTAATCGAGCGTGTACCGCTCATCTGCGAGCTTCGCCAACTTCGCTTCGTGAGTAATTAAGAGAACCGCGCGATTCTTTGAGCGCGAAGTCGCCAGCAAATCAGTTAGCAGTTCTTTCGCCTGCGACGCACTGAGATTGGCAGTCGGCTCATCGAGCACAATCACATCGAAGTCGGCTAGAAGTGCTCGCGCCAGCGAAAGACGTTGCGCCTCACCGCCAGATATGAGAACCCCGCGCTCGCCCAACTGAGTATCTAGCCCGTCGCGCAACTGGAACATCGACCAAAGTTTCACGCGATTTAGAACATCGACAAGTTCTGAGTCGCTGGCATCCGGCTTAGCTAGCTTCAAGTTTTGTCGCACATTGCCTGAAAGGATGGCCGGGCTCTGTTCTAAATAGCCAACCCGGGTGCGCAGAGTCTCACCATTTGGAGCCGATCTGCCGTTGACCAAAAGTCCACCTGAACTGACGTCGACCAACCCAGCTAAAGCAAGACCGATGGTGCTCTTTCCGCTTCCGCTTGGTCCGGTTAGCGCCACAACCTTGCCACGGGGCAGTTTTAGGTTCACTCCCTCAAGGATTGCCTGTGCCTCATACCCCGCATAACTAAGAGTGGCAGCGCGAAGTTCCAACGCCTTGATTGGCTCAAACTTGCTTACCGCGACTCGGTACTCAGGCAAGTCGAGCAGCTCCAGCACACGAGTGGCCGAGGCCCGATATCGGCGCCAGGCCGAAGTCACCGCGCTAGCCCCAGAGGCAACGTCGAAGATACCTAGCGGGAGCAAGGCATAGACAGCCAGCATTACCAACGACTTTGAGCCAATCTGCTCGAGATGCGCCAAGCCAACCACTGCGGCCAGAATGGCGCTGGTCTGAGCCATAAAGCCGAATGCCGCCTGACCCAATCCAAAGGCCTTAGCCGCCTTCAGTGCGCCACGGCCGATGCGTTCCTGGGTCTGCGCAATCGAGCCAAGTTGCTGCTGGCTCCAACCGTAGGCACCGATCAGGGCGGCAGACGAAACAGCAGCCGAGGTGCGAACTACTAGTTCTTCTCGATCTTTGGCCGACGAGCGATCGACGGCGTTGGCAATCAAACCTGCGACCGGCAATGCGAGCACGAAAGCGAACACCAACGCAACTGCAAGTACTAAAGCAAAGCTTGGCAGCACGAATGCGAACAACAAAACGCTCAAGACCGAGACCGCAATTGCTTGAACAAGTGGCAAGAAGACACGCAATGCAAAGTTCGGCAGCTCATCGACATCTTGAACAACTCGGCTACTTAGCTCACCTAGGTTGACCCGCCTTGCACTTGGAACCAGAGGAGTGAGTCTGCGATAGAGGTTTGCCCGCAAATCAGTCTGCGATCCGAGCACGGAATCGTGAGTCAACATTCGCTCGGCATAACGAAGCGCAGCGCGAGCAAGCGCGAAAGTTCGCACGCCGACAACCGCTAGCGATAGGTACATCATCGCCGGCATCTCTGCCGCACGTGCAATCAACCACGCCGAGGTTGCAAGCAACGCAATGGCACTCAGACCTTGCAGCACCGCAACGAAAACGCCGAGGTAGAACTTCGAGCCGACGGGCAGGCCAAGCGAAATCAGACGCTTCATCGGTCAAACTCGATTCGTTCGTCGGCACTCTTGTGAAGTGCATCCTGATGCGAGACAGCAACTACGGTGACTCCGCTGCGCGTTAGCGCCTTTAGGTTCTTTGCGATTTGCTTGGCTCGAGCTGGGTCTTGAGCCGAGAGCGGCTCGTCAAGCAACAACACGGATGCACCACCGCTAGCAACTCGATAGATCGCCCTGGCCAAACCGACGCGTTGCGCCTGCCCACCCGAGAGCGCATTGTTGAGTTGCCCCAGTTCGAGCCCGAGCTCGACGTCGTCTAGACAGGCATTTTCGATGGCCGAATCTAGAGCGCCTTGATCCCAGGCGCCGAAACCAACGATGTTCTGCTGCACAGAACCGGGCAAGATCGCCATACCTTGCGGCAACCAGGCGGCATCAGGCCCAATCAGAGCCTCGAGCGCCGTCGACTTGCCGGTGCCTGACTCTCCGACAAAGACCGTGAAGCGCCCAGGCTTCACCTTCACTGCCCTAGCGTTCTGAGCCGCTACCGGCGCATCGAGCAGAGCGAAGGTCTTGCGAATAGCCGCGATACCTTCGCTCGAGGCATGAAAATTGGCTCCGATCATTCGAAGCGGCAAGTAGGCGTCCGGAGCCAGTAACAGCACAAAAAGCCCCGCTCGATAGTCGATTGCTCCATCGATCAAGCGCAAACCAATCGAAACTGCAACCAGTGCCACCGATAACGAGGCAATCAATTCGAGTGCGAAACCCGAAAGAAACGAGACCGAAAGCACTTTCATAGTTTTGCTTCGGTGATCTTTCGAAAGGCGAACCAGGTTATCTGCCTGATGCTCGGCACGATTGAAAACCCGCAGGGTCAACAAACCACGAATGACCTCGCCGAAATAGCGAGACAGCCCGGTCATGGCGTCGAGCTGCCGTTGCTGAACTTTCGCGGTCGCCCACCCGATAAACACCATGAACAGTGGAATGAGTGGCATGGTCAAGACGATTAACAGGGCGCTCAGCGCATCCTGGGCTAAGGCAGTAATCACAAAGATCGGCATTGCAATTGACGTGTAAATAAGTTGCGGTACGAATTTGGCAAAGTATGCATCGAGCGCATCGAGTCCGCTGGTCAACAACCAGGTAAGTTCATCGCTGCTCTGCGCTTCGCGCCAGGCAGACGACTCGGCAAACACCCGATCTAGCAACTTTCGACGCAGTTGCTGCTTTACGCGTACCGCAGCTTTAGCGGCGAGCCACTCCTGCCCGAACACGGTTACTGCCTTAATAACAGCACCAAGAAACGCCAACCAAAGATTTGCAAATTGGGCACGCGCAATAAAGGCCGAAAGTTCGAAGGCAAATAGCAGAGTGCCAAAAGTTCCGAGCAAAGCAAAAGCGACCACACCGGCGATAAACCAGCGGGCCGCCCCTGCTTCACGCAGCAAGCGAGGATCGAACGGCTTAATGCTCTCTCCTCGCTTGCGCTATTGAGTTTTTAACTTAGTGCGAACCGGCAGGAATGTTCTTGCGGCTGACGCGCTTCTTGAACACCCAGTAGGTCCAGCCCTGGTAAGCCAAGACCAGCGGGAGCATGATTCCTGCTACCCAGGTCATGACTCCTAGGGTGTAGTCACTCGAACGCGCGTTCTCAACGGTGAGGCTGTAGGCCACATCTGTGGTCGAAGGCAAGACGTTCGGGTACAGCGCAGAGAACAGCGCGCCGACAGCGGTCAGGATGGTCACCACCATGAAGCCAAAGGCGATTCCGTCGCGGCGACGAAGGTTCATCAACTGAGCGGTGATCAGCGACAAGGCTGCGACAGCAGTCAGGGCTAGGCCGAGCAGTGAGAAGTGAGCGAAAAGAGTCCAGAGCAAGAAGCTGGCGGCAAGAACTGTGCAGACCAGGCCAACACGAACTGCGAGCTTGTGGGCGCGCTCCTTGATCTCGCCCTCGGTCTTCAACGTAATGAAGATCAAGCCGTGGGTCCAGAACAGGGTCAGGGTAACCAAACCACCGAGGAGGCCGTATGGATTGAGCAGCGTAAACAAGGTTCCGGTATAGATGTGCTCAGCGTTTAGCGGCACGCCTTGAACGATGTTTGCGAACGCAACGCCCCACAGCAATGCAGGCAGTGCCGAACCGATGAAGATCATCCAGTCCCAGCCCTTGCGCCATGAAGCGTCAGGGTTCTTGCCGCGGTATTCGAATGCCACACCGCGAACAATCAGAGCAACAAGGATGAGCAACAGGGCCAAGTAGAAGCCACTAAACAGCGAGGCGTACCACTCCGGGAATGCCGCAAACAGCGATGCACCAGCTACTAGCACCCAGGTCTCGTTGAGATCCCAAACCGGGCCGATGGTGTTAATAAGCACGCGACGGTCGGTGTCATCTTTGCCGAGGAACGGTAGCGAGATGCCGACACCAAAGTCGAAACCGTCGAGCACGAAGTATCCGATAAACAGGAAGCCAACAATTAGGAACCAAAGGTCTTGAAGTTGCATTTTCTTTATCTCCGATTCTTAGTAGGCAACGGCCAGGTGTTCAGCTTCGGCTTTCGGTTCATCCTTGGTGATGCCACTTTGGATTGCCTTGAGCAGAAGTTTCATCTCAATCACGGCAAGCACGCCGTAGACCAAGGTGAAGACGATTAGCGAAATGAGAACATCCACGCCATTAATGCCGGGCGAAACAGCGTCGGCCGTCTTGAGCAAACTAAAGACAATCCAAGGTTGACGACCCATTTCGGTGAACATCCAGCCGATCGAAATTGCTAGAACAGGGATAGGTGCTGCCCAGATGGCAACGTTCCAGGCCCAGTTGGCAATCGGCTTGGCGTTTTTGCGAGTAAGGATGAGGCCGACGATGGCTACCAGAATCGATAGCGCACCTAGACCGATCATCCAGCGGAATGCCCAGTAGGTCAGCCAAATGATTGGCATGTAGTTACCAGCACCGTAGAGAGTCTCGTACTGAGCCTGCAATTGGTTTAGGCCTTCGACCGAACCATTGAGGGTGTGAGTCGAGAGGAACGAGAGCAGGTTAGGAATGCGAATCGAGAACAACTCGCTGGTTCCGTCTGGTGTACCCCAGGTGAAGATCGAGAACGATGCAGGTCCAGCCGTGTTATACAACGCCTCTGCTGCCGCCATCTTCATTGGCTGAGTCTTGACCATTGCAAGTCCTAGTCCGTCACCGCTGAGTACGGTACCCACGCCTCCCGCGATTACAGTCCACAAACCAAGGCGAATAGCGGTGGTCATTTGAGCGACCGATTGCGAACGCTTTAGGTGGTATGCGGCAACGCCAACCATGACCGCACCGGCGAACATGATCGAAGCAGTTACGGTGTGAGGAAACTGGTTCAAGGCAACGACGTTGGTAAGCACGGCACCGATGTCGGTGAGCTCGGCACGATTCTTTGCCTGATTGATGGTGAAACCAACTGGGTGTTGCATCCATGAGTTGGCAGCCAAAATGAAGTAAGCCGATAGCCATACTCCGAGCACGGTCATCCAAATTGTTGCTAGGTGAAGTTTTTTCGAGAGGCGATCCCAACCGAAGATCCAAAGACCAATGAAGGTTGCCTCGAAGAAGAATGCAATCAAACCTTCCATAGCCAGCGGAGCGCCGAAGATGTCACCAACGAAACGCGAATAGGCACTCCAGTTCATACCGAACTGGAACTCCTGAACGATTCCGGTTACTACACCGATGGCGAAGTTGATCAGAAAGACCTTGCCGAACATCTTGGTTAGCTGCAACCACTTTTCGTTATTGGTCTTGTACCAAATGGTCTGCATAAGGGCGGTCAGTAGAACTAGACCGATGGTCAATGGCACGAACAAGAAGTGGTAGACCGTCGTGATTCCGAATTGCCAACGGGACAGGTCTAGCGCACTGAGTTCAGTTAGCAGGTGCGTGCTGTGCATCTTGGGATGCTCTCCTTCTGAGGCTTTATCTCCTCATAATCGTTTGTATCCAAATGACTTTGCAAATACAACAAAGGTCTACCTAACGTGTCGCGGCCGCACCTCCCCTTGGAATGCGAGAATTGGCGGGTGAACCAATTTCTCGACTGGCTGATCAACCACATGCAGACCATCGACCCTTTCCTGCGGTCGGGTCTGGCTGGGTTGGCAATTCTGGCCGAGACCAGCCTGTTTCTTGGGCTCATCATCCCCGGCGACACCATTGTTTTGGTTGCCTCGACCGGTGTGGCAAACGTGCCCCAGTTCTTTCTTCTGCTCGGCTGCGTGCTGCTCGGTTCGCTTATTGGTGAGTCACTCGGTTTCTGGATTGGCAGAGTCTTTGGCGAGCGCATCCGTCACAGCTTGCTAGGTCGCCGGATCGGCGAAAAGAACTGGGTAATGGCCGACGCCTTCGTCGAGAAGCGTGGTGGACTAGCCGTGGCAATGAGCCGTTTCATTCCAATTCTGCACTCGCTGGTACCGGTGGTTAGCGGCATGACTCGAATGAGCTACTCGACCTTTATTCGTTGGACCATCGGCGCCTGCGCTATCTGGGCATCGCTCTATGTTGGTGTCGGCTACATCGCGAAAAGCAGTTACGAACAACTCGCCAGCAAACTCCAGTGGGGCGGCCTTGTCTTCGTGTTGATCATCCTTGTTTTTGTGGTGCTCGCCCACTTCGGCAAGAAGCGCCTCGAGCGCGAGGCCGAAAAGATGATCGAAGAGTAACCATGGATGTTCGTGCCTGATGTGTGGTCGTTTTGTCGTCGCCAAGACCGTTTCTGAAATTCTCACCATTTTCGAGGTCGACGATGTCGTTGGTGAACAGCCAGGAATTAGCTACAACGTTGCACCAACTCACCCGATTTCGATCATCGTCGATCGCCCAGACGAGAAGGCAGCCGACGGTTCACCACTTGGTGATTTGCACCGTGAAATTTACTCGGCGCGTTGGGGACTCGTACCACGTTGGAGCAAGGATGGCCCGGCCAACTCTTCACCGCTGATCAATGGGCGAATCGAGAGCATTCTCGAAAAGCCGTCGTTCAAAGAATCCGTGATTCGCCGTCGCTGCGTGATTCCCGCCAGCGGTTATTTTGAGTGGCACGTTGCGGCCGACGGCTCAAAGCACCCGTATTACATCAGCGCCGGCCCAGATGGCATGCTCGCGTTGGCCGGACTTTACGAATGGTGGCGCGACCCCAGCAAGGCCGACAACGACCCGTCTCGCTGGTTGCTCTCGGCGACCACTTTGACCAAACACACCGCACCAGAGCTAGAGCACATTCACGATCGCAACCCGGTGCTGCTTTCGGCCGACACCATCGATGCCTGGCTTGACCCGCACGTCGTTGGCGATCGAGAGTTGCTGGATGCGGTTGCTGCAGAAAGCAACATGGTGGCCGGCGAGGTCGACTTTTTCGAGGTTGGTCAGGCCGTTGGTGCCGTTCGCAATAATTCGCCAGAGCTGATTCTTCCGCTCTAACTCGGGCTTTTTGCTCAACCTTCAACCAATGGTTTAACTCGCCACGCCGCCTCGATTTGCATTGTCGGTGGCTGTTCCTAGATTCTTAACATTCGAACATTTGTTCGAATGTTCCCCCTCTAAAGGAGCAGTTCCCATGGCCCGAGTAGACGAATTAGTGACCGTAGCAATCGATCCAACCGGCATCCCGACCGAGTTCAACTGGCGCGGCGGCGGCTACCGCGTACTTAATCGACCGGTGCGCTGGTTCACCCGACGCGAATGGTGGAGCGAGGCGACCCGTGTGCCCAAGGGCGTCGGCGCCGGCGTTCTCGAAGTCGAAATGTGGTTGCTGGTCGCAAGCGAAGGCCGTGAGAAGCGCCACTTCGAACTCGCCCACTGCGCCGTCGGCGATAAGAACCAGTGGCGACTGCACCGTGTTTATTAATAAATGTTTACTCATCTGCACGCAGCCTCTGCCTACTCCGCGCACTACGGAGTCACCCGGCCAGAGCTAATGGTCGAAGCGGCCGCCAGTTACGGCATGACCGCTCTCGCCATCACCGATCGCGACGGTCTATATGGTGCCATCAAACATATCGGTGCGTGCATTTCTGTTGGCATTGCACCAATCGTTGGAGTGAGCCTCGAAGTAACCGACGATCTTGGCGAAAGACTCGCGCGAGTAATCATTCTCGCGCGCGGTCGCGACGGCGGTATCGGTTGGGCAACACTGTGCTCGATAGTCTCTGCCGCGCACGGCTACGACGTAACCAAGGTCGATGACCGCAAACCCAAATTGCAACGCAACAAAACCGATCGCGTCGCGATTCGTCGCGGTGACCTGGCGCGCATAGTCGCAGAGAGCCTCGGCGGTTGCACAGTGCTGCTCGGCAACGACAGCGATGTCGGGCAATCTGTATTGGCAAATTCGCGCGACGAGGCGCTCGCTCTATTACAGCCATGGCTCGACCTATTCGCAGTGCCAAACACGCTGGCAATCGAGGTGACCACCCTACTCACCGAACCGACCACCGAGGGGTCGACACTTCAAGCGGGGCGAATGTTGCAGCTTGCCGACTTTGCCGACATCCCTGCCGTGTTGACCAATCAAGTACGCTACCTAAACCCCGATGATGCCGTGACCGCCGACGTGCTCGATGCCGCACGGTTTCTCGAGCCACTCGGTTTCTTTCGAGTGCAACCCAACGCTCAGGCTTGGCTCAAGCCACCGGCCGCCATGCAGGCGCTAGCCCGCGAAATCTGCGCCGACGACGAGCGTGCCCGCAGGCTCATTCGCGACACCGAGATGCTTGCCGAGCGGCTAAGACTCGACCCGGTCGGAGACTGCGGCTGGGGCAAGCCAAAGACCCCAGAGCAGCACACCTTGGGCATCGAGGGCGATCCGTTTCGAGTGCTTCAAGAAAAGGCCCAGGCGGCGGTTAGCTACCGCTACCCGAACGCGTCGGTCGAGCAGTTACGTCAGGTGAATCATCGGCTCAATCAAGAGCTAATCACCATCGCCCAGCTCGGCTTTGCCACCTACTTTCTGACCGTCGCCGATGTCGCACAGATGATTCGCGACATGAAAGTGCGCATCGCCGCCAGAGGCTCTGGTGCCGGCTCACTGGTCAACTACCTGCTCGGCATCAGCGGGGTCGACCCAATCGAACACGACCTGCTATTCGAACGGTTTCTCAGCACCGAACGCAGCAGCCTGCCCGACATCGACATCGATGTCGAATCTGCCAGACGACACGACATCTATCGCAACATCTTCAAGCGCTACGGCTCGAACCGCGTGACCCTACTCTCAATGCAGAGCACCTATCGAGGTCGCGGTGCGGTGCGCGACAGCGGTCTTGCCCTCGGTCTCGACGAAGACGAGATCGATCAGTTGGCAAAAAATGTTTGGCGCATCAGCGCAGGCAGTTTCAGAAATGCCGTCGGACAAAAACCGGAGTTAGCGGCCATTCAGCATGCGCTAGACAGCGATCGCAAAATGAACCTGCTGGTCGACGTCACCGAGCGACTAAATCGATTACCGAGGCATATCTCGATGCATCCCTGTGGCGTCATTCTCGGCGACTCGAGCCTGCTTCGACTCACCTCTATTGAGCAAAGCGGCATGGGCCTGCCAATGAGCCAGTTCGATAAAGACGACATGGACCCATTGGGCATGCTCAAGCTCGACGTGCTCGGCGTGCGCATGCAGAGCGCCATGGCCTATGCGGTTCGCGAGATTGGCAGGGTGCGTAAAGAAAACCTCGACCTCGACGGAATCGACAAAGCCGATTCGGCAACCTTCAAGACGATTCGCACCGGCAACACCCTCGGCATGTTCCAGATTGAGAGCCCCGGACAGCGTGAACTCACGGGCAAACATCAGCCAACCGAATTCAACGATTTGACCATCCAGATCTCGCTGTTTAGACCCGGCCCAATGAAGGGCAACATGATTGCGCCCTATCTCGACGGTCGCCACGGATTCGAAGAACCCGACTTTATTCACCGCGACCTAGAGCCGATTTTGCGCGAAACCTTTGGCGTAGTCGTTTTTCACGAGCACGTGCTTCGCATCTTGAACGTAATGACCGGCTGCAGTCTCGCCAAGGCCGACGAATTGCGTCGAAGCCTCGAAGATCCGCGAGCCAAACCACGCATCGAAGAGTTCTTTAGAACCAAGACCGCCGAGCGCGGCTACCCCGCCGGCGTCATCGAACGGGTGTGGCAGGTGCTCGAAGGGTTCTCAAGTTTCGGTTTCTGCAAGGCACACGGTGCGGCCTTCGCCCTGCCTACCTACCAAAGCGCCTGGCTCAAAACCCACTACCCAGTCGAGTTCATGGCCGGGCTATTCACTCATGACCCCGGCATGTATC
Source organism: Actinomycetota bacterium (assembly GCA_039795455.1). Taxonomy (GTDB): domain Bacteria; phylum Actinomycetota; class Actinomycetes; order Actinomycetales; family Microbacteriaceae; genus Rhodoluna. The sequence continues at coordinate 48,909 of JBDKLV010000064.1, forward strand.
CGCGCAGATTGCTTCTCGCCGAGGCCCGTCGACTCGGCGTCGCAATCTTGCCCGTCGATGTAAATAAATCGACCGATGAGTATCTGGTCGAAAAGGTTGGCGACGAATTTGCAGTTCGCCTAGCAATCAACGACATCGCCGGAATAAGCCAGGCCGAGGTCGACCGAATTCTTGCCGAACGCCCATTCACCGACATCGGCGACTTCTACTCGCGCGCCAAACCGAGCAGGCGCAGCTTCGAGCATCTTGCCGAGATCGGCGCGCTAGACGACCTCAAGCTAGGCGACTTTGGCCCCAAGCACACCAGAGGCGACGTGCTGGCCCTGGTGCGAAAGCTCAACTCAAGCAAAAAGCGCAAGCCGTCTGAGCACGATCAACCCACCCTCGACTTTGACTTTGGCGACCTACCAACCGGCAATCCAGAACCGAGCAACGCAGAGAAGGTCGAAACCGAGCTACGACTGCTCGGGCTCGACTACACCGAGCACGTGCTCGAGCAATACCGACCGATGCTCGATGAAATGGGCGTGGTGCGTTCAAACGAACTCGTCGACATGCGCAACAAGACCGACGTTCTGGTTGCCGGTGTCCGCGTCGCCACACAGACCCCGCCAATGCGCTCTGGCAAGCGAGTGGTCTTTGTCAGCCTCGACGACGGCTACGGCTGCAGCGATGCCACTTTCTTCGATGAAGCACAGAGACGATGCAGCCACATTTTGTTCAACACCAAACTGGTGCTCATTTCAGGAAAGACTCGAAGAACCGGAGTGCGCGGAGTATCGATCATGGCCGAGAACGCTTGGGACCTACGCGAACTTTGGAGCCAGTGGATCAACAGCCGTCAACCGACTGCAGACCAAAATGTTTTAGCTAGTTAAGCGACCTGAATCGAACGCTTTGCCAGACCCATGAAGTAACCATCAATCTTGGTTTCGACTTTCTGTTCCGGGTCTAGCGATGCACCAAGGGTCACAAACAACGGAGTGAAGTGCTCAACGGTTGGGTGCGCGTATGGCATACCTGGCGCGAGAGTATTGTAGTTAATCAACGACTCGATGTCACCGCGGTCGAGTGCCTCTTTGGCCCAAAGGTCGAACTCGGCCGACCAACCAGGAGCGGCAGCATCGATGCGCCAGTCTCGAATGAATGGCAAACCATGAGTCATGAAGCCAGAACCGATAACCAAAACGCCTTCGTCTCGCAGCGGACGCAGGCGACGACCAAGTTCGAGCAAACGAATTGGGTCATGAGTCGGCATGCTGAGTTGCACAACTGGAATGTCGGCATCCGGGTACATGACCTTCAACGGCACCCAGGCGCCGTGATCGAGACCACGCGAAGGATGCTGGTGCAAAGGTTCGGTGTCGGGCATGAGCTTTGCGACCAACTCGCCCAACCAGCTGGCGTCAGGGGTCTCGTACTTCATGTTGTAGAACTTCGGGGCGAAGCCACCAAAGTCATAGATCAAAGGAGTCTTTGCGCTGGTCGACGAAATTGCTACTGGAGCGCTCTCCCAGTGAGCCGAGACAATCAGGATCGCCTTCGGTTTTACCTGCTCGCCTGCAGCGTTGGTGAGGCTCGCAGACCAGTCGGCCAATTGGCTCATCCAGAGCTGGTCGTCTAGTAGCGGCGGTGCGCCGTGCGAAATGTAGAGGGCAGGAAGCTGGTTCATGGTTTTAGTAAAGCCCCCCTTTACTAAAAAGTCAAGCCGCTGGCTGGTCGACTATTTCGTGTCGAACTCGCCCAGAATGCCGAGAGTGTTCGAGGTGCCGATTCGGTTGGCCCCGGCCTCAAGCATGTCGATAGCCGCATCGAGAGTGCGAACACCGCCCGAGGCCTTGACCCCGAGTCGCCCCCCAACGGTTTGGCGCATCAAGCGAATAGCTTCGACAGTTGCCCCGCCCGAGCCGTAGCCGGTTGAGGTTTTCACAAAGTCGGCCCCCGCGGCCTCGCTGATCTTGCATCCATCAACGATTTCTTCATCGGAAAGCGAAGCAGTCTCGAGAATCACCTTCACGGTCGCGTTGTTGGCGTGAGCAACCTCGCAAACAATCTCGATGTAACGACGAACCGCGTCGACCTCGCCAGAGCGGTATTTACCAAGAGGAAAGACCATGTCGATCTCTTTGACACCGTTCTTGACAGCCTCAACGGCTTCTTCGGCAAGGATGTGGCGAGAAACGTTTGCGTGCGGAAACCCAATCACGGAGCAAAGCGCGGTTTCGCCCCAACCACCGACAGATGCCGCCGCAGACAGGTTGATTCCGGCAACTACGTAGGCCGCACATCCGGCTTGCTGCGCCAGTTGAGCGTTCTTAATAACGTCATCTTTAGTGGCCTCGGGCTTGAGCACGGTGTGCTCGAGGGTCGCAGCGATCTGCTCTTTGGTGTATCCGCGATAAGTCATGCGGCAAGTCTAAGTTCGCTCGGCTCGAATGGCTAAATGAGCGCGCACAATCGCGACGAGTCCAAGCACTGAGAGAGCGATGGCGCACGTGGCGGCCATCAATCCGAAGGTTTTCGAAAGTTCGAGGTATGCGTTTCCTTGGGCAACGGCAACATCAGTGGTCTGCAGATCGAGAGCTAGGCCGAGCACCGCATAGAAAATTACGAAGCTAATCAAGCCGATACCGGCAGCAACAAGAATGACCGGTCGAATGTTGAACCCCTTGCCAGACTTCATGAACGCATCACTAATCAGGTAGGCGGTCACACTCAGCGAAACTGCCAGCAAGGGTGCGCCCCAGACGATGCCAAAGCCCAGAATCGCAATGAATAGGAACGCAAATCCATAGCCGAAACGAAGGAACCGAACCAGCTGCGCCGTGAGTGTCATCTACCCTGCTTTCCTCGGTTTCAAATCTAGGCTGAAGTCATGCAAGTTTCGATTCGGGTCAAACCAGGCTCTTCCAAAGGCCCGCTGGTCGAAAGCACTGATGACGGACTCATCGTCTACCTGAAGGAACGTGCCGTTGACGGTGCCGCAAACGAGGCTCTAATTGCTGTGCTAGCTAAGCATTTTGGAGTCACCAAGCGGCAAGTCGAGATCGCGTCTGGCCATGCTGCACGCATCAAGCGCATTCGTATCGACGTCTAGAGACGCAAACCCAAGTCTCAGAACATCCAGCCAAAGAAAAAGCCCTCGGAAACCGAGGGCTAATCGTGGACCTAAGGGGACTTGAACCCCTGACCCCCTGCATGCCATGCAGGTGCGCTACCAGCTGCGCCATAGGCCCGAACTCGAATAGT
>JBDKLV010000065.1:0-3671 GCA_039795455.1 Actinomycetota bacterium
GACAAGTGGTCGCTGATTGCAGTGCAGGGTCCGAAGGCTGCGGGCATTTTGCAGCGACTTACCGAGACCGATCTGACTCCGCTCAAGTACTACTCGATTGCCGCTGCGACAGTCGCAGGTATCAGCGCCTACCTGTGCCGCACGGGTTACACCGGCGAAGACGGTTTCGAGGTTCTGGTCGATGCCGACTTTGCCGCCGCGACCTTCGAGGCGATTCTGGCCGAGGGGCAGCAAGATGGCCTGGTTGTCTGTGGTCTCGCCTGCCGAGACACCTTGAGGCTCGAGGCCGGCATGCCGCTTTATGGCCACGAGCTTGGTGAAGACATCACGCCTTACGAGGCTGGCCTTGGCAAGGTGGTGCGACTGACCGGCCGCGAATTCGTCGGCGAAGCCGCGCTAGAACGCCTTGCCGAGCATCCTGGTCGCCAGTTAGTTGGCCTAAAGGGCGAAGGCAAGCGCGCTGCTCGTGCCGAATACGAGGTTCTTGACCCAGCAACGGGCGAAAAACTGGGCCTAATTACCAGTGGAGCACTGTCGCCAACCCTGGGTTATCCGGTTGCGATGGCCTTGATCGAGACTGGTAAAAAGCAGGTCGGCGACGCGGTTATCGTAGATGTTCGAGGCTCACAAATGCCTTTTGAAATCGTGAATCTGCCCTTCTACAAGAGAGAGCGCTAACCATGGCAAACCCAGCCAACCTTCACTACACCAAAGAACACGAGTGGCTTTCGGTTGACGGCGACGTCGCAACCATCGGCATCACCGCCTACGCCGCCGAGAAGCTCGGCGATGTCGTGTTCGTAGACCTGCCTAAGGTTGGCGCCCGCACCACTTACATGAAGATTTGTGGCGAGATCGAATCGACCAAGTCGGTTGGCGAGCTCTACTCTCCTGTCGACGGCGAAGTTGTCGAGATTAACGATGCAGTTGTTGGTTCGCCTGAACTTGTGAACCAGGATGCCTTCGGCGCCGGTTGGCTAATCAAGGTGCGCTTCGATGCGCTGCCTGAACTTTTGTCTGCAGCCGATTACGACGCACTCACCGGAGAGTAATTTCATGGTTCTGCCGCACGAGAATTTTTCGTACCGCCACATCGGAACCACAAAGCAGGAGCAGCAGCGAATGCTGCAGTTGCTCGGTTTCGATTCGCTTACCGCACTTCTTGGAGCAGCCGTTCCGAAGGTGATTCAGTTCAAGGGCGAGTCGACTCTCGATCCTGCTCGCACCGAACCCGAAGTTCTTGCCGAACTTCGTGCACTCGCAGCTAAGAACCGCGTGACCACATCGATGATTGGTCTTGGCTACTTTGGCACTCACACTCCTGGCGTAATCAAGCGCAACGTGCTCGAGAACCCATCGTGGTACACCGCGTACACGCCTTACCAGCCAGAGATCTCGCAGGGTCGACTCGAAGCGTTGATCAACTTTCAGACCATGGTCACCGACTTGACTGGCATGAAGACAGCGAACGCATCAATGCTCGACGAAGGCACCGCGGCCGTCGAGGCCATGATGATTGCCAAGCGCTCGGCTTCAAACGAATCGAACGTTTTCTTTGTCGACAACGATGTACTGCCGCAGACCAAGGCGCTGCTCGAACACCGCGCCGAACCGCTCGACATTGCTATTGAATACTTCGACGCCGCCGCTGGGGCACCTGCCGGCGAACATTTTGGTTCGCTGGTGCAGTACCCGGGCTCATCGGGTCGACTAGTGAATCTTGAGCCGATAATCGCCGCAACCAAGGCGCAGGGTGGCCTCTCGATTGCCGCGGCCGACCTATTGGCACTTACCTTGTTGGTCGCCCCTGGCGATCTGGGTGCCGACGTTGTGGTTGGCACCACTCAGCGCTTCGGCGTTCCGATGGGCTTTGGTGGCCCACACGCTGGTTACCTCGCCGTTCGCGACGATCTAGAGCGCTCGATGCCTGGCCGCCTGGTCGGTGTTTCTGTCGACAAGGATGGCGCACCTGCCTATCGCCTAACCCTCCAGACTCGCGAGCAGCACATTCGTCGCGAACGTGCAACCTCGAACATTTGCACCGCTCAGGTATTGCTTGCCGTGATGGCCGCAATGTATGCCGTCTACCACGGCCCGAACGGTCTTCGCGCAATCGCAACCGAGGTGCATTCAAAGACCACTCGCCTAGCCGCGGCTCTAAAGACCGCCGGATACAAGTTGGCCCACGACAAGTTCTTCGACACCATCGAGCTCTGCGGTGTGAACGCGAACGAACTTTACGAGAAGGCACGCAAGCACGACATCACCATGTTCGTTCGCGGCGCCGACTGCCTGCAGCTTTCACTCGATGAAACCACCAACGAGAGCACGCTTGGCAAATTGGCCGAAGTCTTCGGCGTGAGCATCCCTGTTGCTGCCGATTTTGCCTACGCGGGTTTCGAGCGCAAGAGCGATTACCTAAATCACGAAGTCTTCAACTCGCACCACAGCGAGACAGCGATGCTTCGCTACCTCAAGCGCCTTGCCGATTACGACTACGCACTCGATCGCGGAATGATTCCTTTGGGTTCGTGCACCATGAAGCTCAACGCGACCACCGAAATGGAAGCGGTCACTTGGCCTGAGTTTGGCAACATGCACCCGTTCGCACCGCGCGAAGATGTAACTGGTTACCTTGAACTCGTCGACACACTTCAGCAGTGGCTCTGCGACCTGACCGGTTACGACGCAGTTTCGATTCAACCGAACGCAGGTTCGCAGGGCGAACTCGCAGGACTAATGGCCATTCGTGGCTATCACCTGAGTCGCGGTGACAAGCAGCGCGACATCTGCCTGATTCCTTCGAGCGCACACGGCACCAACGCCGCCAGTGCGGTGCTCGCCGGTATGAAGGTCGTCGTGGTTGCCTGTGACGAGAACGGAAACGTTGACGTTGCCGACCTGCAGGCCAAGATCGACGAGTCTGGCGACAAGCTTTCGGCTCTGATGATCACCTACCCGTCGACTCACGGAGTTTACGAAGAGGCGGTCGTCGAAATTTGTGACCGCGTGCACGCAGCCGGTGGTCAGGTTTACATCGATGGGGCTAACACCAATGCCGTGATCGGCTACGCGAAGTTCGGAAAGTTCGGCGGCGATGTTAGCCACCTGAACCTACACAAGACCTTCGCGATTCCTCACGGCGGAGGCGGCCCTGGCGTTGGCCCGGTTGCCGCTATGGCCCACCTGGCTCCGTTCCTTCCTGGCCACCCAATGGCTCAGGTCGAGCTTGCTAACTATGGTCCGATCTCGGCCGCTCCGTTCGGTTCGGCTAGCGTCTTGCCAATTTCGTGGTCGTACATTCGCATGATGGGTGCCGATGGCCTCAAGGACGCCACAGCCTCGGCCGTGCTAGCCGCCAACTATGTGGCCAAGAAGCTAGAAGGCCACTACCCAGTTCTCTACACCGGCAACGAGGGCTTAGTTGCCCACGAATGCATCATCGACATACGCCCGATTCAGAAGGAAACCGGCGTCTCGGTCGACGACATTGCTAAGCGCCTTATCGATTACGGTTTCCACGCGCCAACCATGTCATTCCCTGTCGCCGGCACACTCATGATTGAACCGACCGAGAGCGAGCCACTGCAAGAACTCGACCGATTCGTCGAGGCAATGATTGCTATTCGCGAAGAGTCGCGTTCGGTGGCAGCAGGAACCTGGCCAGCAGA
>JBDKLV010000066.1:0-6158 GCA_039795455.1 Actinomycetota bacterium
CAGGCTTCGAGGCTCCAGTGAACCTGGTCTACTCGGCAGGTAACCGTTCGGCTGCGATCCGCATCCCAATGACCGGCACCAACCCGAAGGCAAAGCGCATCGAGTTCCGCGCTCCTGACGCTTCGAGCAACCCATACCTCGCATTCGCTGCCATGTTGATGGCTGGTCTCGACGGCATCAAGAACCGCATCGAACCACACGAGCCAGTCGACAAGGACCTCTACGAGTTGCCACCTGAGGAAGCAAAGCTAATCCCTCAGGTACCAGGCAACCTCGAAGACGTACTTAAGGCGCTCGAGGCAGACCACGACTACCTACTTGCAGGCGATGTATTCACCAAGGACCTCATTGAAACCTGGATTGACTACAAGCGCACCAAGGAAATTCAGCCGATTGCGCTTCGTCCTCACCCATACGAGTTCGAGCTTTACTACGGCGTATAGTCGCAATTTCAAAAGAGGTCACACTTCGGTGTGGCCTCTTTTGTTTTAAGACTTAGGCAAAAAACAGTCGTTCGAATACCGCTCGAGCGCGACGAGTGTAAGCCAGATAATCCTCTTCGAGACGAGAAGCGCTGCCTGCAGGATATTCAAGGATGCGCGCCAAGCCTTCGAGTTGACGTCGATCTGTTGGCAGAACATCCGTGCGTTTGTTAGCCCAGAGCACACTTGCACTTCGAACGCGCGAAGCAAGTCGCCAGGCTTCGGTTAGAACGCGAGCATCGTGCTCGGCCATAAGCCCTTCGTCGACCATTGCTCTAATGGCCTCGAGTGTGCCTGGAGTCTGAATACTCTTATGCTCGGCCCCAAAACGAAGTTGATAAAGCTGAACCAACCATTCGACATCGCTAAGCGACCCGCGACCTAACTTTAAGTGTCGCTTCGGGTCGGCACCCTGCGGCAATCGCTCAGTTTCAACGCGAGCCTTGATGCGTCGAATTTCAGTGATGGCGCTAGCCTGCAACGTTGTCGGATAACGATGCAAATCGATGAGCTGGGTAAATTCTCCACGCAATTCGGCCGAGCCAAAGATTGGCCGTGCACGCAATAGCGCCTGCGATTCCCAAGTGTTCGCCCAACGTTCGTAATAGGTGCGATAGGAGTCGATAGAACGCACCACGACACCGTTCTTTCCTTCTGGGCGAAGGTCTAGGTCTAGGTCGAACTCTAGAATTTGGTCGGCACTGTGGCGCTTGATCTCTGCAACAACACGCTCGGCCAGCTTGGTCGCGACCTCGACTTCGCCGAGTGGCTTGAAAACGTACATGATGTCGGCGTCTGAACCAAAGCCGAGCTCACGGCCACCGAAACGACCCATGGCGATGATGCCGAAGTCGACAAGGGCAGCTAATTCTGCTGGTGCTGCGATGCCGCCAAGATTCATTACCGCCTCGGTGATGCTCGCCAAATACTCCTCAGTAATGTCACTAAGGCCACGAGACACTTGATCGATATTTAGCAGCCCTAGCACGGCACCCATAGCCAAACGCAGGGTTTCACGGCGTCGCACCTGCTTGATAGCGCCGACTAGGTCATCGATGGTTGAGTGGCGCTCAGCCAGTGCATCTAGTTCCTCGCGAATTGTCTCGGCGCTAACCGGCTGCATCTCAGCGACAGACTCAAACCACGCAGCTGCCTCAGGGATGCGCTCAAACAAGTCGGTGGCCAACCGCGAGTTAGCCAGAACCTGCGTCATGCGCTCAGCGGCACCAGAACTATCACGCAACATGCGCAAGTACCATGGACTCTCGCCCAGATCTTCGCTCAAACGCCTAAATGAAAGAAGCGCAGCATCAGGATCGGTTCCTTGGGTGAACCACTCAAGTAGCACTGGCAATAGCTGCTTCTGAATCGAAGCCCTGCGAGACAGCCCGCTGGTCAGAGCCGAGATGTGCGACAGTGCGCCTCTAGGATCAGCGAAGCCAATCGCTGCCAAACGGTCGAGGGCTTGCTCATTGCTCAACGACATGGTCGAGTCTTCCAAACGCGCAACGGCGCTTAGCAACGGGCGGTAGAAGATGCGTTGGTGCAGTGCGCGAACATCGAGTTTGACCGAATTCCAACGAGACAGCAGTTCTTCGGCATTCCACTTGGTATCGAAACCACGCGCAAGAGCCCGCTGGGCGGTCTCTGAGGTAGGCATCAGATGGGTGCGACGAAGTTGCGATAACTGAATGCGGTGCTCGAGAACGCGCAAGAACCGGTAATGGCGACTGAACGCTTCGGCATCTGTGCGAGAAATGTACCCGCCAGCGCTCAATGCCGCGATCGCATTCAGGGTGTCGCGCTGACGAAGTGATTCATCGGTGCGACCGTGAACCAATTGCAGCAGCTGCACCGTGAACTCGACGTCGCGGAGTCCACCTGGACCTAACTTGATCTGCGCGTCGACCTCATTAGCTGGAATGTTCTGCAGCACCCTCTCGCGCATGCGTTGAGCAGACTCGACAAAACCGTCGCGGCCTGCCGATGCCCAAACCTTAGGTGCTAACGCATCAACGTAGGCCTTGCCTAAATCAATGTCGCCGGCGATCGGTCGCGCCTTCAGTAGCGCCTGAAACTCCCAGCTTTCTGCCCAACGCTCGTAGTAACTGATGTGCGAGTCGAGGGTGCGAACCAATGCTCCGCTCTTGCCCTCTGGCCGCAAGTTGGCGTCAACTTGCCAAAGAGCTGACTCCGCGGCGGTTGCGTCAATCGCGCGCATCATGCGGGTTGCCAATTTGGTAGCAATTTCGAGAGCTAGTTGTACATCGAGTTCGGGATCAGCAGTCTCGGCGACAAAGATTACGTCGACATCGCTGATGTAATTGAGCTCGCGCGCGCCGGTCTTGCCCATTGCCATTACCGCGAGCCTTGTGGCATCGACCTGCGCCTTGGTATAGCCGCTGCTTGAAAGCAGCAATTCGGCTCGAGCAATCAACAAACCAGCTTCGAGAACCGCCCCTGCTAAATCAGCCAGTGCTGCTGCCACCTGCGGCAACACTTGGGTGGCACTGGCTTGGCTTACGTCGAAGATCGCAATCTGCAGTAGTTCGCGACGATAGGTGAGTCGAATTGCCGCCCAGGCTTGTGCGACATCGAACTCGCCAACTATGTGCACGCGAGCGGCATCGCAAAGAATTTCTTTTAGCTCGACGGCACTCTTAAGTGTTGGATTCTTCTGCTCAAAGATTTCGAGAAAATCGATCTTACGCCGCAGCAAATCACCGAGGGCCTCGGATGCGCCGAGCAACTTGCACAGGCGATCGGCTGAATCTTCTTTGGCAAGCAACCTCTTGATACGTTGCTTGTCGATTTCGGCAAAAGTGATCAGGTAGTTGAGTGCCTGATCGGGGTTCGCAGAACGGCCGAGGCTGGCTAGAGCGGAGCGACCAGAATCGCCCACGAGTTTGACCAGTTGATCTAGTTTGAGCAGCGCGGCCGAAAGGTCAGCAAAGCCAAAGCGAGCTAGCTCGCTGAGCCCTGACGAACGCTCGAACGCCATCGCAGACTAGAGAACTTCGAGGTTCTGCTTTAGTTCGAACGGAGTTACCTGTGCGCGGTACTCGCTCCACTCGCGACGCTTGTTAGCAAGTACGTAAGAAAAGACCTCTTCGCCGAGAGTCTCGGCAGCCAGTTCAGACTCCTCTAGCTTGCGAATCGCGTGATCGAGGCTTGCAGGTAGCGGCTGAATACCCATTGCACGGCGTTCAGCATCGCTTAGCGACCAGACGTTATCTTCGGTTTCGGCGGGCAATTCGTACTCTTCTTCGATGCCCTTCAGTCCAGCCGCAAGGATCAGCGCGTAGGCGAGGTAAGGGTTGGCAGCCGAGTCGATTGCGCGGTACTCTACCCGCGACGAGTTCGACTTGTTTGGCTTGTATAGCGGCACACGAAGCAGTGCCGAACGGTTGTTGTGGCCCCAGCAAACGTGGCTAGGTGCTTCACCGCCACCCCAGAGTCGCTTGTACGAGTTGACGTACTGGTTGGTGACAGCAGTGATCTCCGAGGCGTGACGAAGCAAGCCAGCGATGAAGTGCTTGGCGGTCTTGCTCAGGTGGTACTGCGAGCTCGGGTCGAAGAACGCATTGTTGTCGCCTTCAAAGAGCGACATGTGAGTGTGCATACCCGAACCAGGATGTTCGGTGAAAGGCTTGGGCATGAAAGTGGCGTAGACGCCCTGCTCGATGGCTACCTCTTTGATGACAGTTCTGAAGGTCATGATGTTGTCAGCCATGGTTAACGCGTCGGCGTAGCGCAGATCAATCTCGTTCTGGCCTGGGCCACCCTCGTGGTGGCTGAATTCAACCGAGATGCCGAGTTGCTCGAGCATCGATACAGCGCGACGTCTAAAGTCGTGAGCGGTACCGCCAGGAACATTGTCAAAGAATCCAGCCTTGTCAACCGGAACCGGACCCTCCGGGCCAATCTGCGACGACTTGAGCAGGTAGAACTCGATTTCCGGGTGAATGTAGAACGAGAACCCCTTGTCACTTGCCTTAGCAAGCACACGGCGCAGTACGTTGCGTGGGTCTGCGGATGCAGGTGCGCCATCAGGGGTCTTAATGTCGCAGAACATGCGTGCGGTTGGCTCTACTTCGCCACGCCAAGGCAAAATCTGGAAGGTACTCGGATCTGGAACCGCAAGCATGTCAGCCTCGTAGGTACGGGCCAAACCTTCGATTGCCGAGCCATCGAATCCAATGCCCTCCGCGAATGCACCTTCAACCTCAGCCGGTGCAATGGCCACAGACTTTAGGGTTCCGGCCACATCGGTGAACCAAAGTCGCACGAACTTAACGTTGCGCTCCTCGATAGTTCTAAGCACAAAATCGCGCTGCTTATCCATCGAAAATCCTCTCGTTGCCTGCTATTAGGCTAGTCGTTATGCCTGCGGTTCGCATTGCCCTTGCCCAAACCAACCCCGTCGTTGGTGATCTTGCGGGCAACCTCGCGAAAGCGCTCGGCCAAGTTCGTGAAGCCCACGAACAGGGTGCACAACTGGTGCTTTTCGGTGAAATGGTGGCATCGGGCTACCCAATCGAAGATCTCGCAACCCGTGAGAGCTTTCTCAACGACACCGTTGCCGCGGTAAAGCAGTTTGCCATCGACCTGAACGATGCTGGGCTTGGCGACATTGTGGTCATCCTTGGCACTCCAGCAATCGTTGCTGAGGCAGACCGTCGCCCATGGGCCATCGCGCAGAACGCAGCTGTGATCATCCGTGAAGGTCGCGTCTGGGCTGGCTACGCCAAACACCACCTGCCTAACTATTCGGTTTTCGACGAATACCGCATCTTCATTTCTGGCGATCAATTGATCAGTTTCGAACTTGGCGAAATGAAGTTCTCGATGCTGATCTGCGAAGACATTTGGCAATCTGGTGGACCGGTGGCCAAGTTGTCAGAAGAAAACTCAGATGTTGCTCTCGTGCTGAACGGTTCCCCGTTTCAAATCGACAAGGATGACGTGCGCCTGAACCTAGTCAAGAAATTGGCGCAGGAGCAGAACGTGGCCGTAGCCTACGTAAACCTGGTTGGCGGTCAAGACGATCTGGTTTTCGACGGTGACAGCCTCATGGTCGATGCAAATCAGCAACTGATTGGGCGTGGTCCGCAGTTCGAAGAAGGCCTGACGATTTTCGACATTGCATCAAAGCATGAGATTGCCGCCGTCTCGCCTGCCGTCACTCACCGCCAAGATGACCACTGGCAAATCTGGAACGCACTGGTGACCGGGCTTCGTGACTATGTCAACAAGAACGGCTTCAAGTCAGTGATTCTTGGTCTTTCAGGCGGCATCGACTCTGCGGTCTGCGCTGCCATCGCCGTTGACGCCCTTGGTGCAAATCGAGTCTTCGGTGTGAGCCTGCCGAGCAAATACTCATCGGATCACTCCAAGTCAGACGCATTCGACCTTGCCAAGCGACTCGGCATTCAGATCACAACCGAGCCGATTAAGAGCGCTGTGAAAGACCTCGAAAAGCAGTTGAAGCTCGACGGCTTGGCTGCAGAGAACTTGCAGGCGCGCATCCGTGGCACGATCCTCATGTCGCTGAGCAACAAAGCTGGCCATCTGACTTTGACCACTGGCAACAAGACCGAACTCGCGGTCGGTTACTCGACCATCTACGGAGATTCCGTTGGTGGCTTCGCCCCAATCAAGGATGTAGAGAAAACC
>JBDKLV010000067.1:0-4921 GCA_039795455.1 Actinomycetota bacterium
CCCTACTTGCCGCCCCGCCGATCCTGCTGCTCGACGAGTCGACCAGCTCGCTCGACGGCTTGAACGAGCAGCGCCTGAAAGACGCGATCGACACCGTGGCCAAGAACCGAACCATGTTCGTGATTGCCCACCGACTTGCGACCGTGGTCGACAGTGACCTAATCGTCGTTCTCAAGGATGGCGAAGTGGTCGGCACCGGCACTCACAAAGAGCTGCTCAAGTCGACGCCGCTCTACAAGGAACTCGCAAAGCAGCAAAAGCTCGCGTAGGTCGCTGAGGCACTACTGCCCCGCAACCCGCGGGTAGATTTGCCTTATGACATCGTCGTCTCTAGCCCAATTTGGTCCAGCAACTGATCGCGCCACCGCCGAGAATCTCGACGCAGCCGATTCACTCGCATCGTTCAAATCTGAATTCGTAATCACCGACCCAAACGTTTGCTATCTCGATGGCAACTCGCTCGGGCGCTTGCCCAAGAAGACCATCGATGCCGTCACAAACTTTATGCACGAATGGGGCACCGAGCTAGTCGACGGTTGGTCACACTGGATCGACGAGGCCCAACCAACCGGGAATCTGCTTGGCAAGACGACGCTCGGAGCAGCACCAGGACAGGTGCTCGTTTGCGATACGACATCGGTGAATTTCTACCAACTCTGTGTTGCCGCAGTGAAGGCGCGACCAAATCGCAAGACCGTGATTATCGATGCTGCGAACTTTCCGACTGACCGCTACATTCTTGCCGGCATCGCCGAGCAGTTTGGTCTGAACCTGATCACGCTCAACAACGATGGCAGTGGTGGGCCGGGTGCCATCGAGGTCAACTCGAAGAAAGAGCTAATCACTCCAGATATTCTTGAGCCACTTCTAACCGACGATGTCGCGCTCGTCACACTTCAGGTCATTTACTACCGCGGCGGTGCGCGCAGCGACGTGAAGGCGATCACCGACCTGTGCCGCAAGAACGGCACGCTTGTCGTCTGGGATGCCTCGCACGCGGTTGGCGCTATCGACCTTCAGTTCGATGCCTGGGGTGTCGACCTTGCCGTCGGCTGCACCTACAAGTATCTGAACTCGGGCCCGGGCTCGCCGGCCTGGCTCTATGTGTCACACCGCCTACAGGCCGAGCTACAGGTGCCAATTCAGGGCTGGTTCGCCCAAGACGACCAGTTCGCCATGGGCCCGTTCTTTGCTAAGAACCAGCAAATTCGCGGGTATCAGATCGCCAGCCCGAGCATCATGGGGCTTCGCTGCGTGCAGAGTTCGCTCTCGATGGTCGAGCGCGCCGGCATTGAGGCAATCGCCGACAAGGCTGCCCTCGGCACCGAAATGATGATCGAACTATTCGACGCGTGGCTCGCGCCGCTCGGCTTCGAGCTGCTAACCCCGCGCGATGCGAACAAGCGCGGCGGGCACATCACCGTTGGTCACCCAGAAGCAAAACGAATTGCTGCTGCCCTACGCAAATTTGCCAACGTGGTGCCCGACTATCGCACGCCAGATTCGATTCGCCTAGCGATCGCGCCGATGCCGACATCGTTCACCGAAGTGTGGGACGGATTCGATCGCATCCGTGCCTCTGTCGAAGCGCAGGACTACCTAAAGATTCAAGACGACGGAAACCGAGTTACCTAAATGAACGACAAAGCACTCACCTACATCAGCTATCTCAAGATTGATGAGCTGCTCGATCTGCAGCACCCGCAGAGCGATGGCGAGCACGACGAAATGTTGTTCATCATCATTCACCAGACCTATGAACTTTGGTTCAAGCAGATCATTCACGAGATGGGTGCGCTGCAGACCGCGCTCGAAGGCGGCGACACTCACCGTTCGCTCGCTGTGCTCGGTCGCATTCGCACAATCATGAAGACCTGCGTTGGTCAGATCGACATTCTCGAGACCATGACACCACTGCAGTTCAACTCGTTCCGCGGTCGCTTGCAATCATCGAGCGGTTTTCAGTCGGCGCAGTTCCGCGAGGTCGAGGCCATTCTTGGTCGGCGCGATCACGCTGGTGCTGGCGCTCAGGCCGGCAGTGGCATGCGCATGGCCGAGCACCTGATTGCTGGCTCGCCTGCCCGTGCTCGAGTCGAGGCAGCCATGGCTCGTCGCTCGCTCTGGGATTCGACCCTGCACTACCTGGCTTCGCGCGGCTACGACGTGCCGGCCTCATTGCTCACTCGCGATGTATCGGTTGGCTACGAGCCGAATGAAGCCATCCAAGATGTTCTGGTCACAGTTCACCGCAATGACCCAGACGCGGCTGCCGTCTGTGAGCGCCTAGTCGACCTAGACGAGGGCTTGCAGGAGTGGCGTTACCGCCACGTCAAGATGGTCGAACGCACCATCGGTCGCAAGACCGGCACCGGTGGCTCGGATGGGGTTGGCTATCTAGCCTCGACCCTGTTCCACCCGGTCTTTCCGGACCTGTGGGCTATTCGCGCGCAGCTTTAGGTTCGCGCTTTGGGGGCGGGTTGCCCCGATCTTGACACGGATGATCTCCCCATGATCCACTAGGCGGATCTATTGAGGGGAATCACATGGATGCCAATGGCGGCACGCTTTCACTGCAGACAATCGCTAGCACGTACACCAAGTTGGAAGTTGATGACTACCAGCGCCCTTACACGTGGGAGCAAGAACAAATCGACGAGCTTTTCGACGACTTGCACAACAGCTTTGAAGCTCCGGGCATCCATTTCTTTGGCACTTTAATTCTGCAGCAAGGCGAGAATGACGGTGAAGTCAAAGTTGTCGATGGACAACAGCGCCTCACTACTTGCTTCATTCTCATGGCAGCACTTCGTGATGAGCTTCTTGAACTTAGTAATCACGTTATTCAAGGTGCGCCAGGGGAAATCCCCATTTTCGTACCTCAGCGTATTTTCGAATTTTTGATTGTCGGAGTAGATCGCAACCACTTCCGCTTGTCGCCTAATCGCAGCATTCGTCCACTCATGGAAAACTGCGTGTTCAAACAGCGCAGCGATGGACAGACACAGATTCCAATTCGCGACCGCGCACAAGGTGCTGTGACATTGAAGTTCCGTAAAGCAGTTGCGCACATTCGCAAGCGTCTTTCGGATGACCTTGATCGCTTCACCACCGAGCAGGAACGCCTAATTCGAATCAACGAGTACGTGACCACGATCCAGACCAAGTTCCACGTTCTCCGAGTTCTCACAAACGATGACTCGGAATCTCTCGACATCTTCTTGACTCTTAATAACCGAGGTGTTCCGCTAGGCCCATCAGACCTAGTGCGTGGCGAAGTCCTAAAGCGCAAAACCCGCGGCGTGACTGTCCCTCGAGAACTTGAGCGCATCAACCGCGAAAGCCTTGACGAGTGGAATGCCGTGTCTGAGGTAGTGAAGGAACCTGAAGTATTCCTCCGTCACTTCCTTGTCTCCATTCACAATGGCAAGGTTCAGAAGAAGAAGGTTGTTGACACAGTCTTGAAGCGCATCAAGTGGGGCGCCTCAAATGCAGACCAAGAGCGCGCCAACGCAGACTTGTTCTGGCGTGACCTAGTGATTGCCGCAGACGTCTATGGGCGCATAGTAAGCCCAAGCGTTTCAACTGGCCTAACGCCTAAATCGGCGAACTTGTATCTGCCACTTCTAAACAAGCTTTCAAAGACGCACCGAATCTTGCTTCTTAACGTCATGAAGTTTGATCTAGACCCAAGTGCGCTCGAGGAGATCCTTCGCTTGCTGTTCGTCTACGGCTTCGTTTACTCGATGAACGGGCAGAATGCTCAGGACCTTGAGAACGAGTATCAGGCTTGGGGTCAGGAGTTTGCCAATGATGGCGATATCGACCTACTTTGCCGTCACTTAACTGAAGGCATAGAAGACAACCCCGTTGACACCAAGAAGTACTTCTCGGGTGAAGCTGATGGCGATTACGTCACTCGAGCACTTCTTTTTGCGACCAACTACCTGCTCACCGCGAGAACATGGGAACTCGATGACTACCACTTGGAGCACATCGCTCCACAGAAGAGCACTCCTGCTTGGGTCGACATGGTCTTTGGCGAGGTTGATAACCCAACTGATGACTACGAAGACGTTATTTCACAGCTCGGCAATCTCACACTTCTAGACCCCGAATGCAACTGGAAGATCCGCAACTGGTCACTCGAGCGGAAGCAATCTGAGTACCGTCGCTGTACTTCACAAGTCACGCTAGATCTTGCTGACATTCAGCGTTGGAATTTGACCGACATTGAGGATCGATCAAAGTGGCTTATGGAGAACTTTGACTTGATTTGGAATGTTGATGTCGCCGGCCAGCGATCGCTTGATAGATTTACCGACTGGCAACGGCAGTACGGCGCCGACAATTAGCGCGAAGCGATCTCGACGACGTTTTTGAGGAGCATCGCGCGGGTCATCGGGCCGACTCCGCCCGGGTTCGGCGAGAGCCACCCGGCAACCTCAGCCACGGCAGGGTCTACGTCTCCCAATAGGACAGATGAGGCATCCGTGTCGTGACGGGTTACGCCCACGTCTAGAACGGCAGCGCCAGGCTTGATCCACGAAGGCTGCACAAAGTGCGGCACGCCCAGGGCAGCAACCACGATGTCTGCCCGAGCAACCGACGCGGCAATGTCACGCGAGGCCGAGTGCAACAGGGTGACGGTTGCGTCGACGCCTTTGCGCGACATGAGCAAACCCAAAGGCCGGCCGACGGTAACGCCGCGACCAATCACTGCAACCTCTGCCCCGCGAGTTGGCACGTCGTAACGGCGAAGCAGCTCGACGATGCCGGCAGGGGTGCAAGGCAGCGGCGACGAAATCTCTGAGTTCACCCCAAGCACCAGGCGACCAAGGTTTGTCGGGTGCAGGCCATCGGCATCCTTGGCTGGGTCGATCAGTTCGAGCATCGCGTTGGTGTCGATACCGACCGGTAGCGG
>JBDKLV010000068.1:0-17328 GCA_039795455.1 Actinomycetota bacterium
GGATGCGCACAAAACGTGGCAGCAGTGGCGGAACCTTCACACGCGCAAAGTGTTCGGTGTCGTTCTCGACGTTTTTGAGAACGACCGCGAGGTTTAGCGAAAGACCAGAGATGTAAGGAAACGGGTGCGCCGGGTCGACTGCGAGCGGAGTCAGTACCGGAAAGATCTGCGACTGAAAGTAAGTGTGAAGTGCGCCGCGCTCTTCGTCGCCGAGTTCGTTCCAGCGAACGATTCGAATGCCGTTGGCGCGAAGTGCCGGCTCGATCTGCTCTGCGAAAACCTTCGCGTGACGCGACTGAAGGCGGTGTGCCTCTTGGCTGATTTTGGTCAGCACGGCCTCAGGCGCTAGGCCGCTGGCGGCGGTCACTGCAAGGCCGGTGGCGATTCTTCGCTTGAGGCCGGCCACGCGCACCATGAAGAATTCGTCAAGGTTCGAGGCAAAGATGCTCAAGAAGTTGACTCGCTCGAGCAGGTAAAGGTTTGGGTCTTCTGCCAGCTCGAGAACGCGCTGGTTAAAGGCAAGCCACGAGATTTCGCGGTCTAGAAAACGGTCTGCGGGTAGGTCGCCGCCCTGAGGCAGCGTGATAACCATGGTTTCGTCAGACATAGGGATAAGTCTGCCACTGACGCCTTAACGGCGCATTAAGACTTTGTGACTACTGGGGCATCGGTGGCGAATCGATAGCCCACGTTGTGCACGGTGCCGATTAGGGCATCGAGGTCTTCGAGCTTGGCTCGCAAACGACGGATGTGCACATCGACGGTTCGCGTGCCGCCGAAGTAGTCGTAGCCCCAAACTTCGCTGAGCAGTTGATCGCGGGTGAAGACGCGGCCAGGGTGCTGGGCCAAAAACTTGAGTAGCGCGAATTCTTTGAAGGTCAGGTCGAGAACCTTGCCGTGCAGCTTCGCCGTGTAGCTGCCCTCTTCGATGACGAGTCCGGCATCGCCAATTTCGCCACTGGCTTCGCGGTTTGCCTGCGCGCGTGCGATTGCGATTCGAACGCGTGCGTCGATTTCGGCCGGACCTGCGTTATCAAGCAGGATGTCGGCGACTCCCCAGTCGGCCGACATTGCCGCGAGCCCACCTTCGGTCACCACAGCAATAAGAGGTGAACTCATTCCGGTGGTGTGCAAGATCTTTGCCATTGATCGGGCTGCCGCTAGGTCGCGACGACAATCAAGAAAAACCAGTTCAGCGTGTGGTGCATTTACGAGAGCGGCGGGCTCGGCCGGAATCACGATTACCTTGTGACCCAACAAACCGAGGGCAGGCAGAACTTCGGAATCGGCCGAGGCCGAAAGCACCAGTAATTGAGCCATGCTTCTCCAAAGGTTTGCCTCAATTTTGGCATGATTGCCATGTGAGACAAAACTGGTTTGAGATCATCACCATCTGGTGCTTGGTGCTGATTGGCGCCATCGCGGTTTCGCTCAACTTCGACGAGACGCACATTTTTGCCGCCTTTGCCACCGTGCTCGCCGGATCACTCGCACTGGTTTCGTTGATTCAGCTGTTCCGCGCCGAGCCAGCCGGGTTCGTTCGTCGCCTGGTCTACGTGGGCGGTGGCTCGTACCTCATCCTTGTTCTGGCCACGGTCGTCATTTGGCTGCGTGGTTAGACTTAGAGCATGATTCCTTACGAAATCTTCTTCACCGGCCTATTGGTTCTAGCCGGCCTGGCTATCGCCAGCATCTCGGTTTTGGTGCTTTACCGACTCTTCAAGGGGCAGAAGTAGTTGTTCGTCATCCCCGATGACCTGCCTATCGAAGTAACCCCGTTTGCCTTTCTTTTGGGAACCTGGGAAGGTTCGGGCGTAATCAGTTACAAGGCTGACGGCGATGAAAACCCGGCCCCAGAACACGAATTTCATCAGCGCATCGAATTTGCGCACGATGGTCTAGACACCGTCAGTTACGTTTCAACCGCCAAGCTTGCCGATGGCACTGTGCTGCCTAGCGAACTCGGTTTCTGGAAGCTCACTCGCGGAGCTGACGAGGGCGATGCTGGCCCAGGTCTGCTGCCCGCCTCCGGCGCTCGCGCAATTAAGACTCGCGAAGACCTAGAGGGTTTGCGCAATCTCGAAGGCGGCTTCGACATTCAGGTTTCGATGCTCCACCCTGGCGGCGTGGCCGAGATGTATCACGGCAAGATCAAGGGTGCTCGCATCGACCTTGCCTCGTTCTCGGGAACTGCATTCGATGGTGCCAAGACTTACCGTCACTCGACTCGCATCTATGGCTTGGTTGAACACGCGCTGCTTTGGGCTTGGGATATCGCTCTGCCTGGCAGCGAGCTCAAGTCGCACGCTTCGGCGCGACTCGAAAAACTCGAAAAGTAATCGTGACTAGCCATTTCGATAATCCGTTGGTCGAGCAGCGCGAGCTTGTGGCCGGCAAGCGAGTTGTCGAGTTGGCCGATCGAAGTGTCATTCAAATTTCTGGACCAGATCGTCACGAGTGGTTGAACGCAATGTTGTCGCAGCGCCTCGACAAGTTGATTGCAGGCGATAGCGCAGAGGCATTGTTACTCGATGCACAAGGTCACATCGAGCAAGATTTTCAAATCATCGAAGATGGCGCATCGACCTGGTTGATTTGTTTCGAACCGCAAGCGACCAAGTTGCTGCGTTGGTTCGATATGGTGATTTTTCGCAGCAAGGTTGAGATTCGCGACGCAGGTGGCGACTACGCGATTATCGCGAGTTTCGGCAATCCGGTCGACCTGGTCGATCACTCGAATTCGATTGCGCTTGTCTGGCAAGACCCATGGATGAACGAACCTGTCGGTTCGGTGCGTTACTCGACGGCTGCCGAGCGTGGCCCTTGGAACTTCTATTTGTCGCTGGTTTTGCGTGACCGCCTCGGCGAGCAGTTTGCGCTGACACCGCAGGCGGGGCAGTTGGCACTCGATGCCCTTCGCGTTGCCGCGCACCGCCCATGGCAGCCAAACGAGGTTGACGAAAAGACCCTGCCTCACGAGTTGGACTGGCTATCGAGCGCGGTGCACCTGTTGAAGGGTTGCTACCGCGGGCAAGAAACCGTCGCCAAGGTGCACAACCTGGGTCACCCACCACGCGTGCTCGCCATGCTGCACCTAGACGGCTCGGCCAACTCAGATGCTCAGCCCGGCGACCAGGTCTGGTTGGGCGAACGGCTACTCGGCCGCGTGACCACCGTGGGTCAGCACTACGAACTTGGCCCAATCGCGCTCGCGGTTGTAGCTCGCACTGCCGACGACACCGTCGACTGGTGGGTGGCCTCGCCAGAGGGCGACGAGAGCAACCGCGGGGTTGCCGCTAGCGGCGAGCTCGTGGTGCCGGCGAGTGCCGGTGCGGCAGCGGGCATCCGTGAAAAGCGTCAAGGGCTGCTCGGTTAGGTTTACAAAATGGCAAAGAAACTGCACTGGAGCCTTCGCGAATCTTCGCGTCGCACCATCGAGTCTCTTGCCCCGATTTTGCAGATCGTTCTAGCAGTGGTCGGCGCATATTCATTTGCGCATTTCATGTTGAATCACGACATTCCACTTTTCGCTGTGACTGTAACCATCTCGGCACTCGGCTTTACGCGCGATGCGAGACCTCGTCGCGTACTTGAAACCGCAACCGGCATGGTTCTCGGTATTGCGTTGAGCGAAATCCTCGTTATGTTCCTCGGTCAAGGCGTCTGGCAGATGGCGCTAACACTTTTGCTCGCATTTATCGCTGCACGTTTCATTTCATCGAGCTCGGCGTTCGCGCTGACTACAGGCATTCAGGCAATGTTGGTGCAACTCTTGGCTGCGCCTCCGGGTGGAGCGTTCGTACGAAGCATCGATGGCCTCATCGGTGGGGTCGTGGCACTTCTGGTAACGGCACTAATCCCGCGCGATCCTCGCGGCGCAGCGATCAACGATGCCGACAAATTGTTCGACGTCTTTCTTGATTCGCTCAAGTCACTTCGCGTAGCGCTGCAGACCACCGACTTCACTGTTGCCGACGAGGCACTTGCTCGCGTGCGTCGCAGCCAGCCGTTGATCGACAACTGGCGCATGTCGCTCGATAGCGCAATCGCTATAAGTCGAATCTCGCCGTTCTTGCGCAAATACAAAGACGACCTGCGCGGTCAGGTTCGGTTGCTACGTGGCATGGATCTGGCTACCCGCAACCTTCGCGTGGTGGTTCGCCGCATCGACTTTTTGCTGCGCGACAAGCAGCCTCGCCCGTACCTTGCTGGCCTGATTGAGCAGATTTTCGCTGGTACCGTGCTGCTGGCCGAAGGCCTTGAAAACCCTGGCAAGGTCGAAGATGCACAGCACCTGTACCTAGAGGTGATTCACCAACTCGACCCGAAGCGCTTCGGCATTGCCGACGAACTGCGCGAAGCCAGCGTCTTGCTTCTGCTTCGCCCGCTTCTGGTCGACCTGCTCTGCGCCACCGGCATGACCGAAGACGAGGCTCGCGAGGAGCTGCCTAAGGTATAGGCAATATGGCGTGCCACGAAACCGTGATCTCGCCGAGCTTGTGGCGTTTGTTGTTGCTGATTATCGGCCAACCCCAGGCACTCATGTCTTTGCAAACAGCAAGCCAGCGCTGGGTCGGTGAGAACACTCCCAGGGCAGCATGGTTCTTCCAAGCTGCGTCGAGCTCCTTCAAAAACATGTGAATCATTTCGCCTTCGAAATTTCGGTGAATGAGTACCTTAGGCAATCGCTCGGCTACCTTGCTCGGCAGTTCTAGCCCGAGTAGTCGAAGTGAAATGGTCAGGCTTACTGGCCCCCACTTGTCGAGCGTCACCCACGAACTGACTCGACCGATCTCGTCGCAGGTTCCTTCAATCAGGTAGCCATCATTGCTCAATCGACTTTGCATCTTGGCCCAGGCCGCGGCAACCTCAGACTCGTCATATTGCCGAAGCACATTGAATGCGCGAATCAAATCTGCTTCTTCACCAAATTCAGCCGGCAGCGGGGTCTCGAATCCGCCGTGTAAAAACTTGAGCTGCGCATTTTCGTAAGGCTTGCCACGTTCGACTCGTTCACGGTCGATCTCGATGCCGACCATCCGTGCAGTTGGGTTTATTTTGTGCAAGCGGTCTAGCAATTCGACAGCGGTGATTGGGCTAGCACCGAAGCCCAGATCTACCGCGACCACGTTTTCGCGGTAGGCGATGGGTAACGCAGCAATGTAGCGATCGACTCGACGCAACCGATTCGGGTTGGTCGTGCCTCGGGTGATATTGCCCAGCGGTTTACGAATTGCCACCTGCCCATTTTGGCTGACCAACAGCCGTGATCGAGACCGCTCGCCAATAAACTTGTGCCATGACTTACACCTTGATTTTGTTGCGACACGGCAACAGCGTTTGGAACCAAGAGAACCTCTTCACCGGCTGGGTCGATGTCGACCTGAGCGACCAGGGTCGCGCCGAAGCCAAGCGCGCTGGCGAGCTGCTCAGCGAATCGGGTCTCAAGCCTGACCTGCTCTACACCTCGCGCCTCAAGCGAGCCATCAACACTGCACACATCGCACTGAACGCGGCCGAGCGCAGCTGGATCGACGTAAAGCGCGACTGGCGCCTCAACGAGCGTCACTACGGTGCGCTGCAGGGCAAGGACAAGGCCCAGACTCTGGCCGAGTACGGTCCAGAGCAGTTCCAGATTTGGCGCCGCTCATACGACGTGCCGCCTCCGCCAATTGATGACGCCGACAAGTACTCGCAGGCTCACGACGAGCGTTACGCCGACCTTCGCGAGATTCCTAAGACCGAATGTCTCAAGGATGTTCTAGAGCGCATGCTTCCGCTCTGGATCGGCGAAATGCAGGCCGACCTTAAGAGCGGCAAGACCCTGCTCGTGACCGCTCACGGCAACTCGTTGCGCGCTTTGGTCAAGCACCTCGATGGTGTCTCAGACGACGAGATCGCCGAGCTCAACATTCCGACCGGAATTCCGCTGGTATACAAGCTCGACGAGAATTTCAAGCCACTGGTCAAGGGTGGCGAGTACCTCGACCCAGAGGCAGCAGCTGCCGGTGCGGCTGCGGTTGCCAACCAGGGCAAAAAGTAAAACGTTAGAGTAAAACGCCTCCCACTCGGGAGGCGTTTTTGTTTGATCTGAATTTACTCTTGCTCGTTCCACTCACCGGTGGTGAGGTACGAAACCTTTGCGCTGATGTCAACCACGTGGTCTGCAAAACGCTCGTGGTAACGCGAAGCCAAAGTCACATCGACGGTGAACATTGCATTCTCGTTCCAGTCGTCTGACAGAACCACGTCGAACACGTGACGGTGCAGTTCGTCGACACGTGCATCCTCTGCCTGAATCTCACGAGCAAAGTCGACATCGGTGTTGCGAAGTAGCTGCACGCACTTCTTGGCTAGCTCGACATCGAGGTGGCCCATCTCTACGAAGGTCGCCTTAAGCGCGGCAGGTACGGCCGAACCCGGAAAACGATAGCGGGCGATCGCGGCAATGTGGCCTGCAAGGGCACCCATGCGCTCGAGCGATGCCGAAATACGAAGAGCCGAAACAAGGATGCGCAGGTCGCGAGCAACCGGCGACTGCTTCGCGAGAATGCGAATTACAAGTTCATCGAGAGCCAGCGCTTTGTTACCAGATTGGTCGGCGATTGCGATCGCTTCGTCGGCGAGCTGAACGTTTGAGTCGGCGAAAGCCTTGGTGGCCTTCTCAACAATGCGAACGGTGTCTTCGGCCATTTCGACCAAGCGAACCTGAACTTCTTGAAGCTGTGTCTGGAATACCTCGCGCATGCGCTCGCCCCTGTCTTTCTGCTCTGACATTGACCTTCCCAGCACTAAGTAAACATTTGCCAAACAGGCACCTAACTTTGGCGGAATTCCGCTTAGTTACTGCCCTGTAGCCGAGTTTACCTAGTTAACACCGCCTAGTCTTGAACCATGAACCAGCCACAGAGCCGCCTGGATGTGACAGCCGAAGTGCTGAGCGCGCTTGGCCGCCCGGCGGTGATTGTCGACGACATCAACCTGATGGTTCGTGCGACCGCCGAGGCCGAAAGTCTGGGGTTCGGGCAGGACCGCCCACTGATTGAGCTTGAACTTCTGAACCTGGTCGACTGGGCTCGCAAGTCTGGCAAGAGCGAGAACTTCGAAGGCCCGATTAACCTCGGAACCCGAACCGCGAAGACCTGGGTGCTGGCCACCGCAACTCCAATCGGCGATCGGTTGGTCGCGCTGTTCATCGAAGACCGCACCGAGGCTCGGCGACTCGAAGAGACACGTCGCGATTTCGTGGCGAACATCTCGCACGAACTTAAGACGCCAATTGGTGCAATCGGCTTGCTCGCAGAAACTCTGCAAGGTGCCACCGATGACCCGGATGCAGTCAAGCGATTTGCTGCGAGCCTGCAGCGCGAATCTGTTCGCCTCACGCACATCGTTCAAGAGATCATCGAACTTTCGCGTTTGCAGTCGGCAGGCGAGCAGATGCACTCGACCGAGGTTGACCTTGGCGAAGTTATTGCCACCGCGATTGACCACGTGCAGGTTTTGGCAGATGCGAAGAACTCGCGCATCGTCGCAGAAATTTCTGAAAAGTTTTGCGTGCTCGGCAACCGCGACCAGTTAGTCACCGCGGTTACCAACCTGCTCGAAAACGCGATTCACTACTCTGACTCGAACTCTCAGGTTGGTGTCGCGGTGATTCGCAACGATGCTCAGCTCGGAGTTGTAGTGACCGACTCGGGTGTGGGCATTGCGCTCGACGATCAGGCGCGCATCTTCGAGCGCTTCTATCGAGTAGACCCATCGCGTTCGCGGGAGACCGGTGGCACTGGCCTTGGCCTCGCCATCGTCAAGCACATCGCTCAAAACCATGGCGGAGACATTTCGGTGTTCTCAAAGCCTGGCTTGGGTTCGACCTTCACCCTCACACTTCCGGAATGCACAAGGGCGGCCAAGTAAATGACCAAAATCCTCGTTGTCGAAGACGAACAGTCACTTCGCGAGCCACTGGTTTACCTGCTCAAAAAAGAGGGTTACGAGGTCTTCGAAGCAGCAGACGGAGAGGCTGCAATCCAGGGATTCAAGGCCCACCAGCCAGATTTGATCTTGCTCGACCTGATGTTGCCAAAGCGCAGTGGCAACGAGGTTTGCCAAATCATTCGCCAGAGCTCGAACGTGCGCATCATCATGCTGACCGCGAAAGACAGCCCGATTGACAAGGTGGTTGGTCTCGAAATCGGCGCAGACGATTACGTCACTAAGCCATACGAAACCCCTGAGCTTTTCGCGCGCATCAAGGCCGTTCTTCGACGCGGAGTCGACCCTCAGGTGGTAGCCGATTCGGTGCTCGAAGCCGGAACAGTGCGCATGGATGTCGAACGTCACGAGGTCGAAGTAAACGGCGAAAAAATTCAGATGCCGCTCAAGGAATTCGAGCTACTCGAGTTGCTGCTAGAAAACGTGAATCGCGTTCTCACTCGCGGTCAGATCATTGATCGAGTCTGGGGCAGCGATTACTTTGGCGACACTAAGACTTTGGATGTACACGTAAAGCGCATCCGCTCAAAAATCGAAGAAGACCCGGCGCGACCAAAACACCTGGTCACCGTGCGCGGCCTCGGGTATAAGTTCGAAGCCTAAAAGGCTTCGAACCAAACCACGAGGTGAAGCCTAAAAGGCTTCGAACCAAACCACGAGGTGAAGCCTAAAAGGCTTCGAACCAAACAACGAGGTGAAGCCTAAGGCTTTGGAGTAGCGCTCGGCTCGGCGATCAGGCCGGCGTATTCGCTAAAGGTTCCATCAAGCACAGGTACCTTTACGGTCTGAGCCGCGCCATCCACAGTGATGGTGATCTCGGCGATAGTTCCTGGCTTAGCGACGATGCCGAGTGGCAGAGCTACCGAACCGTTGTAACCGAAGTCCGTCTTGCCAAGTGCATCGACGCTGATCTGAGTCGAGGTGCCACCAGCAGACGCGATGGTAACGCTTGCGGCCGAAGTGCCCTTGTTGACGAGGCTGCCGATTAGAGCACCCTGATCATTCGAGGCAACCAGGTAAACCAGGTTGCGAGCGGCAACGTTGGCGAAATCGACGTTCAAACCGTTGCCCGGCTGGTACTGGTTCTCGGTTGCCACTGGGCTGAGCATTGTGCATCCTGCGGTTGAGAATGCGACTGCTACTGCGATTGCTACCGCGGCCATTTTGCGTGTTGACATTGGAATCCTCTCGAAACGAGCCATAAGCAGTTTAGCCGCAGAGCCCTTTATTTAACTAGGATTCAGCCCTATTCCGTGGTATTCTTGGGGTTTCCAGGAGGAATTCCCCCAATGAACCTTGCAGTCGGCGAAATCATCGTCTACCCACACCACGGAGCAGCCAAGATCGTAAAGATCGAGAAGCGCGAGTTCCTCGGTGTCAAAGAGCAGCACCTCCAGCTTCACGTCACCACTGGCGATTTGACCATCTGGCTGCCGTTTTCGAAGATCGAGGCTGTGGGCATCCGTGCGGTTATCGACGCAAAGGGCCTAAAGAAGGTCGTCACGATCCTTCAGGAGGAGTTCGTCGACGAGCCGACCAACTGGTCGCGTCGCTACAAGGCCAACCTCGAAAAGGTTCAGTCGGGCGATGTTTACAAGATTTCTGAGGTTGTTCGCGACCTTTGGCGCCGCGAGCTCGACAAGGTTCTTTCGGCCGGTGAGAAGCGCATGCTTGCTAAGGCCCGCCAGTTCCTAGTCGACGAAATCGCGCTTTCGAAGAAGGTCGACGCCGAGAAGGCCAACGCTTACCTCGAGACTCAGCTCGCAGGCAAGAAGAAGTAGTTATGACTACCCGCGATCTAGCGGTTGTAGTCGTTGCTGCCGGTCGCGGAGAGCGACTCGGCGCGAATAAGCCAAAGGCCTTTGTCGAAATCTACGGCCGCACCATCCTCGAGCATTCACTGTCTGCCCTGATCAACACGGATGCACTGGCTCAAGTCATCGTCGCCGTGCCTGAGTCCTTTCAAGACCAGGGCATGACCATTGCTGATGCTGTCTTGGGTCACTCGGGCGTTCGCATCGACGTAATCGTTGGTGGCGACACTCGCCAGCAGTCGATAGCTCACGCGCTCGCCGTTATTGACCACTCGCTCGAAGTTGTGCTCGTGCACGATGCGGCTCGCGCATTTGCCACGGCCGAACTTTTTGACCGAGTTGCTGCATCGGTTCGCGAACACAAGCTGTCGTGCATCCCTGCGCTTGAAATTGCAGACACGATTAAGCGCGTCGATGGCGATGCGGTGCTCGAGACTGTCGATCGTTCAACGCTTCGCGCGGCGCAAACCCCGCAGGGTTTCGTTGCTCGTGACCTCGTCGCGGCTTACGCCGATGCCTCGGCCGAATTCACCGACGACGCAGCACTCATGCAGTCGCGTGGTCATCGAGTGGTATTCGTCGCGGGTGAAACCGCAGCCGAAAAGATCACCACCCCAGCCGACTTTTTGCGTGCTCTGTCGCGTCGTAGCGGCGGAACCCGCGTCGGCACTGGGGTAGACGTGCACCGCTTCTCTCAAAACACCAGCAAGCCGCTGTATCTAGGCACCGTTGAGTGGCCCGGTGTACCTGGCCTCGATGGGCACAGCGATGGCGATGCCGTCTCGCATGCAATCGTCGATGCGCTGCTTTCAGCCGCTGGGCTTGGCGACATTGGCAGCAATTTCGGCGTTGATCGCCCGGAGTTCGCGGGAGCAAATGGCGCGGTGTTCCTGGCAGCAACCGTCGACCTTCTTGCCGAAGCAGGCTTTGCGCCAGTTAACGTTTCTGTCGAGGTGATTGGTAACCGACCAAAGATTTCGAGCAACCGAGCTGCTGCAGAAACCGCACTGTCGAACATCGTTGGTGCACCGGTTTCGCTGATCGCAACTACTACCGACGGGCTCGGATTCTTGGGGAACGACGAAGGTTTGGCTGCCGTTGCCACCGCGTTGATTATCGACACCGAGGTTAGGCTGAACTCGTGAGCGCGCAACTGAGTCTGAGTCTCTACGATTCGAAGCGCCAAGAAAAAGTTGCCTTCACGCCAATAGTTGACGGCCAAATTGGCATTTATGTATGTGGTCCAACTGTTCAGAGCGAACCACATGCCGGCCACCTGCGAAGCGCACTCGTCTACGACGTTTTCAAATCATGGATGGCCGCCATCGGTTACGACGTAAAGCTGGTTCGCAACGTCACCGACATCGACGACAAGATTCTCGACAACGCGAGCACTCAAGGCATCGATTGGCGCGATTTGGCCAAGAACATGCATGCCGCTTTCGACCAGGCCTATGCACGCATCGGCGTCGAAGCCCCGACCGTCGAAACTTTTGCGACCGAATACATCGAGCAAATGCAGCAACTTATTTCACTGTTGATCGAGCGCGGCCACGCGTATCAGGCTGCCGATGGTTCGGCTAACGTCTACTTCGATTCGGCGAGCTGGCCTGCTTACGGCGAGCTCACCAATCAGCGACTGGCCGACATGGAAGCCGGCGAGGCCACCGCGAGCGGCAAGAAGGCTCCGCACGACTTTGCCCTGTGGAAGGCGCATAAGGCCGGTGAGCCTGAATCGGCCGCCTGGCAGTCGCCATGGGGTGCTGGCCGCCCGGGCTGGCACATCGAGTGCTCGGCTATGTCGACTGGCGCTCTCGGCAATCACTTTGACATTCACGGCGGCGGCCTAGATCTGCGTTTTCCGCACCACGAGAACGAATTGGCTCAGTCGCGCGCTGCTGGCTTTGATTACGCCAACTATTGGGTGCACAACGGCCTGGTTAACAGCAACGGCGCAAAGATGTCTAAGTCGCTCGGCAACTTCGTTTCGGCAGCAGACTTTTTCGAACAGGATGCACGTGGCCTCGCCATTCGCTACTACCTGCTGACCGCGCACTATCGTGCCAACCTCGAGTACCACGACGGCATCATCGAAGAAGCCAAGGCAAACATCGATCGAATCGAAAACTTTTTGCGTCGCGCAAGTCAGCACGTTGCCAACCTCGATGCCGGGCTAAACACACTCGAGCACCTGCCGCAAAAGTTTGTGCAACAAATGAACGATGACCTAAACGTTCCGGCAGCGCTCGCCGAATTGCATGAAACCATGCGTCGGGCAAACGCGGCAATCGATGCCGGCGAAGGTCTTGCCGTCGAAGAGTTGAGCAAGAGTGTCGTTGCGATGCTGAACGTGCTAAAGATCAACCCAATCTCGAGTGACTGGCACCAGGGTGAATCGAACATCGATGTCGCTGCTGTTGAGGCGCTCATTGCACAGCGCAACCAGGCTCGTGCCGATAAAGACTTCGCGAAGGCAGACGCCATCCGTGATGAACTGACCAAACTTGGCGTAACAATCGAAGACGCCGCAGACAAAACGCATTGGAGTGTTAGCTAATGGCAAAACCAGGACGCCCGGGAGCCGCTAAAGGTAAAAAGGGAGCAACCAAGGGAACCGGTGGCAACAACAAGCGCCGACTCGAAGGTAAGGGGCCAACCCCGAAGGCCGAAGACCGCAAGAACCACAAGGCCTACAAGGCCAAGGAATTGCGCGCACGCAGCGAAGCCAAGCATGGCAAGCCACTTCGCAGCGGCACCGCTGCAACTGCCGGTTCAACCCGCGGCACTTCTGCGGGTTCGCGTGCAGGCACATCGGCATCGACTCGTCCTGAGCGCGTAAGCAGCCGTTCGGCCAACAAGACCGTAGGCAAGGGCCAGAAGCCGGTTTCACGCCGTGGCGAATTTTTGGCTCCGACTGCTCGCACCGCTGGCAATGCTGGCGCGGCAAAGCGCTCTGGTTCACGCGTAACCAAGGCTGAGAACGCAAGCGAAGTTTTGTCTGGTCGCAACTCGGTGCTCGAGGCGCTGCGCGCCAAGGTTCCAGCGACCGCGCTCTACATTGCTCAGCGCATCGAAATGGATGACCGTGTTAAAGAGGCATTGCTCATTGCAAACGCTCGCAAACTTCCGATCAACGAAGTCACTCGTCCAGAGATTGATCGCCTAACCGGTTTCGATTCGGTGCACCAAGGCATCGCACTCTCGACTCCGCCTTACTCGTACTCTCACCCGATGGAACTCGTCGACACCATCGTCGGTCGCGGTCAGACCCCGCTACTGGTTGCACTCGACGGAATCACCGACCCACGAAACCTCGGTGCGATCATCCGTTCGGTGGCAGCATTCGGTGGCCAGGGCGTAATCGTTCCGCAGCGTCGTTCGACCGGTGTTACAGCAGCAGCGTGGAAGACCTCGGCCGGAGCAGCGGCTCGTGTGCCGGTTGCACTCGCAGCGAACCTGACCAACACCTTGAAAGAACTTAAGAAGCGCGGCCTGTTCGTAGTCGGCCTTGACGGCGACGGCGACATGCAGCTCACCAACTTCAAGCTCGGCACCGAACCTTTGGTTTTAGTTGTCGGCAGCGAAGGCAAGGGGCTATCGCGTTTGGTTCAGGAGAACTGTGACGCGATCGTTTCGATTCCAATCAGCGCGGTGACCGAGTCACTAAACGCGGGTATTGCTGCCAGCGTGGCACTCTACGAAGTTTCCAAGCGCCGCGGCGCAAAGTAATCAAAGCACCCTGGTTGCCTCGCAACAGGCTGACGCCTTAGACGAGGTCTCGCCAGTCCGGCAGGTTATCTTCGTCGTCTTGCACGACGATTAGTCCTGTCGGCACGGCATCTGGCAAAGCCACCATTCCGCTGGTCGGCTCGAGATAGGTCTCTTCGTCACGTCGGTTCACCAAAATCTCATTGATGTACGACTGCACTGCTTCGAGCAGCGGGATGCCGTGGTCGGCCTTCTCGGCCATGTACCAGCGGTGCTCGAGCACCTGGTGAAAGATCTCGGCCGGCTCGAGCTTGCCGCGTAGATCAATCGGAATAGCCCCGATTACCGGCTCATAGACACGGCTCATCCACTCGTGGGCGAGCATCTCTTCGTCTGCTCCTGGTCGCTGGTGCTTGAGCTTGTATTCGTCGATTGAGTTGAGCAGGCGACGAGCCTGATTCTCTTCGACATCGAGTCCGGTGAGTTGCAGCAAACGTCGAGCATGGTGTCCGGCGTCGACCACCTTTGGTTGAATCTTCACCTTGTTACCTTCGGTGTCTGCCTTGATCGACAATTCGCCAACATCAAAGCCAAGCTCGTTTAGTTTCTGAATTCGACGGCTGATCTTCCAGCGTTCATTCGACGCGAATACCTCGGTGCCGGTGATGATCTCCCAGAGTTGTGCGTATTTCTCAACTATGCGACCGCTGATTTCGACCGGGTTCACTCCGGCGTGAGCGTTGCCACTGGCAACTAAATCCATTAGTTCGCCAGCGATGTTCACACGAGCGATTTCAAGATCGTTGTCGCGCTGACCTTGCGAAAGTCCGGTTTCGTAAAGCTGTCCGGTTTCTGCGTCGACCAAATACGCGGCAAAGGCGCCCGCGTCGCGACGGAACAAAGTATTCGAGAGAGAAACATCGCCCCAGAAAAAACCTGCAACATGCAAGCGAACCAGCAACAGCGCCAATGCGTCGACCAGGCGCTTGGCGGTTTCGGGCCGCAAGCCCTGTGACCACATTGCTCGATAGGGAAGAGCAAATTTGAGGTGGCGAGTAATGAGTGCTGCCATCAATGGCTCGCCAGATTCATCCGTGCGGTTTCGAATAATCGCAAACGGTTCTACGCATGGAATGCCAATGCGGTTTAGATTCTGCAGCATTTCGAACTCGCGCTTGGCCAGCTCGGGCAGAGTCTCTTTGATCGCAATCACATAGTCGTTCAGATGTGCGAAACGAACGATGTGACGGCTAAGGCCCTTTGGTAGGGCGGCAATTACCTCGGCAGGCCAGGTCTCTAAAGGCAACTGCCACGGCAGATCCAGGAGTGCTGGTTCTACCGTGGCAGCTGTGATGTCTAGTGAAGACAAGGCGCCTTAGTTGATGCGCTCGCCCGACTCAGCGTCGAACAAGTGAACGATCGCGTCGCCGGCAGGCTTCAAGAAGATCTTGTCGCCGTGCATTGGGTGGTTGCGAGCGTCTACACGCGAGACAACGTCGTGGCTAGTGCCCTCAACGTCGGTGGTGCCGTAGAGGTAACCGTCAGAGCCGAGCTCTTCAATTACGTCGACAGCCACAGGAACACCCTTTGACTTGTCTACGTCGAGGTTCTCTGGGCGAATACCTACAACAACGGTGTTGCCCTTTGACTTGCCAAGGATGGCGTTGGTCACAGGAATCACCACGTTGCCGAACTGAACTCCGCCGTCAACCTTTGGCAAGGTGAGCAAGTTCATTGCAGGCGAACCGATGAAGCCGGCAACGAAAACGTTGTTTGGTTTCTCATAAAGAGCGCGAGGAGTGTCAACCTGCTGAAGAACGCCGTCCTTCAAAACTGCAACGCGGTCACCCATGGTCATAGCCTCGACCTGGTCGTGGGTTACGTAAACGGTGGTTACTCCGAGGCGACGCTGTAGCGAAGCGATCTGAGTACGAGTCTGAACACGAAGCTTTGCATCGAGGTTCGATAGCGGCTCATCCATCAAGAACACCTGAGGCTTACGAACGATCGCACGACCCATTGCAACACGCTGACGCTGACCACCCGAAAGGGCCTTTGGCTTGCGAGCTAGGTATGGCTCAAGGTCGAGAAGCTTTGCTGCCTCGAGAACGCGCTCTGCGCGCTCTTCCTTGCTAACGCCAGCAATCTTCAGAGCGAAGCCCATGTTCTCTGCCACGGTCATGTGTGGGTAGAGAGCGTAGTTCTGGAAGGCCATTGCGATGTCGCGGTCCTTTGGTGGAACGTCGGTAACGTTGCGGTCACCGATAAAGATGTCGCCTTCGTTAACTTCTTCAAGACCAGCCAGCATGCGCAGGGTGGTCGACTTTCCACAACCCGAAGGAC
Organism: Actinomycetota bacterium; assembly: GCA_039795455.1. GTDB lineage: Bacteria > Actinomycetota > Actinomycetes > Actinomycetales > Microbacteriaceae > Rhodoluna. Next base: position 15,861 of record JBDKLV010000068.1, read on the forward strand.
CAACGAGAACCAAGAACTCGCCATCGGCGATGTCCAGTTCGATTTGGTCAACGGCCGGACGAGTACCGCCCGGGTAAAGGCGAGTTGCCTTTCTGAATGACACTGATGCCATGATTTTTTCTCCTCACCGGCAGGTACGTGCCGGACGATCCGTAGTGATAGAGCCCAACACCGGCGGTGCTGGGTAGTTCCATTATGGCATTCACGGGGTCTCGTTTAGACTTGACTTTAGTTATTGTCACTCTTCTGTGACCAGACGTAAGGACCACCCAAATGGCGAACAATCAGACTCGCTCGGAGCAGCGCGAAGCCGCCCGTGCCAAGGCTCGCGAAATTCGTGAGGCACACAAAAAGTCGGAACAGCGACGCAAGTTTGGCTTCTTTGCCGGTATCGCCGCCGCCATCCTAGTTCTTGGTGGGCTTATCGGGTGGGCCGTCGTGGCCAATGCCCCGGCCCCGGCTCAGGCACCGACCAACATGATCTTCGACGGTGGCATCAAGATTGGAACCGACCTAAAGGCGTTCACCGCTACCGAGAAGCCAACCACCGCAGATGTTCCGAACATCGAGCTGTTCATCGACTACCAGTGCCCGTTCTGCCAGGCCTTCGAATTGCCTAACGCTTCGTTGATCGAGAGCAAGGTTGCCGCCGGCGAGTGGACCGTCGAGTACCACCCACTTTCGTTCTTGGATGGCGCTGGCTCGCCGAACGCCTACTCGAGCCGTGCGGCCAACGCCGCCGTCTGTGTTGCCGAGTACTCGCCAAATAAGTTCATGACTTTCAACAACGTTTTGTTTGCAAACCAGCCAGCCGAGCAGACTGCTGGTCCTGAAAACGACGGCTTGGTTGCATTCGCTCAGCAGGTTGGTGTCGAGAACTTCGACAAGATTCAAACCTGTATCAACGAAAAGTCTTACGGCGACTGGATTAGTGAAACCACCAGCAGCGTTCTAAACGCCGCTTGGAAAGACACCGGTCTAACGATTGACAGCACGCCGTACATCATCGTCAATGGTCAGCGTTACACCGGCACAACCGAAGAGATGGCCAGCCCGGCTCGCTTCGAGCAGTGGGTGACCGCGGCCTGGAACGGCTAGTCCGTTCGGCGAATCGCCGACTTGGCGCAATTGGTAGCGCACCGCACTTGTAATGCGGGGGTTAGGGGTTCGAGTCCCCTAGTCGGCTCAAGAAAGTGGTTATGCGCCTAGTGCGCTAAGGGCCTCAAACACCAAGAAACCTGGCCAAATGGCTGCCTTGAGCAGGCCCAGTACACCAGTCCAGAAATCGGTCGCATTCGAAACGAAGTAGATGGCTGCGCCGACGAAACCCACGAAGTAGAACCCGCTGGTTCCCTTATTGATGTTTACGTTTACGTTTTTGCCTAGCTTGATTTCTTTTTCTTCCATGATTGAAGCCTACTCAGCCTCGGTAAAGGTGATGCTGACCGAGTTGATGCAATAGCGATCG
>JBDKLV010000069.1:0-7760 GCA_039795455.1 Actinomycetota bacterium
CGGTTGACCAACGCGCGAGCCAACGCCACGCGCTGCTGCTGTCCGCCCGAGAGCTGCTGTGGGCGACGTGCAGCGAGGTGCTCAAGCTCAACCAGGTCGAGTGCATCGGCTGCAAGCTTTAGCGGGTCGGCAACTTTGCGCTGACGAAGACCGAAGGCCACGTTCTCAAGCACGGTCATGTGTGGGAACAGTGCGTACGACTGGAACACGGTGTTGACCTTGCGCTCGTGAGCCTTGGTATCGGTGATGTCTTTGCCGCCCAAGAAAATCTTTCCGCGGGTCGGCTGGTCAAGGCCTGCGATCATTCGCAAAGTGGTGGTCTTGCCACAGCCCGAAGGGCCGAGCAATGCGAAGAATTGACCGGCAGGAATCTTGAGGTCAAGTTCTTCTACTGCGGTGAAGCCAGGATATTCCTTACGAATTCCGACTAGTTCTAGGTCTGCTCCCGAGGCCTGCTCGAGCGCCACTTACACAACTCCGTTAGCAGCGTCTGACCAAAGCTTCGAGAAGTCATTGTCTTCTGCAGCGGTGAGTGGGCGGAATACCTTGAACTTGGTTGCGTAGTCAGAGTCGCTTGGGAACATCAGTGGGTTGTTACCGATAGCAGGGTTCTTGGCCACTGCGATCTCCTTGGCGCCGTTTACTGGCGTCACGTAGTTGACTCCCGCGAGCGCGAGCTCGGCAGCAACCTCTGGCTGGAAGTAGTAGTCGATAAGTGCGTGCGCGTTCTTGGCGTGCGGGGCACCCATTGGAATCACGTAGTTGTCGCAAGCGAAGGTCGAACCCGATTCAAGCAGAACTACGCCAAGCTCTTCGTTGCCGAGCTCAGCGTTGGCACCAATGATGTCGCCAGTCCAAACGATTCCAGCAACAGCGTCGCCGCTCTTGTAGTCATCGATGTAGCTGTTGCCCTTGATGCCGCGGATGACGCCATCTGAAACCAACTTGGTGAAGTCGTCAATGGTGTTCTGGAAGTCGGTCGCAGTGAAGCTGGCTGGGTCAATACCCTTTGCCGCCATCATGACGCCGAGCGTGTCGCGCATCTCAGACAGAACCTCAACCTTGCCCTTAAGTGCAGGCTCGTTGAAAACGTCGTTCCACAGGTCGGCAGGTGCATCCTTGCCGGTTAGCTCCTTGTAGCGCTTCTTGTTGTAACCGATACCGGCAACGATGCCCTTCCAGGTGATCGAGTACTTGCGACCTGGGTCGAAAGCGCCGAGTGTGGTCTTGAATGCTTCGTTGTAGTTTGCCGAAACGTTTGGCAGTAGGTCGTACTGCATTGGCTGCACGTAACCCGAGTTGATCAAACGAGCGATCATCCAGTCGGTCAAACAGAAAGTGTCTGCACCGGTGTCGGTACCTGATGCGAGCTGGTTCTTGATGCGCGCGAAGTAAGTGTTGTTGTCATCGACGTTGATGTTGTAAGTCAACTTGATGCCGCTCTGTGACTCAAAGCCCTTGATGGTCGGCGACTGCGGGTTGTCGTTGCCATCCATGTAGTAAGGCCAGTTGTCCCAGACGACGACCTTCTCGGTGTCTGAAACATCTTTCGCAGGAGTGAGGGTCTTCTTGCCGCCACCAGGAGTACATGCTGCAAGCGCAAGCATTGCTGCTGTTGCTCCCGCACCCGCCAGAGCGGTGCGTCGGGTCACTGGCGACTTTGCGGCTGCCAGCAACTGTTGGAACATTGGGTCGCGGTGGATTGAGTCGTTCACACGGGCTCCTAAGTCAAAAACCAACAGAGGCGGTGCCATCAGTGCACCGCTAAAAATACTGCCACATAAACCACCCCCGACCGGCCCAAAACTGTCGATTCGAAAGGCTGAATTCTGGAGTGTCATTGCTCGGGATAAAGTGGAGTACGGGTCGGCAAAGACGCCGAAACCGGAAAGTGAATCATGAAGGTCGCAGTACCTGCCGAAGTCAAGAACAACGAATTCCGCGTAGCCATTACCCCAGCCGGAGTTCACGAACTAGTGGCAGCGGGGCACGAAGTATTCGTACAGAGCGGAGCCGGTCTTGGCTCTGCGATCACCGACGCCGAGTATGAGGCCGAGGGTGCAAAGATTTTGCCTGATGCGGCAACCACCTGGGCCGCCGGAGACATGGTGCTCAAGGTCAAAGAGCCAATCGAGCAGGAATACGGTTTCTTGCGCGAGGGTCTCATTCTGTTTACTTACCTTCACTTGGCTGCAGACCTACCTCTAACCGAACAACTCTTGGCTAAGAAGGTCACCTCAATCGCTTACGAAACCGTGCAGCTTCCTTCGCGCTCGCTACCGCTGCTTGCCCCAATGAGCGAAGTCGCCGGTCGTCTAGCTCCGCTGGTTGGCCAGCAGACTCTGATGCGTCACAACGGTGGCAATGGAATGTTGATGAGTGGCGTGCCTGGCACTCGCCCAGCGAAGGTCACCGTCATCGGCGCGGGCGTTGCTGGTGCTAACGCAGTTGTCATGGCGGTCGGCATGGGAGCAGAGGTAACCGTGCTCGACACCAACCTCTACCGACTTCGCGAGCTAGACGATCACTACGCCGGTCGCTTGCGCACAATCGTGAGCAACAAGCTCGAACTAACTAAGGCCGTGATCGAATCTGACTTGGTCATCGGTGCAGTGCTAATTCCGGGTGCAAAGGCTCCGAAGCTGGTCACCAACGACATGGTCAAGCGAATGAAACCTGGCAGCGTACTAGTCGACATTGCGATCGACCAGGGCGGCTGCTTCGAAGACTCGCACGCAACCACACACGCTGAACCAACGTTCAAGGTTCACAAAAGCATTTTCTACTGCGTGGCAAACATGCCTGGCGCTGTTCCTCACACCAGCACCTATGCCCTGACTAACGCGACCCTGCCTTACGTGCGAGCAATTGCAAACCGCGGCTGGCGCGATGCCTGTGCCGCTGACGGTGCTCTGGCGCTTGGTTTGAATAGCCACGACGGAAAGCTTCTGAACCAGGGTGTGGCAGATGCTCACTCGATGGTTGCCGCGGCTCCTGCTTCGGTTTTGTAGGTAAAGCAAAGTAGAACGGAGCCGGCTGGTTCTGGTGAGATACCACCCTGCCCTGCCCGTACCCTTCGAGCTCGGGTAGCCTCGCGCCACGAATTGCCTGACCGAGCATTGCCGCATCGACGGGATCGGCATCGCCGACAAGGATGCGCAACCTCAAGTTACTGAGTAGCGCCCTAGGCACCCCGACCAACGTCTGATTGGTCAGAATCAAGTGCATGCCGAACGCTCGACCGCGAGCACTTATGTTCGACAGCACCTCTAGGGCCTTGGGGATGCGAGCTAGCAGATGCCCGAGCTCATCGACCACCAGCAAGAGTCGAGCGCTGCCCGATTTGCCGGTCTCACGGGCTTGCAGTTCGGCCTCAACGCGGTTGAGCAGTGCCACTGCTTGCTGCAGGTCGCGATCGGTTTGAAAGTCGCTCGCGAAGGCGGCGAAAGGCTCAAGCCCGGAGCCGCCTTTGAAGTCGAGAAGAAACAATTCGAATCGATTGAACTGCAGCAGAGAACTGAGCAGGTGATTGAGCAAAACTGTTTTACCAGCTCCCGTTGGGCCAATCAGGACCGCATGGGGACCATCACGCTGCAGCTGACGTTGAACGATTTGGTTGTCATCGAAGCCAAGAACGAAGTCAGTCAGATCTGATTCAAGGTCAAACACCTTCGAGTCGTACTTCTGTCTGCCAAGGTTCGTTGCTCGAACCGCGGCTAGTCGCTCAAAGATGAAGCGGTTTTGTTCCTTGGTCCAAAAGATTCCTCGATTCGAAAGCTTTCGATCATCGAGCCATACTCGCCCATCGATAACCCGCAATTCGGTTTGTTCATTTGGGGTGACACGCATTGAATGACGCCAACGAATCAAGCCGGTCAATAGTGCGGTCGCAAGCATGCCGAACAAGATGGCGGGGTTTGCTCCTTGCGCGACGAAAATCAGCGCATAGATGAGCGTCGGAAGTAGCCAGAGCAATTGCACGAAAAGAGCCTGCCAACGATTTCTCGTGGCAGGCTCTCTAGCTGCAAACTGTGCACAAGTCGAATCAGTAGCGACCTGTGGAACAACTACATTCCAATGTGTTCAATCAGCTGCGCGGATTTCAACATCATCATTTCGCTCATCCAAATAGCGCAAGCGCTTTGGATTCGCTACATTCCGATGTAGCTCATCACGTGCTTGATGCGGGTGTAGTCCTCGAAACCGTAGTTCGACAAGTCCTTGCCGTAACCCGAGTGGCGGAAACCACCGTGAGGCATCTCTGCGACTAGCGGAATGTGGGTGTTGATCCAAACACAACCGAAGTTGAGACCTTTGGCGAAGCGCATGGCACGTCCGTGGTCCTTGGTCCAGACCGACGACGCGAGACCGTACTGTACATCGTTTGCCCAGCGCATGGCTTCGTCATCGTTGCTGAACTTCTGCACGGTTACCACCGGGCCGAAGATTTCGTTCTGGATGTGCTCATCCTTCTGCTTCAAACCGGTCAAAACGGTGGCCTCAAAGAAGTAGCCGCCGTTGTCACTAATCGCGTGACCTCCGGTGGCGATCGCCGCGTGGTCTGGCAGGCGGTCGATGAAGCCCTGAACCTGAGCGAGCTGGTTGGCGTTGTTGACCGGGCCAAACAGGATGTCGTCGCGGCTTGGCTGACCGGTAATGGCATTCGCCTTGACACTTGCGGCAAGTAGCGCCACGAACTCATCGTGTACTGACTCGTGAACCAAGATGCGGGTGGCTGCGGTGCAGTCCTGACCTGCGTTGAAGAAGCCGGCGATGGTGAGCTGCTTCACTGCGGCTTCAAGGTCAGCATCGCCGAAGACGATTACTGGAGCCTTGCCACCGAGCTCGAGGTGAACACGTTTGAGATCGAGCGCCGCCGACTTGGCGACCTCCATACCAGCGCGAACCGAACCGGTGATGGCAACCATTTGCGGGGTCTTGTGCTCGACTAGCGCACGACCAGTGTCGCGATCGCCAGTGACGACGTTGAAGACGCCCTTAGGCAAGAACTCCGCGCAGACCTCGGCCATGAGTAGTGCGCTCTGCGGAGTGGTGTCACTCGGCTTGAGCACGATGGTGTTACCCGCGGCAATCGCAGGCGCGATCTTCCAGGTCGCCATGTTCATCGGGTAGTTCCATGGAGTTACCTGACCGATTACACCGATTGGCTCGCGACGTATCGAAGAAGTGTGATCCTTTGCATACTCTGCGGTGGCCAAACCGGTTAGGTTTCGAGCCGCACCGGCGAAGAAGCGCATCTGGTCGACAGAGAGAAGAATTTCATCGCTCACCAAGGATGGGCGTGGCTTGCCGGTGTCTTGCGATTCAAGATCTGCGAACTCTTCGGCACGGGCCTCGATGGCATCAGCAATGCGGAACAGCGCGAGCTGGCGCTCCTGCGGAGTGGTCTGGCCCCACTCTTCGAATGCCTTGTCGGCGGCAGAGTAGGCGGCATCGATGTCAGCAGCTCCCGATACCGGAGCGCTGGCGTAAACCTGCGCGTTAGCAGGGTCGATCAAATCGGCGGTCTTGCCACTCTTTGCCTCGACGTACTCGCCGTTAATGAAGTTCTTGAGCTGCTTGAGCGACATGGTCGCACTCTCCTTTGAGTCCTGGCTAATCGTTAGGGCACGAACATCCTTGCCCTGATGACTACCTTATTACCGCGCTGGCTGATAATCGAAAACGCAGGCAAAATGCCCTTGAAGTGACCTTTTCGTTATCAAAAAGGCAAATTTGCTACGGAATCAATACCAAATTGCCACTTTGAGTGGCAAAATCGAACCATGAGCCGTTCTGCAAGCACCAAAAGCAGCCCCATCGATGTGGCCTCAAAGGCCATCATCGAACAGCTGCAGCACGACGGCCGCCGCAGCTACGCCGAAATCGGCAAAGCTGTTGGCCTCAGCGAAGCGGCAGTTCGCCAGCGAGTGCAGAAGCTAACCGAAACTGGCGTGCTTCAGATTGTGGCCGTGACAGACCCGATGCAGATGGGGTTCTCTCGTCAGGCAATGATCGGCATTCGTTGCACCGGCGACACCATCGCAATCGCGCAGAGCATCGCGAAGTTGCCCGAAACCGACTACGTGGTGCACACAGCAGGAAGTTTTGACATTTTGGTTGAGGTGATCTGTGAAGACGATGACGAATTCATCGAACTCCTCAATTCAAAGATCCGGTCGCTGCCCGGAGTGATTTCAACGGAGACTTTTGTCTACTTGAAGTTGCACAAGCAGTTCTACAACTGGGGTGTTCGTTGAACATCCTAGAAATCAAATAACGATAAGAAGTGATACCAATGGCAACGCAGAGCCCCGTAAAGGCCGATCGCGCTACCCCAGTTCTTGACGCACGACGCAGTGGTCAAGAAGTAACCAATTCAATGTTGCAGCAGAGCGCCAAGGACAACATGTTCTTGCACTTCACGCGACACTCTCCGTTCTTCGCAGCGGGTGGAGAAGTTCCGATGATCACCAAGGCATCGGGCCACCACTTCTGGGATTCGAACGGCAAAAAGTATTTCGATGGAATCGCATCGCTGTTCACTGTTAACGCAGGTCACGGCCGTGAGAAACTCGCCGAGGCTGCAGCAAAGCAGATGAAGCAGTTGGACTACTTCCCTATCTGGTCACACGTTCACCCGACCGCAGCCGAGCTTTCGGAGCGCGTACTTTCGTATGCGCCGAAGAACTTGAGCCGCGTGTTCTTCACCACCGGTGGTGGCGAGGCGAACGAGACCGCCTGGAAGTTGGCAAAGCAGTACTTCAAGTTGATTGGCAAGCCAACCAAGCACAAGGTGCTCACCCGCGCTGTGGCCTACCACGGCACCTCGCACGGAGCCCTGTCGCTGACTGGCATTCCTGCCATGAAGAAGCAGTTCGAACCGCTGGTTCCGAGCACCTTCCGTGTGCCAAACACCAACTGGTACCGCAACGAAGAAAACTTCGCCGACGAGGAGGCCTTTGCAATTTGGGCCGCCAACCGCGTCGAAGAAATGATTCTGTTCGAAGACCCAGACACCGTGGCGGCTTTCTTCATGGAGCCGGTTCAGAACTCTGGTGGTTGCTTCACGGCGCCAAAGATCTACTACAAGATGGTTCGCGAAATTTGCGACAAGTACGACGTGATCTTGGTTGCTGACGAGACAATCGATGGCTTCGGTCGCATCGGCACCATGTTTGCTTCGGAGTTCTTCGACTTCGAGCCTGACATGTTGGTTTGCGCCAAGGGCATCACCTCGGGTTACGCACCACTCGGTGCGCTAATGATGAGCGAGAAGTTCTTCGAACCTTTCAAGCACGGCACCACACTGTTCCCACACGGATACACCTTCGCAGGTCACCCGGTCTCTTGTGCAGTTGCACTCGCCAACCTAGACATCTTCGATGAAGAGGACTTGGTCGGCAACGTGGCTCGCAACGCCCCGGCGTTCCGCTCGACTCTCGAGAAGCTCAAGGACTTGCCTATTGTTGGCGACGTTCGCGGCGAGGGTTACTTCTGGGCCATCGAGTTGGTAAAAGACAAGACCACCAAGGAAACCTTCAACGACATCGAGAGCGAGAAGTTGCTTCGTGGCATCTTGTCGCACCGCATGTTCGAAGAGGGCTTGTACTGCCGCTCGGATGACCGTGGAGACCCAGTGGTTCAGTTGGCTCCGCCGCTGACCATTGGCCAGGCAGAGTTCGACGAGATCGAACAGATCTTGCGCGGCTGCCTGGATGAGGCATACAGGGCCATGTAGTTTTCTACAGCCTTTACGA
>JBDKLV010000070.1:0-4379 GCA_039795455.1 Actinomycetota bacterium
GCGACGCCAACCGATACGAACGCGAGCACCGATGCCCACATCATTGCCCGTCTCTCGCCGACGCGATTGACAAAGTGCGCGGCAGGCAAGTCGGCAAGCAGAAGGCCAAGCATGACTAGACCGGCAACGAAACCGGCGGTTGGAATCGAGGCACCGAGTTGTTCCGCGCTCGCGGGAATCACAGGCAGAAGGGCATACTCGCCGGTCGAGAAAAGTGCCGATGGCACAAAGACCGATGCGACTAGCGACGAGATCTTGAATGATGATTTGCCGCTCGACACCCGTCAATTATCGCTCGCCTAAACTTGAGCCGATGGCCGAACTAGATCTTTCGCAGCAGCTCAAAGACTTGAGCGCGACGTTCGGCAATATCGTCGAAGTCATCAACCTGGATGCGCTTGCCGCAGAAATCGAAGGGCTCAAGCTCGAGGCATCTGCCCCCGACCTTTGGGATGACCAGGCCAAGGCGCAAAAGGTCACTAGTGCGCTATCGCAAAAACAGTCGCTGTTCGAAAAGGTTTCGGGCGTGCAGCAGCGCCTGGCCGACCTGCCGATTCTGGTCGAAATGGCCAATGCCGAAGGCGACGAGTCAGCTAAGCGCGACGCTAAGGCCGAATGCGATGCTCTCGCCGAGGCGATTTCGGTGCTCGAAGTGCAAACCCTGCTAAACGGCGAGTTCGACTCACGTGGAGCGGTAGTCACCATTCGCTCGGGTGCCGGTGGCGATGACGCCACCGACTTTGCCGAAATGCTGCTTCGCATGTACCTGCGCTACTGCGAGAAGAACAAGCTCGCATCTCAGGTGCTCGACATTTCTTATGCAGAGGGCGCCGGAATCAAGTCGGCGACTTTCGAGGTCGATGCTCCATTCGCGTTCGGAACTCTCAGTGTTGAAGGTGGCACTCACCGCCTCGTGCGCATGAGCCCGTTCAATGCGGCTGGCAAGCGCCAGACATCTTTCGCTGCAGTCGAAGTCGTACCGCTAATCGAACAGACCGACTCGATCGACATTCCTGAGAACGAAATTCGCGTCGATGTATTTCGTTCGTCTGGCCCTGGTGGTCAGTCGGTCAATACCACCGACTCGGCGGTACGCCTGACCCACATTCCGACAGGCATCGTGGTGTCGTGCCAGAACGAAAAGAGTCAGCTGCAAAACAAGGTGGCCGCGATGCGTGTGTTGCAGTCCCGTTTGCTCGAAATTCGTCGCCGCGAAGAAGAGGCCAAGAAGAAGCAAATTGCCGGAGACGTGAAGGCATCCTGGGGAGAGCAGATGCGCTCGTACGTGCTCGCGCCATATCAAATGGTCAAAGACCTGCGTACCGAACACGAGGTCAACAACCCAAGCGCCGTATTCGACGGCGATCTCGATGGGTTTATCGCCGCCGGCATTCGCTGGCGCAAGCAGACACAGGGCTAGGCTGCCAGCGGTTTTCAAGGTCGGCAATTTAGCCTTGTAGCAATGATCCGCATCGAATCCGTCTCGAAGAGCTACCGTGGCCAGTCACGCCCGGCGCTCGACGACGTTTCACTCGAAATCGAAAAGGGCGAGTTCGTTTTCTTGGTTGGTGCCTCTGGCTCAGGCAAATCGACTCTGCTGCGCCTAATGCTTCGCGAAGAGGTCTCATCGGTTGGCTCGGTTCACGTTCTAGGTCAGAACTTGGTCGGCATTCCAAGTCGCCGCATTCCTTTCTTCCGTCGCCAACTCGGCATGGTGTTTCAAGACTTTCGCCTGCTACCCAACAAGACTGTGGCCCAGAACGTTGCCTTCAGCCTCGAGGTGATTGGCAAGTCGGCGGGCTTTATTCAAGAGGCCGTCGCCGATGTGCTTCGGCTGGTCGGCCTCGAAGGCAAGGCAGATCGTTTGCCGTCTGAGTTGTCAGGTGGCGAGCAACAGCGCGTTGGCCTTGCGCGCGCAATCGTCAACAAACCGGCAATCTTGCTGGCAGATGAGCCGACCGGAAATCTCGATCCGAAGACTAGCGAAGAAATCATGGCGCTTATCGACCGAGTGAACCAAAACGGTACGACCGTCGTGATGGCAACTCACGACCCTGGAATTGTGAATCGCTTTAAGAAGCGTGTCATCGAACTTCGCGACGGACACATCATTCGCGACGAACGATCGGCGGGTTACTAATGCGTTTCGTTTGGTCAGAGGTTCGTCAGGGAGTGCGTCGCAATTTGTCGATGGTCGTTTCTGTCATCCTGGTTACTTTCATTTCGCTAACCTTCGTCGGCACCGCCGGCCTGCTGCAAATGCAAATCGGCCAGATGAAGACCTACTGGTATGACAAGGCTCAGGTCGCAATCTACATGTGCAGCGCGGTTTCGCCTCAAGATATCTGCCCGCAGGGCGAGGCTTCTGCCGACCTGAAGACCGCGGTCGAGAACCAGCTCAAGTCGCCAACCCTTTCGACCTATGTCGACAAGTACTACTTCGAAGACCACCAGGCTGCGTTCGACAAGTTTCAGCAGCAGTTTGCCGACAACGCTGTGTCTAAGTACGTCACCGCAGACCAGCTGAACGAGACCTTCTGGGTCAAGCTCAAGAACCCGGCTCAGAGCGCAATCGTGACTGAGAGCTTCACTGGCTTTGCTGGGGTAGAAGAGGTTCGTGACCAGCGCAGTTACCTTGACCAGATCTTCGGCATCTTGAACGCGGCTAGCATTGCGGCCATCTCGGTCGCTGCACTGATGCTTGCATCGGCGGTTCTACTCATCTCGACCACCATTCGCCTAAGTGCCTTTGCCCGCCGGCGCGAGCTGGGCATCATGCGCCTGGTCGGCGCCAGCAACTTCTACATTCAGATGCCGTTTGTGCTCGAAGGCGTATTCGCTGCGGCCATCGGAGGAATCCTGGCCAGTGGCGCAGTCTTCGGTGTCGTGCAGTTCTTTGTGCAGGGTTACCTTGCGCAGCGACTACCGTTCACGAACTTCGTTGGACTCGGCTCGGCGGCACTGCTCGCTCCGGTTTTGATTGCGGTAGGAATCATCCTTGCTGCTGTGGCCAGCGGCCTAGCAATTCGTCGCTATCTGCGAATATAGGTTGTTATGCCTAGGGAACGCGGAGAAAAGGTTGTAGCTAGCAACCGCAAAGCGCGCCACGACTATTCGATCGAAGATACCTACGAGTGCGGAATTGTGCTCACCGGAACCGAAGTGAAATCGTTGCGCGCCGGTCGAGCATCCCTGGTCGACGGATTTGCCTCTGTCGAGAACGGCGAAGTCTGGCTCGAAAACGTGCACATTCCCGAGTACACCCAGGGCACCTGGAACAACCACTCCACTCGTCGTCGTCGCAAGCTACTGCTAAATCGAGTCGAGATTGCGAAACTCGCTGGCAAGGTCAAAGAGTCTGGCTACACTCTCGTGCCGCTAAGCATCTATTTCAAAGACGGATACGCCAAGGTTGAGGTTGCGCTGGCCAAGGGTAAGCGCGAATACGACAAGCGCCAGGCGCTCAAAGAGCAGCAAGACAAGCGCGAGGCCGATCGCGCAATGTCGACAAAGGGCAAGGAATGGTAGACCTGCGATTCGAATCGCTTTCGGTGGCCAACCTGCACGACTTTCTCGAATACTTCGACCACGTTGCCTTTAACGGTTCGAACGAACAGTGGGATGGCTGCTACTGCCAGTTCTACTTGAACACCCCTGAACGCATCAAAGAAATTCAGGCACAACCTGAAAACCGCCACTCAATCAATCGCGAGTCAGCTTGCTCACGAGTGGAGTCCGGAAAAATGCAGGGTTACCTGGCCTACGACGGCGAGGAAATGGTCGGCTGGTTGTTGGCGGGGGAGAGCATGCTGTTTCCGGCTATCCCTGACGCCGATGAAAAACTCGCAAGGATGCTCTGCTTCGTGATCCACCCCCAGCGCCGAGGCGAGGGCGTTGCCACCTCGATGCTGAGCCATGCCGTTGAAGACCTGCGCTCACGGGGTTTCGCCGCGGTTGAAGCCGCCCCTTACAAAGAGGTTCCTGCGTTCGAGGGCAACTATCGAGGCACGGTCTCGATGTTTAGCAAAGCGGGTTTTGAGCAGGTCGCCGACATGGGTGACTTTGGTTTGCTCATGCGCCTAGCCCTCGACTAGTTCAACGCTCAGTCGCAAGGTTGCGATAACCTGCTGGTGGGGAGTCAGGCACGAAGCTTGGACAAATCGGAGGGGCAATGTTCAACAAGAAACTCATCGGCATGGTTCTAGCCACTGCCTCAATTTTCGGCGTGGCCGACGCACTTCCTGCCCAGGCCGCTGTCAAGCAGGACTGGCAGTGGGATATCAAAGGTGACTGCGCCGACTACAACGACATGTACGACGAGTACGCCATGATCGAGGATGAACCCGACTGGACCTGCATCGTCTGGGCCAAGGTTACGC
>JBDKLV010000071.1:0-34436 GCA_039795455.1 Actinomycetota bacterium
AGAACGATGCCAGCAGGGCCTACTGCGCGGTAGACGAGTTCTTGAGTCTTAGGGCTGATGTGCACTGGCATTTCGTTGAAGCGCCAGCCACGTCTAAGCGCCGAATTGAGCACGGCACCGGCTGCACCGGGCTGTCCTTCGAATCGTAAATAGGCCGCAGCTTCGGCTCGACGTGACATGATGATCATGGCACCGAGGAGTCCAGCCATACCTCCGACGAATCCCCACATGATTCCTGCAATTACCGAGCCTGGGGCCACGATCGAAGCGATTAGCAGACCGACTCCGAGGAGAACAGCAAAGACTGCAACTGACCAGATCACGGCAGGCTTGTCGGTCTTCGCGGTTAGCGCGTAAACCTTCAGAAGCTGACGGATACGACCTGGTTCACGGGTTGGTTTTGCTGGGGTGCTCTTAGCCATGGGCAATAGCCTAAACGATTTAGTGTGCCGCTTGGCTGAAGCCCTGGGCGAGTGCCGCTTCGGCCAAATGCTTGAGATTCTCAGGAATTTCGCGACCCTTTTTGGTCATCGATGAAGCCCAGAGTCGACCAGCACGATACGAGGAACGAACTAGCGGGCCACTGAGCACGCCCAAGAAACCCATCTCCTCGGCAATCTTGCTGAACTGCACAAACTGCTCCGGTTTCACCCAGCGGTCAATCGGGTGATGGCGCGGGGTTGGGCGCAGGTACTGAGTGATAGTCACGATGTCAGTGCCGGCATCGTAAAGGTCTCGCAAGGCTTGAACTATTTCATCGTCGGTTTCGCCCATGCCGAGGATGAGGTTTGACTTGGTAACCAAACCTGCATTTCGAGCCTGCGTGATCACGTCGAGAGAGCGCTCATACCTAAATGCCGGACGGATCTGCTTGAAAATGCGGGGCACGGTTTCGAGGTTGTGGGCAAAGACTTCAGGAGCCGCATCGAAAACCTGTTGCAATAACTCGGGCTTGCCCGAGAAGTCTGGCACCAGAATCTCAACGCCGGTACCCGGAGACTGCTGGTGAATCTGGCGGATGGTTTCTGCATAAAGCCAGGCGCCTTCATCGTCAAGGTCGTCGCGAGCCACTCCCGTTACGGTGGCGTACCGAAGGTTCATCTGATTTACCGACTCGCCAACACGTCGAGGTTCGTCAGAGTCAAAGTCGGCAGGTTTACCAGTGTCGATTTGGCAAAAATCGCAACGACGAGTGCACTGTGATCCGCCGATTAGGAACGTTGCTTCGCGGTCTTCCCAGCATTCATAAATGTTTGGACAGCCAGCCTCTTGGCATACGGTGTGCAAACCCTCGGTTTTTACGAGCGAGTGTAGGGCCTGATATTCCGGCCCCATCTTGGCGCGGGTTTTGATCCATTCCGGCTTGCGTTCGATCGGTACCGATGCATTGCGCACCTCAATGCGCAGCAGCTTCTTCTCAGGCTTGTCGTTCATCGTCTTTTCTCAATTTCGCCTAGGTGACGTTTGATCACTTCGGCTGCCATTGCGGGGGAAATTTCCTTTTGGGCAAGGATACTCAGAGTGGTGGTCTTTGCATCGCGAATCCCGCAAGCAACAATCGTGTCATAAGGTGCGAGCGAGTTGTTGCAGTTCAGTGCAAAACCGTGCATGGTTACTTTTTCAGCAACCCGGATGCCGATAGCAGCCACTTTTTCAAAAGCACCATCGACATTCACCCAAACGCCGCTGCGTCCGCCAACCCGTTCGCCAATCACACCAAATTCGGCAATTGAATCAATCAGTACTTGCTCGAGCCAGCGAACGTAACCGACTACATCGATTGGGTCGGGCAGTTTCATGATTGGGTAGCCGACTAGCTGGCCAGGACCATGCCAGGTGATTTTGCCACCACGATCTACATCGATAACGGGGGTGTCGTCGGTTGGGCGTTCCTCCGGCTCGGTGCGCTTGCCTGCTGTGAATACAGAAGCATGTTCAAGTAGCAGCACAGTTTCAGGTTTGGTGCCTGAGACAACTTCTGTGTGTACAGCGCGTTGGATTTGCCAAGCCTGCTCGTAATCCACAAATTGCGGATCGAGTCCTAAAGTTTCGAACACTGGCATAACACCAGTTTAAATCCACAACTTGACGCCTAAATTCCCGTCATAGCAATTGATGCCGAATTCTGGTTTTGTGAAAGATTTAGGCATAAAAGCAGGTCGCTTTAGAACCAATTGGGTTGCACAGTTGCATTTTTTCGAGGCGGAGGGTTTGTCGCCACAGGTGCGCCAACTGAGTAACGGCGCTGTCTACTTTCAGGGCGTTGAATCAGAAACAAACATGCGGCCAAAGTTGCCTCTGCGTTCGGGGCTGCTTCTTGGTCTGGTCCCCCTGACATTGGCCACTTTGGCTGCCGCATGGATGTTCGCGCCCAAAGCAGCGGCCATTCATCGTGTAGCAGGTCATGTGCATTCGCTGGCTCGCGCAACTCAATTGGCTTCGAATTCACCTTTTGACTGCGAGTTTCAAGAGTTGACGCTCGAAAAACTTCAGACCGAACATCCGCAATTCAAATTGGTTGAACAAATTCGGATCGGCGATATTCGGCAATTAAAACTCAGCGGAGTATGCAACCAACAAAGTTATTTGGTAACGCTACGCGTGGTTGACGATGGAAGAGACGCCCGAATAGAAAAAGTGGCCTACTCAACCGAGTAGACCACTTGTTCAACTAGAACTTAGAGCCCTAGGTTGGCAACGAAATTGCCACCTTCGAGACGTGCCTTGACGTCGACCAAGAAGCGCGATGCATCTGCACCATCGATCAATCGGTGGTCGTACGAAAGTGCAAGGTAGACCATGTGGCGAATCGCGATGCTGTCCGAGCCATCGGCTGCGGTTACAACGACAGGGCGCTTGGTAACTACTCCGGTGCCCAGAATTGCCGACTGTGGCAAGAACACGACTGGAGTGTCGAACAACGCACCACGCGAACCAGTGTTGGTTAGGGTGAAGGTTCCACCGCTTAGCTCGTCTGGTTTCAGTTGGTTGTTGCGAGTGCGGCTAGCAAGGTCTGCGATCTGCCCGGCGATCTGCGCAATGTTCAACGACGCCACGTTGCGAATTACTGGAGTTAGCAAACCCTTTTCGGTGTCAACAGCGAACGAGATGTTCTCGCCAGAGTGGTAGACGATGTTCTCGCCGTCGATGCTGGCGTTTAGCTTCGGGTGTCCCTGAAGTGCTTCAGCGGCGGCCAATGCAAAGAACGGCATGAAGTTGAGCTTGTTGCCGGTCTTGGCCAAGAAGGCATCTTTGACGCTTGCACGCAGGTTTGCGATCGCGGTTACGTCAACTTCGACAACGGTCGTCAACTGTGCGGTTGAAACCATCGAAGCAACTGCACGTTCTGCAAGCACCTTACGAAGACGTGACATTGGCTCAGTTGTGCCGCGTAGTGCCGAAGGAGCGGCTGCCACATGTGGAGCAGCAGCAACCGGCGCGGCCACTGGAGCTGCGAACGAGACTGCGGCAGGCGAACCGGCGTTTAGTACATCTTCTTTGCGGATACGACCGCCAACACCAGTGCCGGCGATTGCGTTTAAGTCGACACCGTTTTCATTAGCAAGTTTGCGAACCAACGGAGTCACGTAGCCAGGGTCGGTGTTATGCGATGCGGGGGCGGATGAAACTGGTGCGGCAACCGGAGCCGGAGCAGCCACGGGTGCTGCGACAGGGGTTGCAACAGGAGCTTCAACTGGGGCAGGAGTTTCTACAACAGGTGCGGCAACCGGAGCCTGAGCTTCGACTGCTGCAGGCGCTGGTGCTGAAGGCGCCGCAGCGCCCAAACCCGAACCAACGATCGCTAGAACTGCGCCGACCTCAACGGTCTCGTCTTCTTGAACCAAGATTTGCTCAATGGTTCCGGCAACCGGCGAAGGAATCTCGGTGTCGACCTTGTCGGTTGAGATTTCTACCAGCGGTTCGTCAACGGCAACGGTGTCGCCAACCTTTTTCAACCAACGGGTAACGGTTCCTTCGGTGACGCTTTCACCTAGTGCCGGAAGTACTACTTCGCTCATGATTTTCTCCTAAGACTTATGCGTGTGCGTGAAGCGGTTTGCCTGCGAGTGCGAGGTGTGCTTCGCCCATTGCTTCGTTCATGGTTGGGTGTGCGTGAATCAGTGCAGCAACGTCTTCTGGGTATGCTTCCCAGTTCACGATGAGCTGAGCCTCGCCGATCTGCTCGCCAACACGCGAACCAATCATGTGAACGCCGACCACAGGGCCATTGTTCTGACGAATCAACTTGATGAATCCGGCAGTGCCAAGAATCTGGCTCTTGCCGTTGCCGCCTAGGTTGTACTCGTAAGTCGAGATGTTGTCGGCGCCGAACTTCTCAGCCGCTTTGGCTTCGGTCAATCCAACTGATGCGATTTCAGGCTCACAGTAGGTGACCTTCGGAATGCCGTTCTCATCGATGACTGCAGGGTTCAAGCCTGCGATGTCTTCTGCGATGAAGATACCCTGCGCGAAACCGCGATGTGCGAGCTGCAAGCCAGGAACGATGTCGCCAGCTGCGTAGACACCAGGGACGCTGGTCTGTAGTCGCTCATTGGTCAAGACAAAACCGCGGTCCATCGACACGCCTTGTTCTTCGTAACCGAGACCCGCGGTGTTTGGTCCGCGTCCGACTGCAACAAGCATCAACTCGGCTTCGAGGGTTTCGCCACTCTCAAGTGAAACTACGACGCCGTTCTCGTGCTGCTGAACGCCAGAAAAGCGAACGCCAGTTTTGAATTCGATTCCACGCTTGCGGAATGCGCGCTCCAGAGCCTTGCTGATCGAGGCATCCTCGTTTGGAACTAGCGATGGCAAGCCTTCGACAATGGTGACCTCGGTGCCGAATGAGCGCCAGATCGAAGCGAACTCAACGCCGATAACGCCACCACCGAGAACGATGACCTTGTTAGGAACGAAGTTCATCTGCAGAGCTTGCTCCGAGGTGATAACACGACCACCAATCTCAAGACCAGGAAGCGAGCGCGAGTACGAACCAGAAGCAAGGATGACGTTCGTGCCGGTGTATCGGTCTTCGCCAACCTGAATGGTCTTTGGTCCGACCATGCGACCTTCACCATTTACAACGGTGATGCTCTTCGAGTTAACCAAACCGGTCAGGCCCTTGAACAATCGATCAACGATTCCGTCGCGGTAGGTGTTTACTACGTTCATGTCGATCGCGTTGAAGTTCGCGCTGACACCGTAGTGCGCTGCATCCTTCACGGTGTCTGCGACCTCAGCTGCGTGCAATAGCGCCTTGGTTGGGATACAACCGCGGTGCAAGCAGGTGCCACCTAGCTTGTCTTTCTCAATTAGGGCAACGCTCTTGCCCAACTGTGCCGAACGAAGTGCGGCAGCGTAGCCACCACTTCCTCCGCCGAGGATGACGATATCGAAATTGTGCTCAGCCAAAACAAGCTCCTAAAACAGGTCGAACGAACCGAGTTTACTACCGGGCAAGGATGCTCGGAAGAAGTACCAGCTACTTAGCCAGTGACTCGGCGAAGGTTACGAGGGAACGAACGTATGAACCAGTTGCTCCCTTTGGAATGAAGCCATAGCCAGCGCCTTCATTGTCGGCAGGGCCGGCAATGTCGAGGTGAGCCCAGGCAATCTTTTGGGTCGAGCCCTTCTTGTTACCGATGAATTCACGGAGGAACAAGCCACCGATGATCATGCCGCCAGCGGTATTGCCGACCTTGGCGTTTTGCAGGTCGGCAAGATTGCTGTCGATAAGTGGGCGTAGGTCTTCGGCAAGCGGCATTGGCCAGGCAAATTCGCCTGAGGCCGAGATGGCAGAGGCGAGCTTGCCTACGGTGGCCTCATCACCCATGATTCCGGCGTAGCGGGTGCCAAGGGCGATCCGCTGGGCACCGGTCAAGGTTGCTACGTCGACAATGACATCCGGGTAGCTTTCGCTGGCAAGGCTGAGTCCGTCGGCGAGAACCACACGGCCCTCAGCATCGGTGTTAGTCACCTCGATGGTCTTGCCGTTACGTGCTTTCACCACATCGCCAGGGCGAGTGGCGGTGCCGGATGGCATGTTCTCCGCTAGGCATAGATAAGCAGTGGCGTGCACCTTCAGCTTTAGGCGAGCGATTGCGAGCACAGCGTTCAGGACTGTGGCGGCACCGGTCATGTCGTATTTCATGCCAAGCATCGATGCTGCAGGCTTGAGTGAGAGACCGCCGGTGTCATAAGTGATGCCCTTACCAACGAGAGCCAACTTCTGTTTGGCACCTGTCGGCTTGTATTCGACCTTGACCAGGCGAGGAGGGCGAACTGAACCCTTGCCAACTCCTAGCAGACCACCGAATCCACCGGATGCCAGCTTCTTCTCATCGAGAACAGTGACAGTCACGCCGGTTCCCTTTGCCAACCGAGCAGCTGCAGCCGCAAAGCTTTGCGGGTACAGGTCGTTGGCAGGCATAGCCACCAGGTCACGAGTGTCGTGAACGGCGGCGCGCAAGACCTCGACCTTACTCAACGTCGCAGGCTTCACCTTGTATTTAGTTGCCAAAACCAGCGACTGAGCGGCTGGGCGCTTCTTATCTGACTTGTATTCGGTGTAGGCGTAATGGCCGATCGCATAGCCCTCTAGCAGAGCTTGTGCTTCTGCATCGTTGCCGATTGGGACGCCGAGGACCACCTGGCGGAATTCACCTAAGGTTCGGCCAACGGTGCCACCGAAGTAGCGCAGTGCGTTATTCGACGCATCCTTGAGACCACCGATCAGTGCGAAAACCGCTCCGTTAGGCGCCGGGACGCGCACGATTGAGTCGTCGCCAGATTTGGCGCCTAGCTTGGCTAGATCAAGGCCTTTTAGCGATGAGATGTCGATGGCTCCGGCCGAAAGTTCGAGTTTGCCGTTCTTTTCAATCACGGGAACAACAAAGACGGAATCCTTCGAAAAGGCGGGAGTGGTTGCAGAGATTTTGATGAATTGTTTGGCCATGGCTTCACTCTAACCCCCTGTTTAGACTTATCTCGTGGCAACACCAGGACAGCTTGTAGAACTCTTCGAAGACGACGTCGAAGTGCCAATGGGGTTGCATCTCATCGCTGGACTAACTGGTTTTACCGATGCCGGTTCGATGGTTCGAAAACTCTCAGGTCACATATTCGAAAACCTTGATCACCAGCTCGTGGCTCTGTTCAGCAATGATGAACTCCTCGACTATCGCTCACGCCGACCTGTCATGTACTTCGAGAAAGACCACATCGCTGATTATGAACCCGCGGTACTTGCGATTTATCTAGTTACCGACGAAGTTGGGCAAAAGTTCCTTTACCTCGACGGCTACGAGCCAGATTTTCGCTGGGAAGCATTTGCCGACACCATTGAAGAACTTATTCAGCTTTGGCAAATCGTCGATTTCACTTGGATTCACTCGATTCCATTTCCTATTCCGCACACTCGCGCATTCGGGGTAACTGTCTCGGGAAATCGCAAAGAGTTAATCGATCGTGTTTCAGAGTGGAAGCCGCAAACGCAGGTACCGGGAAATATCCTGCATCTACTCGAATACCGGTTGTCGCAGCAAGATTTTCCGACAGTGGGATTCGTGATCCTGGTTCCGCATTACTTGAGCGAAGCAGAAGTACCTGGCGCCGCAGTTGTCGCATTTGAACAGATCACCGCAGCAACCGGTTTGGTTTTTCCCACCGACCAATTGCGTGAAGAGTCTGTCGAATTCATAAAAGAGATGAACCAGAATGCAGCAAACAATCCTGAATTGACCAGGATGATCGAAGGTCTAGAGAAGTCGTTCATGACCGATGGCCCAAACACCCCGGGCCGCTTTGAGCGTCAAGTTCCACAGGTGCCTAGCGCCGATGAAATTGCCGCTGAGCTTGAGGATTACCTTTCACTAAAGCGCAAAAACGACGACGAGATTTAGTTGCCACGTCAAAACCGATTGGTGCTGATTGCGGCCACCGCAGCCTACTTTGCAGCGGTTTTGCAGCGTTCATCACTTGGTGTTGCGTCACTAAGCGCTGTTGAACGCTTTTCGGTCAGCGCTGCGGCGCTTTCGGCCCTCGCTGTTTTTCAGCTCATGGTTTACGCGGCCATGCAGATTCCAGTCGGAGTTTTGTTGGATCGTTTCGGCCCGAAGCTTATGTTGCAACTCGGCGCCATAGCTATGACCGTTGGTCAGTTGGTTGTGGCATACGCAGACACGATTTCAGCTGCTTACCTTGGGCGAATATTGGTCGGCATGGGCGATGCTTTCACGTTCATATCGATGCTCCGCCTAATCGTTTCTTGGGCACCAAAAAAGCGCATCGCGCGCACGCAGCAGTTTATGGTGAACATCGGCCAATTAGGTCAGTTAGCCAGCGCAATTCCGTTCGCAATACTGCTTGCAAATTTCGGCTGGCGTTCCGCATTCGAAGCATCTTCATCCATCGTTGTTTTTGGTCTCATTGCTGTGTCTCTGTTTGTTAAGAACGAGCCGGCAGACCACATCGAACACAAGCGCGCGATTACTTTGCGTGAGGCATTTCGCGTAGTGGGCGAAAGCGTTCGACACGCACCGACACGAATGAGTTTTTGGATTCACTTCACTTTGCAATCGAGTGGATCAGTCTTCGCACTGCTTTGGGGCGTTCCGTTTTTAGTTGAAGGTGAAGGCATGTCCCGTGCGTTCGCGTCGACAATGTTGAGCGCGCAGATGGCTCTCTATTTGGTTTTCGGGTCATTCATCGGTTGGATTGCTCAGCACCATCCCAAGCGCCGTAAAAGTGTTGTAGTTGTCATTGCGGTTTCAATCATTGCGATTTGGTTGGTGTTCGCAATGCTTCCAACACGTGCTCCGATTTGGCTCATGATTTGTTTGGTCGTAATCATTTCGGCCGGCGGCCCGGGCAGCATGCTTGCAATGGATTACTCGCGAGAATTTACGCCCAAGCACAAACTTGGAGCTGCCAACGGGTTCATCAACATTGGTGGCTTTCTGGCGACCTTCGTCATGATGGCGCTCGCCGGTTGGATACTCGATCTCGTCAAAACGGCGTTGGGTGTAAGCAGTGCTTTCACTTTGACTGGCTTCAGGTTTGCACTCGGGGCTCAAGTGGTGGTAATTGGGTTCGGCCTAGGCATGTACCTATGGGAGCGATCGAAGTCGCGCGCCCTCATCGATATGGAATAAAACCTGGCAGTTCACTGTTCTCGATGGGGCAATAGCTTGCAAATGGCGGCCAATGTCGGTATTTGCTGGCATAATTGCTCACAGACCCAGTCGAATCCAGCTATGGACTTGACATGGGTCCAAGTTATGCCCGAAACACCTGCGACGACACCGAGTTTGAGAGGTACCAATGGCTTCAACACCAAAGAAAACCGGCCTGAGAGGTCTGTTTAGTTCGAAGACCAAGGGCGACAAGACCGCTAAGGAAACCAAGATTTCAGCTTCAAAGTCAGCCGCAAAACCAGCAGCCAAGCCAGCCGCAAAACCAGCAGCCAAGGCTCCGGCTAAACCATCCGCAAAGAAAGACGTTAAGCCCACCGTCAAGCCAGCCTCTAAGGTCACTGCGAAGAAGGACGTAAAGCCTGCGGCAAAGACAGCTAAGGCGGCGAAACCCGCTGCTAAGCCGATCACCAAGCCTGCAGCCAAGGCTGTGAAGCCGGCGGCGAAGCCAGCGACAAAGGCTGCTGCTAAAAAAGATGTCAAGCCAGCTGTAAAGCCGGCTGCAAAACTTGCGGCAAAGACTCCAGCTAAGGCAGTGGCAAAGGCCCCAACCAAGACAGCTGCCAAAGCTGTTGCCAAGAAAGACGTAAAGCCGACCGCAAAGGCAAGCAAGGTTGCAAAGCCGGCTGCTAAGCCGGTTAAGGCCGTGGCTAAGCCAACGGCGAAACCAGCCAAGCCAGCAGCTAAGTCGACCGGCCCAGCCGTAAAGCCGGCTAATAAGCAGAAGCCAGCCAAGGGTGGTAAGGCTACAAAGGGCGCAACTGTTGAAGGCGAGCTCGACGACGAAGAAATCGACGACGAAGGCGAAGTTGAGGCTGAAGCCGAAGAGCTAAGCCCAGAGGAGATCGCGGCAGAGGCCCAGGCTGCCGTCACGCTTGGGGCAGATGACGACGAAGACGAAGAAGACGAGCATCCTGAAGGCGTCTTGGTTTTCAAGAACAAAGAGGATGAAGCGGCGGTTCAGACCATCGCAATTCCAGGTGCGACCAACGACTCGGTCAAAGACTATCTAAAGCAAATCGGTAAGGTTGCGCTGCTTAATGCAGAGCTCGAGGTTGATCTCGCGATGCGCATTGAAGCCGGTTTGTTTGCAGAAGAAAAGCTTTCGAAGAAGTTCGGCATCATTCTTGACGACCGCAAGACCGAGAAGAATCTTAAAAACCTCACTGCAAAAGAAGAGCAGATGGTTGACGACCTCAAGTGGGTTGCCAAGGATGGGCGTCGTGCCAAGGCACACTTGCTCGAGGCAAACCTTCGTTTGGTGGTTTCGCTCGCAAAGCGTTACACCGGACGTGGCATGCAGTTCTTGGATCTGATTCAAGAAGGAAACCTTGGTCTGATTCGCGCCGTAGAAAAGTTCGACTACACCAAAGGCTTTAAGTTCTCAACCTATGCCACTTGGTGGATTCGCCAGGCGATCACTCGCGCAATGGCCGACCAGGCTCGAACTATTCGTATTCCTGTGCACATGGTCGAAGTAATCAACAAGCTTTCGCGTGTTCAGCGTCAATTGCTTCAAGACCTTGGTCGCGAACCGACCCCAGAAGAGCTCGCTCACGAACTAGACATGACACCTGAGAAGGTTGTCGAGGTTCAAAAGTATGGTCGCGAGCCGATTTCGCTTTCGACTCCGCTCGGTGAAGATGGCGACAGTGAGTTCGGTGACCTTATCGAAGACACCGATGCGATTTCTCCATTGGCTGCCACCGTAACCAGTGCCCGCAACGAGGCGCTAGAGCGCGAGTTGAACAACATGAACCCACGTGAAGCTCAGGTCATTCGTTTGCGCTTCGGCTTGGGTGACGGTATCTCGCGCACTCTCGATGACATTGGCGACGAGATGGGCGTGACCCGTGAGCGTATTCGTCAAATCGAAAAGAAGGCTCTAGAGAAGCTGCAGCACCCGTCGCGTCAGGCTCGCCTGATCGAGTTCTTGTCGCAGGACTAGGCGGTAGCGCAGTGATCAATCTGCTTGGCATCGTTGCCAGTCGGTTGGCTCGTGTCTTGATTCGTCGGTTCCGTCCCGGAGGTGGTTCGGCAGCTCCGGGTTTGTTGTTGAGCAAAATCGCCCCCGGATTGCTTGCGAAGACCCTCAAGTCGTTTCCTCAGGGACTCGTTATCATCACTGGTTCGGCCGGCAAATCTACGACAACCAAAATGGTGGTGGCTATCGCCAGAGCACACGGGTTAGAGGTTTTTACCAATCCAACTACCGCGAATATCCGTCAAGGGTTCTTCTCGGCCATTGTTGAGCAGAGCAATTTGTCTGGTCGAATCCCGGGAGACATAGCGATTCTCGAGGTTGACGAAGGTCACGCTGATGCAATCTCAAGCGACACCGCACCTCGAATCGTTACCGTGCTAAATGTGCTCGAAGATCAACTTGACCGCTTCATTGACCCGGCACAGGTGCGCGACCGATTGGCTATCGTGGCAGCACGTGCGACTCAGGTTGCGTTGTTGAATGCCGATGACCAGAACACGCTGCAGATTGCCGCCGGAGCCGAAATCGAAGAGGCCAAGTTCTTTGGCATTGCCTCAGATGTACTCGATGGCGATGATCTGGGCGTTGCGCCTACCTATCTTGCTGACTTGCCACGGCCTCGAGTCGCAGCCGAGGTAGTTGCTCTGAGTGAGACTCGCGTAACCGTAAAAATCGCTGACCGTGAACTGATCTTCGACCTACCGGCCAAGGGCCTGCACTACGCACTCGACGCCGTGGCAGCGCTAAGCACTGCACGCGAAATCCTTGGCGACACATTCGACGTCGAGCTCGCCGAGAATGTGCTTGCCGCATTGCCACCGGTTTTTGCACGCGGTGAGATGGTCGAGATTCAGGGTAAGCCGGTGCAATTCGTCTTGGTGCAAAACCCAACCTCGTTCCAGCTGAACCTGGACGAGCTGGATCTGCCACTTGACCGACTGATGATTGCCATCGGTCGCGATGTTCACGACCCATCGTGGCTTTGGACAGTTGACTTAAGTCGCTTGACTCATGTCGACGTGATCAGCGGTTTCAATTATGCCGAGCTGGGCCTTCGCCTGGTCTACGACAATGTCGAGGTTGATGAAGTCGAGCCAGATCTTTTTGCGGCCATCGATAAGTTCATGGCGCTACCTGACCCCAAGTACGGGGTGCGCACAGTCGTGTTCAGTGCCGATGCAATGCGCCGCCTTCGTCGTCACCTGGGTTTCACCAGTCCGAACGAGGTCAGCCGATGATTCGACTACTAGAACTGTTCCCTGAGCACCTGAACCTAAACGGTGATCGAGCCAACCTATTGGTGCTGCGTCGACGTGCCGAGTGGGGCGGTATCGCCGTTAGCCACGAGACTCTGCACCCAGGGCAATTGCTCCCGATCGAGCGCCCCGATGTGGTCTTGATTGGGCACGGGTCGGCTGCTGCTTGGCGTCAGGCCTACCCGGCACTTCGCACGGTCATCGCCGATATCGAAAACTGGATGCTCCAAGGCACGCAGGTAATTGCAGTGTCAACCGGTTATGCAGCGTTACACGGCCTTCTAGGCGCTCTACCTGCGAGCGTGAACAAGGTCGATCGCCTCTCAAACTTCGTTGTCGATGAGTTCGAAGGCAAGGTTCTTTGCGGTTACAAGAACTCTGACCTTGACCTTGATGACTTGAGCATCGAAGGCAACCTAATTGGCACGTTATTACACGGCCCGCTGCTTGCTAAGAATCCTTGGTTAGCAGATCGAATTCTGGGTCAGATAATTGCGCAACGTCCTGAACTAAAAGAAAACCGCTCGGCAATGAATGCCGAACGGTTTGCTCAAATTAATGCTTTGATTCAGCCGGCAATTGAAGTTGCTACTGAAATGGCAACCAGCTAAGTCTCTACTTCAGCTTGTCAGTTTCGTCGTGCCACTTAATGGCGATTGGCTCAAGGGCGGCTTTCTTTTCGTTGCCGTGGTGACCGCAGAACAGCAATTCACCTGTAGCGAGCTCGACTCGAATGTATGCCTGTGCGCCGCAAAGGTCGCAACGGTCCAGTGCATTTAGTGGGCGAGGGGTAGCCTCGGCCTGGTTTTCGAGTTCGGTAGCTGACATGTGGATCCTTTCGCTGCTAACTATCTCAACACACACCGCCGACAATTTAGTCCCAATTGCTTCGTATTTCGCTCGTGGCGAATTGACCGGAAAACGTGTAAATCCGTGGCTTTGGGGTGCGTTCCAAGTAATCTCAACGGGTGTCTAAGAGCGAATATTCAGCCCGCCATCTCTCGGTTCTCGAGGGGCTCGAAGCCGTTCGCAAACGTCCCGGTATGTACATCGGCTCTACCGATCAACGCGGGCTCATGCACTGCGCTTGGGAAATCATCGATAACTCGGTCGACGAGGCCTTGGCCGGGCACGGTAGCAAGATCGAGATCACGCTCCACAAAGACTCAAGTGTCGAAGTTCGCGACCATGCTCGAGGTATCCCGGTAGACATCGAACCAAAGACAGGCCTCACTGGTGTCGAGGTGGTTTTCACCAAGCTTCACGCCGGAGGAAAGTTCGGCAGTGGCTCGTACGCGGCATCTGGTGGTTTGCACGGCGTGGGTGCATCCGTGGTGAATGCCTTGAGTCAACGTCTCGATGTAGAAGTCGATCGCGACGGCCAGACCTGGGCAATGTCATTCAGGCGCGGAGAGCCGGGAATCTTCGACGATGCCAAGGTAATCGCTCCTGGCAATCCATTCAAGCCTTTCGAAGATGCCAGCCAATTGCGCGCGATCGGAAAGGTGGCTAAGGGGGTAACCGGAACTCGAATTCGCTATTGGGCAGACCCTCAAATTTTCGTCAAGGACGCCCAGTTCAGCATCGACGACCTTGCTGCCAGGGCTCGCCAAACTGCGTTTCTTGTACCTGGCTTGGCTATCAACGTTGATGATCAGCGAGACGGCAAATCGAACAAACAGGAGTTCAAGTTTGCTGGCGGCATCGTTGAGTTCGCCAATTACCTTGCCTCCGACACCCCAATCACTTCAACCTGGCGTCTGAGCGGTCAAGGTGAATTCACTGAGACCATTCCTGTGCTCGATGAATCGGGCGACATGGTTTCGCGCGAGGTGTCTCGCACGTGTGAGGTCGATGTTGCGGTGCGTTGGGGTAGTGGATATGACACCACCGTCAAGTCGTTCGTGAACATCATCGCCACTCCAAAAGGCGGAACCCATATCGCCGGCTTCGAACAGGCTTTGCTTAAGACGATTCGCGGTCACATCGAGGCAAATGCCCGCAAACTGAAAGCCGGCAACGACAAGGTCGAAAAAGAAGACATCTTGGCTGGTCTCACCGCAGTCGTGACTGTGCGTCTGGCTGAACCGCAGTTTGAGGGTCAGACCAAAGAAGTTCTCGGTACCCCTGCGGTTCGCAACATCGTGGCCAATGTGGTGACCAAGGCCATTACTGATCGCATCAACAGCTCGAAGCGTGACGACAAGGCGCAAGCCGCGATTCTGCTCGACAAGATTGTCGCCGAAATGAAGTCACGCATTTCGGCTCGCGCACACAAAGAAACCCAGCGCCGCAAAAATGCACTCGAGTCGTCGTCGCTACCAAGCAAGCTAGTCGACTGCCGCACTACCGAAACCGAAGTGAGCGAGCTGTTTATCGTCGAGGGAGACTCGGCTTTGGGTACGGCCAAGCTGGCTAGAAACAGCGAGTATCAGGCGCTGCTGCCGATTCGCGGCAAGATTTTGAATGTTCAAAAGGCATCTGTGTCAGACATGCTTTCAAACACCGAGTGTGCATCGATTATTCAAGTAGTCGGTGCCGGCAGCGGTCGCAGCTTCGACCTTGAGATGGCTCGATACGGCAAGGTGATCCTGATGAGCGATGCTGATGTCGATGGGGCGCACATTCGAACATTGTTGCTCACCCTCATCTTTAGGTACATGAAGCCGCTGCTCGAGGATGGTCGCGTATTTGCGGCGGTTCCGCCCCTACACCGTGTCGAAATCATCAACCCTGGATCGAAAGCCAACGAGGTGGTTTATACCTACTCGCAACAGGAGCTTGAGTCTTTGCTCGTAAAGCTCGAGAAGGCGGGCAAACGTTACAAGGAGCCAATTCAGCGCTACAAGGGTCTTGGCGAAATGGATGCCGATCAGTTAGCTGAAACCACTATGGATAAGGCACATCGAACACTCCGTCGAGTGCGAGTAGAAGATGCAGAATCGGCCGACAAGGTCTTCGAATTGCTTATGGGCAACGATGTAGCTCCGCGTCGTGACTTCATTATCGATTCGGCTGACAGCTTCGAGCGTGAGCGAATCGACGCTTAGTTACAACCAATACGAGTTGCGACACTTACTCGGCGGCTGCTAATCCAACACCAATCGCGCCGATTGCAGTGCTCAACTTGTTTCCGCTTGCATCGCGTTTGGCAGGCTCAATGTCTAGATCAATCGCTTTGCCATCTGCGGTTGCAAACAAGCAGTCTGCCGGCCCAGCCCAAGCAAAGTAGAGCTGGTCTTCGTTGCGGATAAATTTGTGGGCACGCACACCACCGGTGGCGCGGCCCTTAGCAGGGAATTCGCTCAAGAGGCTGGCCTTGATGCTGCCGGGATCGGTGCCGGCCAGTGCGCCAGAGAAGCTTGCTGCGGTCACAACCACCGCGTCGTCGCTGACAGCAGTAAAGAAGATTGCCGAGTCGTCCTTGCCAAGGTTAATACCTGCCACACCGGCGGCACCGCGGCCTGTTGCGCGCACCGAATCAACCTTGAACCGAAGCAATTGAGCTTCGGTGGTCACGAAGATGAATTCCTGATCGTCGGTGGCTTGGCAGGCTCCAACTAGTTCATCGCCAGGCTTCAGGTTGATGATTTCGAAGTCGTGTTTGTTGGCCCAGTCGTTGCTCAATCTCTTCACCACACCTTGCTTAGTTCCAATCGCAAGGTTTGCCTTGTCGTCGAGAATGAAGGCGTGCAGCAGGGATTCCTTCTTTTCGAGACCTAGGAAATCGCCAGCTTTTACGCCCGAAGCCAGGTCAGTTGGGTCGGTAGTCGCAGGAATGTCAGCGGCGTGAATGCGAATGATTCGGCCCTTGGTGGTTACAAAACCAATGTCGCTTCGAGTAGTCGCGACAAAGTGATCCATCAGTGCGTCGTGACGTTTACGCTTGGTGCCTACCTGGGCGCTTACCTCGGCTGAGTCGTAGCGCGAGATGAGACCAGAGGTCGTTACACGGATGCGCGTTGGCGAGTCTTTGAGTTGCGCATCCATGCCGGCAACCTTGGCGGTTGCAATCGGCTTAACCTCTTCGTAGTCAGCAATGAGAGTGGTTCGTCGTGCGTCACCATACTTCTCGGCTACTTCGGCTAGTTCGCTTGAAACCAGTTCCTCGAGAACATCCTTGCTGGCCAAGATGCGTTTCAGTTCCTTGATTTCGGCAAGCAGATTGTTCTTTTCGGTTTCGAGTTCGATCTGCGAGAATTTGGTCAGGCGACGGAGGCGAAGCTCGAGGATGTACTCGGCCTGCAGTTCGCTTAAGTCGAAGACCGTCATGAGTTTGGCGCGAGCCTCGTCGACCTCGTCGCTGGCGCGAATCACTTGGATAACTTCGTCGATATCGACAACAGCAATCAGCAAGCCCTCAACCAGATGCAGACGCGCCTCGCGCTTGCCAAGGCGATTCTTGGTGCGGCGCGTGGTTACCTCGAGGCGGTGAGTCAGATAGACCTGCAGCATCTCTTTGAGGCCAAGTGTTGCCGGGCGTCCATCGACCAGCGCAACGTTGTTGATTCCGAAGCTGTCTTCCATTGGCGTGAAACGGTAGAGCAGATCGAGTACGACTTGCGGGTCAAAGCCAGTCTTCAATTCGATAACCAACTTGAGCCCGTTGGTGCGGTCGGTGAGGTCGGTTACATCTGAGATGCCTTGAAGTTTCTTATTGTTAACGCCGTCTTTTATTCGCTCGATAACTTTTTCTGGGCCAACCAGGTAGGGCAGTTCGGTAACGACCAGACCTAGTTTGCGCGGGGTGACGCTCTCGACAGAAACTCGGGCACGCGTTTTGAACGTGCCGCGCCCTGTTTCGTATGCGTCCTTGACACCGTCGAGGCCCATGATGATTCCACCGTTAGGCAGGTCCGGCCCAGGAATATGCTTCATCAGCTGTTTCAAGGTCGCATCTGGGTTAGCCAACAAGTAACGAGCTGCGGCGATCACTTCTCGCAGGTTGTGCGGTGGCATGTTGGTCGCCATACCTACAGCAATGCCTGAGGCGCCGTTCACTAGCAGGTTTGGGAACGCGGCTGGCAAGACCTCGGGTTCGGTCAGTTGAGCGTCGTAATTCGGTTTGAAGTCGACCACGTCTTCGTCGAGCGATTCGTTCATCAGCAGGGCGGCTGGTGAGAGTCGGGTCTCGGTGTAGCGAGCAGCAGCGGGGCCATCGTCAAGTGAGCCGAAGTTTCCGTGGCCGTCTATCAGTGGGCATCGGAGTGTGAATGGTTGAGCCATGCGAACCATTGCGTCGTAAATGGCGCCATCGCCGTGCGGGTGTAGCTTGCCCATGACTTCGCCGCTCACACGGGCCGATTTGACGTGACCACGGTCAGGACGTAAGCCCATTTCGCCCATTTGGTAGACAATTCGGCGTTGTACTGGCTTCAGGCCGTCGCGGGCATCGGGAAGCGCACGAGCGTAGATCACCGAGTAGGAGTACTCCAAGAAGGAATCTTGCATTTCCTTCGAAAGATCAATGTCGATGATCTTTTCTGGTTGTGATTCTGCTTTGGTCATACTTCTCTAGGCGTGCGAAACTGGGCTGATGCCTACGATGCTACCTGCGAGCCCAGACACCTTCGGGAACCTGAAAGACGTGTTTCCAGCGGTTCTGGCGTCACTGGCGGGTCAGGCGAATGTATTTGACCTCAAGGATGTCCGTCACGCAGTCGTTGTGATGATCGACGGCCTGGGCTTTTACAATCTGCATGACAACAAGTCTCACGCTCCGTTTCTATCGCGAGTCCTAGGTCGTACTCCGGAGTTATTTAGCGGATTCCCATCTAGCACTGTTGCTTCAATTACCTCTTTGGCTTCTGGTGTTGCTCCTGCTGAGCATGGATTGTTTGGGTACCGCATCTTCGATCGTTTGCTAGAACGTGATTGCAATTTGCTCACCGGCATGGATCGGTTCAGCATCCTTGATTATTTGCGCGTTGAACCACTGTCGTCGAGTCATTCAATAACCGCGATAACCCGGCCCGAATACGTTGATAGTGGTTTCAGTCGCGCGACAATGACCGGGCCGACACTGACCGCAACAGACGTAGCGGAACGTATTAGTTTGGCGAGGGATTTGGCTGCAAAGGAGGCTGGAGCAAGTTACCTTTACATACCTGAGCTTGACCAGAGCGCCCACGCGAAGGGGGTCAATTCACCCGAATGGTCAGACCTACTCACTGAGATTGATCAGCTGTTAGCGGCAATGATTGGCAATCTGCCTAGTGATGTTGGCTTGCTGGTGGTTGCTGATCATGGTGTGGTCGATGTCGACACATCGAGGCACCTGTTGCTTGAGCAGGTACTGAATGGCGACGATCTACTCGCCGTCGGCGGAGATCCCAGAGCGACCTTCATTTATCTTCGCGACAGCGCAGAAGCCACGCGTGCTCAGCTTGCGTTGTCGAACTGGCTGGGTGAGCGCGCATCCGTGTTGTCGACAGAAGAGCTGTTCGAAAAAGGACTATTTGGCGCAAAACTAAGTGAAGAACCAGATTTGCTTCCAGATTTGGTCGTACTAGCCGCTGACGGGTATGCCTGTTACCACAGTGATTTCGCTAAACCAGCCAGTCTTCGCATGATTGGTCAGCACGGAGGTCTGAGTGCAGCCGAATGCGCTTTGCCGCTGCTGCGGTTCGGGGGCTATTCGTCGTCCGATTCAGACTTAGTTCCCTGAATAATCTCGTCGAAACTAGGGATTCCCGGGCGCCCGCTTCGGCGCGTCGGAGCAGGGCGAGGTTCGGGTTCTTCTTGGCTTTCTTCACCAATCGCATCCACAACCTCGATTGTCTCTTCGACGACTGACAGCTGGACTACGGGTTCGGTTGGTGAATCAACATTTGAATCAACCAGTGTTGATGGGTGTTCGCGGCCGGCGCGCTTGCGTTTTAGTGCGTCGAGCAAATCCGAAGTGGTAGCGAGGTCGTCTTGTGGTTCGTCACTTGAAGTAACGAGTTGTTCGCTGGTTCGACCCAGCGGAATGACGGTCTCGACACGAACGGTATCTTCAAGCGATTGAGTATCGAACTGCGGTGGTTCAACAGCGGTGAGTTTGGTTGCAGTCGGAGCTGCTAGCGAGTTCTGCGTCGACAGTGCGATGGCGTTCTGGTTCTCTGGAGCCAGGATCAACTTGCGAGGGTCGAAGGACCAAACCGCGGTGCCTTCTTCTCCAGAGAGCGAGTACGAAACAGAAACCCGCCAGGTGTTCGTTTCATCTCGTGCTGCGTTCCATGCAATTGCACGAGCACCACTGGCCTCAAGGCGACTAGCAATGATCTCGCCAAATTCGATGCTGCTGACATCGTTGTAGCGATCACCGGCGATTGAGATGTTTACCGATTGTGCTGCGCTAACAATGTGGGCAAGTTCGTCGAGGATCGGCTGAGCAAATTTGGCAACGTATTCGATTGGGTCGTGCCAACGGCCGGCAAGTTCTTCTACGGTTGCACCCGCACGAATCTCGGCTTGAATCTCACGAGGAGTGAGCGTTACGGCTGACTTGTCGAACGAGGCATGTCCGCGAACGGTGCCCTTTAGAGTTTCGTCAATCAGGAGCTTGAAGCGTTGCCCGTCTTGCGCCTCGAGTACCAGGTGGTCGCCCTCGGTGCCGTTCAGTCTCAGTTCATCCATGTTGGCTCCTTCTCGCAGAAATATTGCCATTAGGAGCGCGTTGAAGCCCGCATTTGCGGCGATTGATTCATTTTTGAATTCCACGACACTCGGTGTGGCGAGTTTGATTTTTGACCGCTTTGATAGCAAACTAGGCGCGCCTAGGCACGAAAGGTTACAAATGGCCGCGGATTACGATGCACCTAAGAAAACGGACGACGACGCCGAATCACTGGATGCCATCAAGCAGAACACCAAGCCGACTTCGCCATCGATCATCGATGTCGAAGAAGATGGCATTGCCGATGACCACGAGCGCGAGCAGCTAATTGACGAAGCGCTTGAGGTAACTGTTATCCCGCCACAGACCGACGAGTTCACTTGTAGCGAGTGTTTCATCGTGAAGCACAAGTCGATGATGTCGACAAAGAAGAGCAAGTACGGACCAGTCTGTAACGACTGCGCCTAATCGAGTTCCTGTTCTTGCGCTAACTGTTTAGTAGCGCTACGAGTTCGGCCCCGCGCCTGGATGACACGAGAGCATACGGTGTCGGGTCGTTCTTGTCCGAAATATTGATGCGTACTAGATCGGGTAGCCCCGACTTGTAGCAAAGAAATGCACGTGCATCGAGCAACGCACCGCGTGCGAAGAACTGATCCTCTTTTGCGATCAACTCAGCCGACTTCACGATGTTCAGCGGCAGGCGAGCAGTACCAAGACTCAACACTTCATTTGATACTTGAATTCGCTTCGCCATCAGGAATCGCATCGCTACCGTGACAACCGTGAATGCAGCTCCGACAACTATGCCGAGTGTGCTACTGAAGGGTGCGAGCGTGGCCCAGATTGCTGGAGTAATCAAAAGGTGCGGCAGGAATGACGAGAAGTTTGGCAGTTGCCATTCGTTATAGCGAAGCGGTTGGGTCACCTTTTTAGACTACGCTCAATCAACATGAAAGAAGTTCCAGTACTGATTGTCAGCACTTCTGACGTTCCCGAATATGCCCACCCGGGCGACGCTGGCGCGGACTTGCGTGCGGCCGAGGCTCTGGTTATCCCGGCCGGGGAGCGTCGAACTGTGGCCACTGGAATCGCAATAGCTTTGCCTGACGGATATGTCGGGCTCGTGCATCCTCGTTCTGGGCTATCGGCGAAATTTGGCATCACCGTTCTAAATGCGCCTGGCACCGTCGATGCGGCTTATCGCGGTGAAATCAAGGTCACACTTTTGAACACCGATAAGCACAATGACTTCGAAATCAAAATTGGTGACCGCATCGCTCAATTGGTTATTCAGCAGGTTGAGGCGGCAAAGTGGATTCGCGTGGATCGACTACCGGACTCACATCGTGGTGAAGGTGGCTTCGGTTCGACCGGAGTGAACTAATGATCGAATCAGCGCCAACAGGCCCATTTGATTCGGCGCATGTAGACCAGGTGCGTCCGTACATCGATTTTGGATCCCTACGCATCGAACCTCGCCCTGATATTTCGGTGAGTGTCGAGGTAGATGAGGTATCGGGGCGGATCGTCGCCATCACAATTGACCAAAATGGTTCGAAGTTACAGGTGATGGCCTTCGCGGCTCCTCGCAACGAAGGCATCTGGAGTGACATTCGTACTTCGATTGCTGCCAACGTGGATGCACAGGGCGGTAGTGCCGACGAGACATTCGGACCACTCGGGGTTCAGCTCGATGCAAAATTGCCTTTGGTAGATGAACAGGGTAGACCCTCTGGTTTTCGATTGGCGCGTTTCATCGGGTTCGATGGGCCGCGTTGGTGCCTTCGAGGCACTATCGGCGGGCTAGCCCTCACCGATATTCGAGCCGAAGCCGACCTCATCGACGTGTTCAAATCAATCGTGGTTCACCGTGGCGATGCTCCGCTGCCACCTAGCGAAGCACTCGAGCTAAAACTGCCGGATGGTTCGGTCGTTCCACCAGGGCTCAAGACCGCATGAGCGATCAACGTGAGCAACTCGCCGCCAAACTAGGCATTTCTAAAGTCGACGGCAAGCACCAACTCGATCACCGTTCGCTGCTTCAAGGCATGGGTGGCTGGCACGCGATCCTCGAATCGGTACTACCGGGTTTTGCCTTCGTGCTTACCTTTGCCATCACTCGAACAGACACTGTGGCAGTGATTGTGGCAGTAGTGTTGTCGGCACTTTTCCTTATCTGGCGTCTGGCTAAGCGACAGTCTGTTCTGAACGCCATCGTCGGGCTCGTGGGTATTGGCTTGGCGGCGTGGTTGGCCCTGCGCGACGGCGGCTCGGGGCGCGACTACTTTGTCACCGGTTTTTACACCAATGGCGCTTATTTCACCGTTTTGGCCCTGTCAGTGCTGGTTCGATTCCCCATAATCGGGCTTTTGCTCGGTTTTGTCTTGGGTGAAGGCCTCAGCTGGCGCACGAACAAGTATGAGATGCGTGTTTTCACCACCGCGACAGCACTTTTGGCAGGCGTTTTCGCCCTACGTCTGGCGGTGCAGTTGCCGTTGTACTTTGCAAATCAGCTAGAGGCCCTAGCAATTGCCAAGTTGGTCCTGGGTTTACCGCTATACGCTTCGGTCATCTGGATTGAGTGGCTCCTGATTCGCAACCTGCTAGCCCGTCGCTAGCCGCCTAATCTCTGGTATTTTTCTAGGTAGGCATTCGCTAGCAAGAGGACATCCATGTCAAAGGTAAACAGTTTCAACGCCGCTTCTACCCTCAAGGTGGGTGACAAGTCCTACAAGATCTTCAAGCTCGACTCGGTCGACGCGAAGACTCTGCCATACAGCCTCAAGATTCTTCTCGAGAACTTGCTTCGCACCGAAGACGGCGCGAACATCACACAGGACCACATAAACGCGCTGGTCAATTGGGATCCAGCCGTAGAGCCTGACACCGAGATTCAGTTCACCCCAGCCCGCGTAATTATGCAGGACTTCACCGGAGTTCCTTGTGTTGTCGACTTGGCGACCATGCGTGAAGCTGTTGCCGAACTCGGCGGAGATCCAAAGCGAATCAATCCACTTGCACCTGCCGAGCTAGTAATTGACCACTCAGTGGTTATCGATGTTGCAGGTTCGCCTGATGCTTTTGAGAAGAACGTGGAGTTTGAATACCAGCGCAACGGCGAGCGTTATCAGTTCTTGCGCTGGGGTCAAACCGCATTCGACGACTTCAAAGTGGTTCCGCCAGGCACCGGAATCGTTCACCAGGTCAACATCGAATATTTGGCGCGCACTGTTATGACCCGCGAAGTTAGCGGCGAACTCCAGGCTTACCCAGATAGCTGTGTTGGTACCGACTCGCACACCACCATGGTTAACGGCCTTGGCGTTCTTGGTTGGGGAGTAGGCGGAATCGAAGCCGAGGCAGCGATGCTTGGTCAGCCAGTTTCGATGTTGATTCCAAAGGTGGTCGGTTTCAAGTTGACCGGCAAGATTCCTACCGGAGCCACTGCAACCGACGTGGTACTAACTATTACCGAAATGCTCCGCAAGCACGGCGTGGTTGGCAAGTTCGTCGAGTTCTATGGGGCTGGCGTTAGTTCGGTGCCTTTGGCTAACCGTGCCACCATCGGCAACATGTCGCCTGAGTTTGGTTCGACCGTCGCAATCTTCCCAATTGACGATGTCACGCTTGATTACTTGCGCATTACTGGCCGCAGCCAAGAGCAGATCGACCTGGTCGAGGCCTACTGCAAGGCGCAGGGGCTCTGGCACGATGCTTCAATTGAACCGCGCTACAGCGAGTATCTAGAGCTAGATCTGTCAACCGTGGTGCCTTCAATCGCTGGCCCGAAGCGCCCGCAGGACCGCGTCGCTCTGTCGAAGGCCAAGGAGTCTTTCGCAAGCGCTCTGCCAACCTACGCGCCAGTCGCAAGCAACCCGGCAAAGGTGGTGGGTGAAGACTTCTCAATTGACCACGGCTACGTGAGTATCGCGTCGATTACTTCGTGCACCAACACTTCGAACCCATCAGTGATGCTCGCTGCGGGCATCCTTGCAAAGAAGGCTGTTGCAAAGGGACTCAAGGCCAAGCCGTGGGTTAAGACCTCGTTGGCGCCAGGCTCGAAGGTTGTTACCGAGTACTACAAGAAGGCCGGACTGACCGACTCGCTCGATGCTCTTGGCTTCAATCTTGTTGGTTACGGTTGCACCACCTGCATTGGTAACTCTGGTCCGCTAGACGAAAACATTTCCGCAGCCATCAACGAGCACGATCTCGCTGTTACTGCAGTGCTTTCGGGTAACCGAAACTTTGAAGGTCGCATCAACCCAGACGTGAAGATGAACTACCTCGCCTCGCCTCCGCTTGTTATCGCATACTCGCTCGCTGGCACCATGGACTTTGACTTCGAGTCGCAGTCGCTCGGGGAAGACGCATCGGGCAACGAGGTCTTCCTGCGCGACATCTGGCCGACTCCTGAAGAGGTTCAGAAGACCATCGACGAGTCAATCAACAGTGACATGTTCAAGACTCAATACGCTGGCGTTTTCGAAGGCGATGAACGTTGGAAGGCGATTCCAACTCCAAAGGGTGCAACCTTCGAATGGGATGCAAACTCGACCTACGTGCGCAAGGCACCGTACTTCGACGGTATGGCCAAGACGCCGTCACCGGTCAAAGACATTCACTCCGCTCGAGTTCTAGCCAAGCTGGGAGACTCGGTCACTACCGACCACATCAGCCCAGCTGGTTCGATTAAGGCAGATTCACCTGCGGGTAAATACCTAACCGAACACGGCATCTCGCGTGTTGACTTCAACTCATACGGTTCGCGACGCGGAAACCACGAGGTAATGATCCGTGGAACCTTCGCCAACATTCGACTAAAGAACCAGCTGCTCGATGGAGTTGAAGGTGGCTACACTCGCGACTTCACTCAGGCAGACGCACCCCAGTCGTTTATCTATGACGCTTCAAGCAACTATCAGGCCGCTGGCACTCCACTAGTGATTCTCGGTGGCAAGGAATACGGCTCAGGTTCGTCGCGTGACTGGGCAGCCAAGGGCACCAGCTTGCTTGGTGTCCGCGCCGTCATCACTGAATCATTCGAGCGCATTCACCGCAGCAACCTGATCGGTATGGGAGTCTTGCCACTTCAGTTCCCAGCTGGACAAACAGCTGACTCGCTCGGCCTAGATGGTACTGAAGTATTCGACATCGTTGGAATCGAGCAGCTGAACGCCGGTTCAACTCCAAAAACAGTTCATGTGACCGCAAGTCCCTCGGCTCACTCGCCATCTGGCAAGTCGGTCATTGAGTTCGATGCAGTGGTGCGAATCGACACTCCTGGAGAGGCTGACTACTATCGCAACGGTGGAATTCTGCAGTACGTTCTTCGCAGTTTGGTTGCCTAGAGGATCGAATGTCGCAGCTTGATCGGGTATCCACCCCACGAGACCTCGATGGTTTCACTGGGGCGCAACTCGAACTGCTCGCAGCAGACATCCGTGCCTATTTGATCTCATCAGTAGCCAAGACCGGTGGTCATCTTGGGCCAAACCTCGGTGTTGTCGAAACCACGATTGCAATGCACAGAGTTTTTGACTCGCCGCGCGACAGTTTCGTCTTTGACACGGGTCATCAGAGCTATGTTCACAAGTTGCTGACTGGCCGCAAAGACTTTTCACAGTTGCGCCAAAAGGACGGAATCGCAGGATACCCGCAGCGAGCTGAGTCGGAGCACGACATCGTTGAATCATCGCACGCATCGTCGTCACTGTCTTGGGCTGACGGTATCGCCAAAGCTTATGCACTGACCGGCCAGGATGATCGCTACGTAGTCGCTTTGATTGGCGACGGTGCGCTCACCGGTGGGATGGCCTGGGAGGCGCTCAACAACATTTCGCATGACAACAGTCGCCGTTTAGTCGTAATTGTCAATGACAATGGTCGTTCGTACGCGCCCACTGTTGGTGGTTTGGCTCGCACACTAAATGGCATTCGTACTCAGACGAGTTATCGCAAGCTTTACCGCTTAAGCAAGCGTTTCTTTGAGAAGTTTGGTTGGTTCGGCCGCATGATTTGGTCGGTAGCGCGTGGTGCCGGCAAGGGTCTATTTAACGCGACAACACCAAAGTCGATGTTTCCGAATCTCGACCTCAAGTACATCGGCCCGATTGACGGCCATAATCTAGAGCAAGTTGAGACCGCGCTCCGTCAAGCCAAGAACTATGCCAACCCAGTGATCGTGCACGTGATTACACAGAAGGGTAAAGGTTACGACCCTGCGGTCCTGAATGAGGCCGACCAGTTTCATGCCGTTGGTCAAATTGACCCAGCAACTGGTGAGTCCCTCGAAGAGCCAACCAATTCCTGGACTTCAGTTTTCGGAGACGAACTAGTCAAACAGGCTGCCAAGAACGAGAAAATCGTTGCGATCACTGGCGCAATGTTGAACCCAGTCGGTTTTAATGCATTCGCCAAGCGCTTCCCTGACCGCGTTTTCGATGTCGGTATTGCAGAGCAGCACGCTGTCACTTCGGCTGCGGGAATGGCGTTTGGCGGTCTGCACCCAGTTGTGGCGGTCTATGCAACATTCATGAACCGCGCCCTCGACCAAGTCATCATGGATGTGGCGCTGCACAAGGAGGGCGTCACCTTTGTGCTCGATCGTGCTGGTGTTACCGGACCAGACGGAGCCAGCCACCACGGTCAATGGGACTTGGCGCTATTTCAGGTGGTACCGAACATTCGCATCGCTTCGCCTCGAGACGAACAAACACTTCGCAGGCTGCTGATCGAAGCCGTGGCCACCGATCACGCGCCAACTTTAATTCGTTTCGGCAAAGGCTCGGTAGGAGCCGAGATTGCTGCCCTGCGAACTACTAGCGATGGCGTGGATGTGCTCTACGAATCAGCTTCTAAAGATGTTCTTTTGCTAGGCGTGGGCGTTATGTCTAAAACTGCTCTAGAGGTCGCTCAGCTGCTAGCTGCCCAGGGTATTGGGTCAACCGTTGTTGACCCAGGTTGGGTAGTTCCGGTTGCGCCTAGCATCGTTGATTTTGCGAAAGATCACCGCCTGGTTGTAACTATTGAAGATGGGGTACGAGTCGGCGGTATCGGAACCCGAATTCGTCAGACACTGCGTGCTGCAGGTGTGGATACTCCGCTCAACGAACTGGGTCTACCTGACGAATTCCTAGAGCATGCCACACGCGATGAAATTCTCGAGCGCGTGGGTTTAAAGCCAAAGACGATTGCTCAAGACATTGTGGCTCAAGTAGTCGGAACTAAGGTTCCGTATGCTCGGGCTCTTGACGAGCCAACCATTCAGGTGCAGAGCGAATAGCTTCTGCGACGGCACCTGCCGTCAATTCGGCTTGCCATTGGCGAACACCCAGCGCAGCAAGTTCTGCCTTTAGTTCTTCCAATTCAGCGGATGTCCGTTCGACCCAGCAAATCTGACGAAGTGGCTCAGGCGAAATCAGATTTTCTATTGGCAACTGACATTGAATGGCAATTTTGGCGATGGCTTCTCGAGCTACCGCAAGACGTGCTGCAGCGAGGGGAAACTTCTTCGGCCAGTTGCGGTGATTTGGAATTCCGCTACTCGGCAATTTCAGTGGAGGTAGGTCATTGGTTGCCAGGCCGGTCTCGATGGCTTGCCACCAGACATCCAAATAGTTTCTCGAAGCTCTGCCGTGAAAGCTCTTGTCGGCAGCCAAGATGGGTCTCGACTTTGGCAAGACCTTTGCGGCATGACTGATTGAAACATCAGGGATAAGGCGACCGGGTGAAACATCTAGGCGTTGGGCGAGTGCCTCTCTGGCGATCCAAAGTTCTCTCGCCACGGCAAGGCCGCGTTGATCCTTGACCTCGTGCAAACCCGTGGTTGAGCGCCATTTGTCAGGTTTTGGTGGTTTCGGAGCGAAGCCGACAAGGGCTTCAAAGTCTTGATCCGCCCAAACACGTTTACCTTGCGAATCGAGCTCTGCAGCCACCTTGGCAGCTAACTCATCGAGTACGTCGATGTCGAGCGCCGCATAGACCAACCAAGATGCGTCTAGTGGCCTTTTGCTCCAGTCGACCGCACTGTGTTCTTTGGCAAGGCCAAGTTCCAGAAAATGTTCGACCACGGCGCCTAGACCGACACGCTCGAGTCCCAAAAGGCGGCACGCTAGCTCCGTATCAAAAAGCGATTTCGGTTTTAGGCCAAGTTCGGCAAGGCAAGGCAAATCCTGGGTTGCGGCGTGCAGAATCCAGGTGTCTTGTGTGAGTACCTTTGCTAGTTCATTCAACGTCGGTGCGGTTAGTGCATCCGTGACTGCGATTGGGTCGATTAGGTATAAATCCGACTGGCCTCGCGAGATCTGAACGAGGTACGCACGTTGACTGTATTTGAACCCGGATGCGCGTTCCGCATCGACTGCAAACCATCCTTGGGCGGCACCTAGCGCAACAACCATGTCTTGGTATGACTCGAGTGAATCAACGAAAACCACGGGTCTACGTGGTGCGTTTAGGGGAGTGATGGTGGATTCGGTCATCGCTAGGCGAATCGGTCGAGCTTCTCGACTCCAGGATTCAGTGATATGTCAGATAGGGCGCAAATAAAGTTTTGCCAGGCCACGAAATGTGCTGCAAGGTCGACACCGTGAGGAGACCAGCTCGCGCGAAGCTCTACCTCAGCGTGTTGCTTTTCGTGTTGCAGGTCACCGTGCCCATTGCTGATGATTCGAGTTGTGGTGCCAGCAATTGCATTGTATTCGGCACCCGAATCACGTAGTGCGTCTGTCAACCAGGTCCAAGAAATGTATGAAGAGTCGTCTTGTGCGCCGATGTCGGTTTCAAGGGGTGAGCGTGCGTATACAACGATGCGAAACCGCGTGGTCCAGTTTTCCTGAGGTTCAGGAGACCAGAACAGAACAAAGCGTCCGGTTCCAACTTGAGCGTGCTCATCGTCGCTATGTGCAACCGAGGCCGCAAAGGCTATTGAGTTTTCGGCAATCTCGCGCGGAGCGGGGATCTGCTGAATTTCGAGCTCAGGTCGCTGAAATGCTTGGCGCAGGCTATGTTCTGCGGCCTGAAATTCAGGGCTCTTTGGTTTCTCATCGCTCATCTCCAAAAGAATATGGCCGAGACCGCTGCCTAATGCTTAGCCACGCCGACTAGCAACCAGATACACGTTGCTGTCATCTGTATGCCACTCGTATTCGGTAAGGTCATCGAGCCCGAGTCGCGTTAGACAGCGGGCGGCGGCTCGCTCAAATAGCCATTGGGGGCCTTGCGAGCGATTAGCAACCGTGATTACGGCCTGTGCGATGCCATCGGCCATTGCTGCTGCTAGTGTCGGGCCGCACTCCAGCAGGGTTCTCTCTTCGTTAGCACGATCTATCTCAACTTCTAGGTTCCTAATCGCAACGAAGCTAATCGGCTCTGTTCCGGTTGGTTGTTCCGGTATGAATCCGCGGTCATTCCCTGACTTCGACCAGATTTCGATCGGGGCGTATTTGCTGGCTCGGTAATTCTCGGCCACTGCGGTGGCGACATCCGTGACGATGAGAGAACTCACTTTGCGCGCTTCGATCAGTAACTGCCGGTCAACCGAATTGCTCAGCGAATGGCTGGTTCCGTCAGGTCCAACGAATTCGCTCGCCAAATTTGTCACGCAGATGTAGCGAATGCCTTTCAGCGGTAGCAACTGCGGGAATGGCATTAGGCCTTTTCTTTTACCTGGCGTTTGATGCGGGCGAGCATGCCGCGAATGCCGCGCATTCGAAGCGGGCTAACGAGTTTGGTGATGCCCAGACGTTCCGGAAATTCATTGTCGAAATCGAGAACGGTAGCGACATCCTGACCATCTAAGCTCTGATGCAAAATGCTTGCGAATGAACGAGTTGTTGGTGCCTCTTTAGGTGCTGTCAAGAACAGGGCAACCTTGCCTTCGGTGACTTCGACAAAAAGGTAGACAGGTGATTGGCATTCTTCGACTCGCTCCAGCAAGTCGGGGTGGTCGGCATAGCGTGGAGGCAGTTCTGGCAAAGCCTCGGCAAACTCGACGAGCACCTCTAGGCGTGCTCCTTCGTCGATTGATGCAAGATCATCGATGACCGACTGGGCCTGTGCCGTGATGCTCAAGATTTAGCCGCGTTCTGCACCAGTGACGATTGGCACCCGAACGAGTGAGCCCCACTCGGTCCACGACCCGTCGTAGTTTCGCACGTTGCTAAATCCGAGCAGATAGGTGAGCACGAACCAGGTGTGGCTGCTGCGCTCGCCAATTCGACAGTAGGCAATGATGTCGTCTTCCGGGTTTAGCTGTTGCTCCTCTTGGTACAGAGCTACCAAATCAGCGTGGCTTTTGAATTTGCCGTTCTCTTGTGTCGCGCGAGACCACGGTACCGATGCCGCACCAGGAATGTGACCGCCGCGAAGCGCACCTTCTTCTGGGTAGTTAGGCATGTGAGTGCGCTCGCCGGTGTACTCCTGAGGGCTTCGTACGTCGACCAGAGGTCGACCAAGATGAGCTA
This sequence comes from Actinomycetota bacterium, assembly GCA_039795455.1. Taxonomy (GTDB): domain Bacteria; phylum Actinomycetota; class Actinomycetes; order Actinomycetales; family Microbacteriaceae; genus Rhodoluna. The sequence goes on from JBDKLV010000071.1 coordinate 30,501, forward strand.
GTACGTCGTCGCGAAAAGCACGAATCGGTGCGTCGTTGCGTTCCAACACCGGATAGTTGCTAGGCGTAATAACTGACGCGTCAGTAGTAACTGGGCGATTTTCCGCCAGCCAAACTTCGCGGCCACCATCAAGAATTCGAACATCCTTGTGACCAAAGAGTTTGAATACCCAGAGTGCGTAGCAAGCCCACCAGTTCTTGTTGTCGCCGTATATGACCACGGTGTCGTCACGATTGATGCCACGACTGGAAAGCAACTTTGCGAAGGCTGGGCCCTGTAGGTAGTCACGAACAATCGGATCGTTCAAGTCGGTATGCCAGTCAATCTTGACTGCACCAGGAATGTGTCCTGTCGCGTAGAGCAGCACATCTTCGTCAGATTCGACTACAACTAGGCCAGGCTTTCCAAGGTTGTCTTGGAGCCACTGGGTCGAGACCAGCACCTCGGGGTGCGCGTAGCCTGTGAAATCTGGGTTTTGTTCGATTGGAACTGGCATGAAACTAACTCTGCTTTCTGGTGCAACCCATCTAGGCTAAATGTTGGTCGCGGATTGCGCCATGTCTAAGGTAAAAATTGGCAAAACATCAATTTGAGTCGCTCTGTTCGCGGGTGCCAAGCCCAAGCACAGCCGCTCTATTGGCTGAATTGGTCCCGCCTCGTGAGTTCGCTAAGGCAACATTCAAGACCTACATCCCTCACTCTGAGTATCCATCGCAGCAGCTAGCAAGTCAGATCGCCGCTGATTTTGCCGGTGGCAAGCTCGGTAAAAAAGGCCTCTTTGGCAAATCGGATTCACCGGCTGGGGTCTATCTCGACGGCGGGTTTGGTGTCGGTAAGACGCACTTGCTCGCATCTATTTATCACGGCTACAAGGGCACAAAGGCTTTCGGCGCATTCATCGCCTATACCTCACTAATCGGAGCCTTGGGTTTCGCTAATGCAGTGGATGCCTTGCGCAAATTTGAATTGCTTTGCATCGATGAATTCGAACTCGATGACCCGGGTGACACCATGATGATGTCGCGTTTGCTAAATGAACTTTCTGCAACCACAAAGTTCGCGGCAACTTCGAACACGCCACCGAACGCTTTGGGTGAGGGACGATTTGCAGCAGCTGATTTCACTCGCGAAATTCTGGGGATCAGCGAAAAGTTCAAGATGGTGCGTATCGAAGGCGAAGATCACCGCCATCGCCCTACAACAGTAGAACTTGAAAACTTCAATGCTCCGCAAATCGAGAGTTGGCTGCTGGGCGCTAAGCATTCGGCGTTGGATGATTTCGATTTACTGCTCAAGCACTTGAGCAAGGTGCATCCAAGTAACTACGGCCTTCTGGTCAAAGGGTTAGAACGTCTAGGAATCTCAGGAACGCACGTAATTCAAGACCAGGCGGATGCGTTGCGGTTCGTTTCGCTTATCGACCGCGCCTATGAGGAACAAGTAGCTATTCGGGCGGTTGGTTTGCCAACTACACGGCTATTCAGAGCCGACCACATCGAAGGTGGCTTCAAAAAGAAGTATTTGCGAGCAATCAGCCGCCTTGGGGCACTCGCAACGCTTTAGCATCCATCGTGATTGGTCTACGACCTTTTACAAATGCGAAACATAGTTCGCCATTTTTCGAAAAATCTCTCTTCCAAGATGAATGCAGGTCAAATGACCGCTCATGAAGGAGGCTCCCGATGGATCAGGGCAACACCGCATTCGTATTGATTAGTGCAGCGCTCGTGCTGCTAATGACCCCAGGTCTGGCGTTTTTCTACGGCGGAATGGTCAAGGCTAAGAGCGTTGTGAGCATGATGATGCTCAGCTTCGGTTCGTTGGGCCTAATTGCCGTTCTCTGGGTGGTCTATGGCTATGCGATTTCATTCGCAAATGGCGGAACGGCAAGCTTCTTTGGCATCGATGGTTGGTTTGGCATCGACACCAACTTCATCGGTCTTTCGCAGCAAGTGCACGAAGCTCTAAGTTCGACTGCAGCTGGGGCATATCCGTCGCTCGCTTTCGTGTCGTTTCAGGCGACTTTCGCCATCATCACTGTCGCACTGATCTCAGGTGCGATTGCGGACCGTGCGAAATTCGGCGCTTGGATGGTTTTTGCGGGTCTGTGGGCCACCTTGGTCTATTTCCCGGTCGCCAACTGGGTTTTCAACTTCACTGTTCAAGACGGCAAGATTGTTGATGGTGGTTGGATTGTCTACAACCTTGGTGTCATCGACTTTGCAGGTGGCACGGCAGTTCACATCAACGCCGGTGCAGCTGGCCTTGCTCTAGCTCTAATTCTCGGAAAGCGTTTCGGATTCTCAAAGGGCATCAACCAGCCACACAACGTTCCTTTGACCCTTCTGGGTGTCGCTCTACTTTGGTTCGGATGGTTCGGCTTCAACGCTGGTAGCGAGGTGCGTGCCGACGGCATCGCTTCACTCGCATTCATCAACACCATCGGTGCTCCAGCGGCTGCCATGCTCGGTTGGATCGCGGTTGAGAAACTTCGTCACGGAAAGGCCACCTCGATTGGTGCCGCATCTGGTGCTGTCGCCGGTCTGGTAGCTGTCACTCCAGCCTGTGCTTCGCTCGACCCAATGTGGGCGCTTGCGCTCGGAGTGGTTGCTGGTGCGCTCTGTGCTCTGGCTATCGATCTGAAGTTTGCGTTCGGTTTCGATGACTCCCTCGATGTAGTGGGAATTCACCTCGTTGGTGGAATCACTGGAACCCTTTGGATTGGTATCTTCGGCAACGGGGTTGGAGCCGCATTTGGTTTCGGTTTCCACCAGCTAGCCATGCAGGCTCTGGGAGCGCTCGCAGTACTCGTCTACAGCTTTGTAATGGCCTACGCCATTGGCTGGGTCGTCGACAAGCTAATCGGTTTCCGTGTGCAGGTCGATGCCGAAATTGCTGGCATCGATACCGTCGTGCACGGAGAAGAGGCGTACGCATTTGGTGTCGATCGACTCTAGTAACTGTCAAACCAGTGGGAGAGTGGCCATACGGTCACTCTCCATCTGGCCGTTAAGGTTGGTAAATGCATAACGAAGCAGCTTTGTTCTTGGTGATCTGTTCAGCACTCGTGCTGTTCATGACCCCTGGTTTGGCGTTCTTCTACGGCGGCCTGGTTCGCGCATCCAGTGTCGTTTCAATGATGATGATGTCATTCGGAGCCTTGGGCCTCGTTGCTGTTATGTGGCTGACCTTCGGTTATGCCATTGCCTTCAGTGACCCAACAGCCGCTACTTTCGTCGGAATCCCCGGTGTAATTGGCTTCGACCCAGCTGAACTGTTTATGAATAGTGCGGTTGCCGCTTCTAAGGCCGGCGATCAACTTCCACTCGCCTTCGGTGGTTTTCAAGGCACATTCGCGATCATCACCGTTGCGCTAATTTCAGGCGCCATTGCAGACCGAGCCAAATTCGGCAGTTGGATGGTATTTGCCGCACTTTGGGCGACGGTGGTTTACTTTCCGGTTGCATCTTGGGTATTCAATTTCAAAGCTGTCGACGGCAAGGTTGTCAGCGGCGGTTGGTTAGTGCACAACGTGGGATTGCTCGACTTTGCCGGCGGTACCGTCGTAGAGATCGCAAGTGGTGCCAGCGCTCTCGCGGTTGCACTCGTCGTTGGTAAGCGTTTTGGATTCACCAAGGGGATGCACGCTCCACACAACGTGCCACTGGTGCTTATTGGTGTTGCGATTCTGCTCTTCGGCTGGTTCGGGTTCAACGCGGGTAGCGAACTCGCAGCAGATGGCACCGCGGCACTCGCCTTTATCAATACCCTCGCTGCTCCGGTCGGTGCGATGCTCAGTTGGGCGTTATACGAGAAATTCAAACACGGTAAAGCAACTTCGATCGGTGCTGGCACCGGAGCTGTCGCAGGAGCAGTGGCAATCACTCCATCGTGCGCGTTTCTCACCCCAATGTGGTCTCTGGTGCTTGGCGTTGT
>JBDKLV010000072.1:0-3158 GCA_039795455.1 Actinomycetota bacterium
GTGGTTCAGTTGGCTCCGCCGCTGACCATTGGCCAGGCAGAGTTCGACGAGATCGAACAGATCTTGCGCGGCTGCCTGGATGAGGCATACAGGGCCATGTAGTTTTCTACAGCCTTTACGAGGGCCGAGTTCTCAACAGATTTCATGTAAATCTTCGAGGCTCGGCCCTTCGTTTATCCTGATTGCTATGACTCTCGCTCAGGTTCCTGCGGCATCTGCCCAGATCAGTTTCGAATCTCCAGTTGGCTGGATCACGGTTCAATCCGTGAATGAAAAAATTACCCTTTTGACCATGGATGCACGCAAGGCAGAAGAATTCGGCACGAGCAAGACCTTGCGCGATGCCAAGAAGCAGTTGCAGGCCTACTTTGCTGGCAAGCTCACCAAGTTTGACCTGCCTCTTGAGCTGCACGGAACCGAGTTTCAAAAGTCGGTCTATAAGCAAATCGCCAAGATTCCGTTTGGCAAGACCCTCTCTTATGCCGAAATCGCCGCCAAGATCGGCAAGCCACTAGCCTCGCGTGCAGTCGGCGGCGCGGTCGGCTCGAACCCGATCGCACTGATCGTCGGTTGCCACCGCGTGATGGGTGCATCTGGTCGTATCACCGGCTATTCCGGTGGCGATGGCATTCCTACCAAGCGTTGGCTACTAGCCCACGAGCAGATCGAGTCGGTCGACTAGTGTCCCTGGTCACCAAGTACGACAACGGAGTCACCCGTTGCAGCTGGCCTAAGCTCGACGAGCTGTACATCGAGTACCACGACACCGAGTGGGGCGTTCCAGTCACCGGCGATCAAGAGGTCTTCGAACGCATTGCCCTCGAAGGGTTTCAAGCAGGGCTTTCCTGGATCACGATTCTGAAGCGACGCGAAGGGTTTCGCAAAGCGTTCAAGAATTTCGACTTGAACAAGGTCGCTCGCATGACCGAGGCCGATGTTGAGCGCCTCATGAACGACGTCGGTATTATTCGCAATCGCGCCAAAATTGAGGCCACCATCCACAATGCTCGCTTGATTCTGCAATTGCAAAAGCAAGGTGAGTCGATCAGCGACATCGTTTGGTCTCACGCCCCTGCCGCTAGCCGTCGCAAGCGCGCGACCGCCGACTTTGAGTGGGTTGCAACCAGCGAAGAGTCAGACGCTATGAGCAAGACTCTTCGCAAACTGGGTTTCAAGTTCGTTGGCTCAACCACCATGTACGCAATGATGCAGGCCATCGGCATGCTCAACGACCACGCCCCTGGCTGCTTCCGCAGGAGTCAGCTCTAAAACAAAAGACCCCGCCGAAGCGGGGTCTTTTGTTTGCTGCTGGCTAGATGAGCGCTGCCTGACGGGCAACCACGGTAACCGTGTTGTTCTCCATCGACAGGAACCCGCCCTGAGCGCTGGCGCGCAACTGCTCGCCATCCTCAAGAGTGATTCGAACTTCGCCTTCGCCAAGAATGGCGAGCATCGGCTCGTGATCAGGTAGCAGACCAATCTCGCCCTCGACAGTCTTTGCGACCACCATGCGAGCCTGGCCAGACCAAACGGCCTGGTCTTCGGCTACTAGTTCAACGCGCAAAGTCTTCGACATTACTTGCCCGATTCCTTCTGGATACGTGCCCACTCACGCTCTAGGTCCTCGAGGCCACCGATGTTGAAGAACGCCTGCTCTCCTACGTGGTCAAACTCGCCGTTTGCGATCTTGCTGAACGCCTCAACGGTCTCCTTTAGCGGAACGGTCGAACCAGGAACACCGGTGAACTTTGTCGCCATGTAGGTGTTCTGCGATAGGAATCGCTGAATGCGGCGAGCACGTGAAACGGTGATCTTGTCTTCTTCAGAAAGCTCCTCGACACCAAGGATGGCGATGATTTCCTGAAGTTCCTTGTTCTTCTGCAGGATGCGCTTGACCAGAGTTGCAGTCTCGTAGTGATCCTTCGAGATGTAACGAGGGTCAAGGATGCGCGAGGTCGAAGCCAACGGGTCAACCGCTGGGTAAAGACCCTGCGAAGCAATTTCACGCGAAAGTTCGGTGGTCGCATCCAAGTGAGCAAAGGTAGTTGCCGGAGCAGGGTCGGTGTAGTCGTCGGCAGGAACGTAAATTGCCTGCAGCGAGGTAATCGAGTGACCACGAGTCGAGGTGATTCGCTCCTGGAGCAGACCCATCTCGTCAGCAAGGTTCGGCTGGTAACCCACAGCCGAAGGCATACGACCTAGAAGGGTCGAAACCTCAGAACCTGCCTGGGTGAAACGGAAGATGTTGTCGATGAACAACAGCACATCCTGCTTCTGAACATCGCGGAAGTACTCAGCCATGGTTAGTGCTGAAAGCGCAACACGAAGACGGGTGCCAGGTGGCTCATCCATCTGACCGAACACGAGAGCGGTCTTGTCGATAACGCCCGACTCGGTCATTTCGTCGATTAGGTCGTTACCCTCACGAGTACGCTCGCCCACACCGGCGAATACCGATACACCGTCGTGGTTTTCTGCCACGCGGTAAATCATTTCCTGGATAAGAACAGTCTTACCAACACCGGCACCACCGAATAGACCAATCTTTCCACCCTGTACATAAGGGGTAAGCAAGTCGATGACCTTGATACCGGTCTCGAACATCGTGGTCTTCGACTCGAGCTGGTCGAAAGTAGGAGGCGTGCGGTGGATCGGCCAACGCTCGGTGACCTCGATCTTCTCGCCCTTCTCGGCGTTTAGAACCTCACCAATCACGTTGAACACGTGACCCTTGGTGACATCGCCAACAGGAACCGAGATAGGTGCGCCGGTGTCCTGCACCGATCCGCCACGAACCAAACCATCGGTCGGCTTTAGCGCGATGGCACGAACCAAGTCGTCGCCAAGGTGCTGGGCAACCTCGAGGGTAAGAGTCGTCTTCTCGCCGTTCAGGTCGATGACCGTAGTTAGCGCGTTGTAGATCTCAGGGATGGCATCGTGTGGAAACTCGATGTCAACCACCGGACCGGTAACGCGGGCGATGCGACCAACGCTGCCAGGCTTAGCAGCCTTTGCAGCTGGCTTCGCAGCCGACTTGGTCTCGGTCTTAGCGGCAGGCTTCTTCTTGGTTTCGGCCATGTCTCTTTCCTTTTCTTAGTCCTCGTCGCCCGATGTAGCCAATGCGTCGGCTCCACCCACGATTTCGGAAATCTGTTGCG
>JBDKLV010000073.1:0-7514 GCA_039795455.1 Actinomycetota bacterium
TGCACCATTCTTGACTTTTACTTTGTGCCGGGTTGGCCTTTCGTGGTTCTGATCAGCACGTCGATTGCCATCATCGGCTATTCGTACCTAAAGAACTTTTTCACCTCGGTGCATAACGTAACCCGCCATACCTACGGCGAAATTTTCTTGCCGTTCGGCTCATTGTCTGTCTATTTCATTACCCTTGGCGAACCTGCCGCGTTTTTGCCAGCCCTATTGATCATGACCTTCGCCGATAGCCTCGCCGGCCTCACCAGCGACTTCTTCAAGCAGCCGCGAAAAATGCGGCGAGGTTCGTTCGTGTTTTTCGTCGTTGCCCTGGTGATACTGCTGACGACTTCGAGCCTGAATCTGCCAATGGCGCTGATCTCTGCGCTGGTACTGACCGTGGTCGAGCGCTACTCACCTAAGGGCTCAGACAACCTGACCGTACCGGCTGTTGCCGCGCTACTTGTGGTTTTGCTTTAGCCGCAGTCTGCGCATCAGCACATCGGTGGCCTCGTGCACAGCAATAGAAACCACTACTGATGCGGCAATGACTGGCCATGCCACCCCGTAACTAATCACGACTATGCCACTGCCGAACATGCCATCGGTGTTGTCAAAGAAGGCCTGCAGCTTCGAACCGTGCTCACCGGCACCGATGTTCAACCGCCGCTTCACGAAACTATTTACCAGTTCACCCACGAGGTAGCCGGTGGCAGAGCTAAGACCGAGAACAATCGGTTCGTTCGCGTAGATGGTGCTCAACCACTGGTTGCCCTGGGCCGCCACGTGCAGAACCGAGGTCGCGAGCACGACAACGCCGAGGTGCACCACGAGGCCACGGTAGGTTTTGTTTCTGCCAAAAAGTGGTTTGCCGCCAAGTTTGGCGCCACGATCAATTGGCCTGTCTAGCCAGGCCAACCAGCCTTTTGCCTTGCAGGCGATCAGTACCAGACCAGAGCAAAGTAGTGGAACCACGAGCGATGCGCCCTGTGAAATTGTTACTAGCCAGTCGATGATGCCCACCCCGCCGAAAAAGTCCTCACTCAAGTTTCACATTCAGTCCGCTGAAAAAGGTTTCGAAAATGTAGCTGTGTCGCAACTTGACATCGAGGTATTGGCCGGTGCAATACTGTCCACGTAGTAGGAAACATCCGGGGCGGTTTCCCCGGATGCTCCACCTCTTCTAGTGCATGCGCTCGAGGAGCACCTGCACGAGTAGAAGTGCAAGTGATTGATTGGCGAGGATTGCCTGCAACCAAACGGCACAGGCAATCCTCTCAATCACGGATCTAAGACCCATCACTATCACCCACCTTCTCCTCCCGAAAGAGGCCAACGGCGGCCAAGCTATTGCCTATCGGGATTTAACCTCGGTGAATGACTCACCCAAAGTAAAGAATCCCGATAGGCGAAAGCCTTGTTTTCTGAATTCTGTTAGAAACCGCGCACTTACTGCGCTTGTGAATTAACTCAGGGCGAGACCGGCGGCAAGCACCAATAATCCGATCGCCGATGCAACCGTCAGTCCGCGACGCACCTGTGGCCTGGCAAGAAGTGTTGACGCGCGATTCATTCCAAGAATGAGCACCGAGTACCAAAAGCCAGAAACCGTTGCCCAAAGCAAACCAAAGATAAAGATGCCCAGACCAAGGTTGAAGTCACTTGGAACATAAACCGGCAAAAATGCGACCGCAAATACTGCAGCCTTCACGTTAGTCAGATTGGTGATCAACCCGAGACGGTAGGCCGCAAAACCTGTGTTTCGGGTGGCGCCGATGGGTGCATCCAGGTCGAATTTGCCAGCTTCTTTGCGCACCTGCCACGCCGTCTGGGCTGCGAGATAAACCAAGAAGGCGACACCCGCCCATTTGAGAATCGCGTAGGCGGTGGGATTGCTGGCGAAGATCGCCGAGAGCCCGAGCGCCGATAGTGTGCCCCAGGTAGCCAAGCCAGTGCTGTTGCCGAAAACCGAAATCAGAGCAGTCTTCGCACCGCCGATCAGCGACTGCCGGAGAACCATGGCCATGCCCTGCCCCGGAATGATTGTCAGCAACGAAGTGGCCAACACGAAGGCAGGGATGTTCGACAAAAGGTTCATCGCGCCCTCGGCAGGAATCGAACCTGCGACCAAGAGATTAGAAGGCTCTTGCTCTATCCACTGAGCTACGAGGGCAACGCAGTCAAGTTTATCCGCGGGGTTTGGTCGTAGCGAGGCGTGGGACAATTGCCATATGACCAAGCACACCCTCGCTAAAACTGACCTGCACGTATCGGCTATCTGCCTTGGCGGAAACGTCTTCGGCTGGAGCGCCGACGAGGCGCAGAGCCACCAGGTGCTCGACGCCTTCGCAGATCTCGGTGGCAATTTCATTGACACCGCCGACGTGTATAGCGAGTGGGTTCCGGGTCACATCGGCGGCGAGAGCGAGACCGTGTTGGGCGAATGGTTCGCTTCGCGCAAGAACCGCGGCGAGCACATCCTTGCGACCAAGGTTTCTAAACTCTCAACTCGCGCTGGCCTAAGTCGCGACAACATCATTGCCGCCTGCGACGATTCACTGCGTCGCCTAAAGAGCGACTACATCGACCTCTACTACGCGCACGACGATGACCAGACCACCCCTCTCGAAGAAACCCTTGCCGCCTTCACCGAGCTTCGCGACGCAGGCAAGATTCGCTACGCAGCAGCCAGCAACTACAGCGGTGCTCGCCTACTCGAGGCTGCAAGCATTTCGAAGCAGAACAGCCTGATCGAATACTCGGCTCTACAGAATCACTACAACCTGTTGGTGCGCGACGACTACGAGAACGACAGCGTTCAGGCTTTGACCGAACTTGGCATCGAGGGCATTCCATACTTTGGCCTTGCCCGCGGATTTCTAAGCGGCAAGTACCGCCCAGGCGTTACTGTCGAGTCGGTTCGTGCCGGTGGCGTCACCGATTACACCAACGACCACGGCTGGGCCATGCTCGAGAAACTCGACCAGGTTGCTGCAAACCACGGGGTGTCAGTCGCAGCCGTGGCGCTGGCCTGGGTTCGCCAGCAACCGACCGTGGCCGCCCCGATTGCCAGCGCCCGCACCGTCGAGCAGCTCCGCGACTTCATGGTGGGAATAAACCTGTCAGCCGACGAACTATCCTTCTTGACCGCATAAAGACGAGAGATCATGCACCGTTTAGCCAAACTTTCCCTTGCCAACCGCTCAGTCGTTGCCCTAATCACGCTGCTAATCGCGGTTTTCGGCACCGTGAGCATTGCCTCGCTAAAACAGGAGTTGCTGCCGAATATCAGCACCCCGCAGGGCGCAATCGTCACCACTTATATCGGTGCGTCGGCAGACATTGTCGACAAGCAGGTCAGCACCCCGATGGAGAACTCGGTTCGCGCGCAGTCTGGCCTTGTCTCGTCGAGTTCGACCTCGGCTGCCAATTTTTCGACCGTTCGTGCGAGCTTCGACTACGGCACCAGCACCGCCAAAATCAAGGATGCACTGAGCGCAGCAATTGCGGGAGTAAAACTGCCGACCGGAGCCACCGCCAAGGTCGTCGTCGGAACCTTTGACGATGTGCCAATCATCGTCATGGCGGTTAGCGCCAACGATGGCAACACAGATGCGATCGCAAAACGACTCGATGCCGTCGCCAAGGAACAGTTCGGCAGCCTAGCCGGAGTGCGCGAGGTAGGCGTTTCGGGCGTGACCGCTAAGCGCGTCAACATCGTCTTCAACGCAACCGCGCTAGCCAAGAATGGACTCAGCAGCCAGGCGGTCATGACCGCGCTGCAGTCAAACGGTTTTGTGATTCCTGCTGGCTCACTCAAAGACAGCAAGGGTTCGATCGCAGTCGAGGTTGGCACCGAGATTAACTCGCTCGATGCCCTCAAGAGCTTGCCACTGATGGGATCGAAGACCTCGTTCAGCGCAGGCACTTCGACCACCCTGCCGAACGGCATGGTGATTCCTGGAGCGCCATCGGTTTCAACCAGCGCCGTCGCCGTTCGCCTAAGTGACGTTGCCAAGGTCACCCTCGACAACGCACCGGTTACTAGCATCTCTCGCGTAAACGGCAAGCAGGCGCTGACCGTTGCCATCACCAAGACTCAGGATGCCAACACCGTCGCCGTCTCACACGAGATTCAGGCAAACCTCGCCGAGTTCAAAAAGAAGCTTGGCGCAGTCACAATCACCACCATCTTCGACCAGGCCCCATACATCGAAAAGTCGCTCGAAGACCTGTCGCGCGAAGGTGGCCTCGGGCTTGCATTCGCCATCGTCGTGATCTTGTTGTTCTTGCTCTCAATTCGCTCGACGCTGGTTACCGCGATCTCGATTCCAACATCCGTGTTGATTACCTTCATTGCGCTGAGCTTCTCGGGCTATTCGCTGAACCTGCTGACCCTGTCGGCGTTCACTATCGCCATCGGGCGCGTGGTCGATGACTCAATCGTGGTCATCGAAAACATCAACCGCCACCTGGCATATGGCGAGCCTAAGAAGAAGGCAATTCTTCGCGCGGTTCGCGAGGTGGCCACCGCCATCACCGCGGCAACCATCACCACCGTGGCCGTGTTCTTGCCAATCACATTCGTCGGTGGTCAGGTAGGCGAGCTATTCCGCCCATTCGGCTTCACCTTCGCAGTCGCGCTGATCGCTTCGCTATTCGTATCGCTGACTATCGTGCCGGTGCTCGTCTACTGGTTCTTGAAGAACCCACCGTTAGTCGAACACAAGGATGAGAAGACCGAGTTGGCCTACCAGGCGAAGGTTCGCCACGAAGAGGAAGAGCGCGAGCGCAAGTCGTGGCTACAGCGCGGCTACCTGCCGATTCTTCGCTGGACCCAGAAGCGCCCAGTAATCAGCCTGGTCGCTGCGTTCTTCGTGCTGATTCTTACCTTTGGTTCGAGCGCGCTGCTAAAGACCGACTTCATTGGGTCGTCAGGCGCCAACTCGTTCAACATCATTCAAACCTTGCCGGTTGGATCGACCCTAGACGACGAGAGCAAGGCCGCCGCCAAGCTCGAGACCGCTCTACTCGACCACGCAGAGGTGACGGTGGTTCAGACCACAATCGGCTCGTCTGGCGACACCCGCGTAGCCTTCGGCGCCTCGATCGGCGGCATCACCCTTTCGGTTAACACCAAGGAAGGCGTCAACCAGGCGACGTTCCAGGCAGCCCTGAAAGACGAATTCAGCAAGGATGCCAGCCTTGGCACCATCAAGTTCGGCAGCAACTCGGGTGGCTCGTTCGGCTCGTCTGACACCATCGACATCAAGGTCGTGGCTCCTGACGACGCTTCTTTAAGCGCCGGCATCAATTCGGTGCAGAAGGCAATGGCAGGCACCGCAAACGTGAGTGATATCACCAACTCGCTCGCCGAGAAGCAGCGCACCTTGCAGATCACTGTTGACCGCATGGCGGCTGCTAAGAAGGGCCTAACCGAGAACGCGGTTGCCGGCATCGTTGCCGCTTCGATGACCAGCACTACCATCGGAAACGTCAACCTCGATGGTGACTCGACTCCGATATACATTCTCAAGTCGAAGTACCCGACCACAGCGGCCGAGGTTAAGGCGATTCAAATTCCAACCGCTACCGGTATGGTCTCGCTCTCGTCACTCGCCAAAGTTGAGCAGGTGCTAAAGCCTGCATCTATCTCAAGCGAGAAGGGTCAGCGCACCGCAACCGTTTCGCTAACTCCGAAGGGCAACAACCTCGGTGCAATCACCAAGGATGTCACCGATCGCCTAGCCAAGAGTGACCTACCAACCGGAGTGACCGCAAGCATCGGTGGTATCTCGCAGGCTCAGGCAGACTCATTCGCTCAGCTCGGAATCGCGCTACTCGCAGCAATCGCAATCGTGTTCATGGTGATGGTGGCAACCTTCCGCAGTATTGCGCAGCCGCTCATCCTGTTGATTTCGATTCCGTTCGCAGCGACCGGTGCGTTCACCCTGCTGCTGATCACCGATACCGCTCTTGGCGTCTCGTCGATCATCGGAATGTTGTTGCTGGTCGGCATCGTGGTGACCAACGCAATCGTGCTAATTGACCTGATCAACCGCTATCGCGAGGAGGGCCGACCAATTCACGATGCAATCATGGATGGCGCCCGCCAGCGTCTGCGCCCGATTCTGATGACTGCAATCGCGACCATCTTCGCCCTGCTCCCGCTGGCCCTGGGACTGACCGGCAGCAACGGCGGGTTTATCTCGCAACCGCTGGCCGTTGTGGTCATCGGTGGCCTGTTCTCATCGACCTTCTTGACCCTGGTCATCGTGCCGGTTCTCTACTGGTTGATTGAGGGCCGCAAGGAGCGCAAGGCAGAACGCAAGGCAGCCAAGCTAGCCAAGGCGGCAACTGCGTAAACCTACGAAAGTAGAATTGGGAGGTCGCGATGTCCGCGGCCTCCCTTACTTTTAGGCGTGATTGAAATAAGCGACAATCTGGTCTGGATCGACTGCGAAATGACCGGCCTCAACCCCGAGGTTGACTGCCTGGTCGAGATCGCGGTGGTCATCACCGACTCTGAGTTGAACATCCTCGATGAAGGCATCGACATCGTCATAAAGCCAACCGCCGAGGGTCTGGCCAACATGAACGAGTTCGTCACCAACATGCACACCGAGAGTGGCCTGATCAACGAATTCGACGGCGGGGTTTCGCTAGCCAACGCGACTTCGATGGTGCTCGACTACGTCAAGCGCTTCGTGCCAGAGGCCAAGAGTTCGCCTTTGTGCGGCAACACCATCGGCACCGACCGCATGTTTATCGCGCGCTACATGCCTGAACTCGACCAGTACTTGCACTACCGCAACATCGATGTCTCGAGCATCAAAGAGCTCAGCCGTCGTTGGTACCCACGTGTCTACTTCAACATGCCGAAGAAGGCCGGTGGCCACCGCGCTCTTGCCGACATTAAAGAGTCGATCAAAGAGCTGCAGTACTACCGCAAGACAGTTTTGGTAGAGGTTCCTGGTCCAACCAGCGAAGAGGCTAAGGCCGCTGCCGACTCACTCGGCGAATAGCCCATCATGAAGTACGAGTTTCGCGGCAAGGTTTATCGCTGGCCAGCAAACCCGGCTTTCTTCTTGGTCGACGTGCCTAAGAGATTTTTCAAAGAGATCTCGCAACTAGGCGAAGCCAACCGTCGCGGATTCGGCTCGGTTCGTGTGAACGCATGGATAGGAAAAACCGGCTTTGCCACTTCAATCTTTCCCGACTCGGCAACACAGACCTGGGCTTTACCGCTCAAGCAGAGCGTGCGGAAGGCCGAGGCCATTGATGAGGGCTCGATGGTGTTCGTGCAGCTGGAGTTGGTCGACTTTTAGTTTTTCGACACAGGTAATTCGCACACGCGCGAATGCAAAAAAGACCCGAGTTTTCGGGTCTTTTTCGTTCTCGGGTGAGTAACGGGACTTGAACCCGCGGCCCCCTGGACCACAACCAGGTGCTCTACCAGCTGAGCTATACCCACCATGCGCCCTGTTTCCAAGGCAACCGAGCAAGTCTAACAGCGAGACCCGCTC
>JBDKLV010000074.1:0-10326 GCA_039795455.1 Actinomycetota bacterium
CTAAAAAGCATTGGTGCCGCACTCTTTGCAGGCCCACTGGTGATCGAACGGACTGATTGTGCAGCCTCCAAAGACGTGAGTGTCTTTTAGGCGATCATATGAATCTGGAGACGGCATTCCATAGATGATTGGCTTCATAGGTTTCTTGCAGTGCTCGCAGAGTGGAGCAACTTCAAGATCGTAGGCCTTGTAGAGCCGAGTGCGAGCATCGAAGAACTTGCACATTTCACAGTTCTCGCCTGACTCAACTAATTCAAAGTTTTCGAGATCGCGCTTGATGTCAAACAAAATGGGCTCAACCCACGAGGTGTCTCCCTCGTGAGAAATTAGGCGTGCATCAAAATCTAGTTTCTGTTCGAAACTGTCGGCCGTGTTACGAGCAGTTTCGTAAAGCCAGTAACCCGTTTTGCTCACCTTGTAGCCAAGGTGACGCAGCAGCCACTGATACACCTCGATCTGTCGACGGTAAGCGTGGTGCCATTTTTCATCGCCCAGCTCTTCGACCGGCGTAGCCTTCGCGGTGCTCTTGTAGTCAATAACCACAATCTCGCCGATCTCGTTTACCCATAGGTCGTCGACGGCCCCAAATACTTCTAACTTGGTCTCTTCGTGCAAGTAGCGAACGCCCTTAAAGTTTTCGCGCCAAACATCCATGTTGGAATCTTTGAGCGGAATCAGATTGACACCCAGCTGCTGCAGTACCGGGTGAACGGTGCCGGCCTCGCGGTGACGATCGAATTCTTTCTTAAGCAAGGAGTCGACGGCACTGTTAAGCGTGAAAGAAGGGCCGGTAGGTGCGGCAGT
This sequence comes from Actinomycetota bacterium, assembly GCA_039795455.1. Lineage (GTDB taxonomy): Bacteria > Actinomycetota > Actinomycetes > Actinomycetales > Microbacteriaceae > Rhodoluna. Next base: position 805 of record JBDKLV010000074.1, read on the forward strand.
GCCATCGCGACGATCGAGTACGAAGCAACGTGGGCACTGCACGTAGTTTTCGATCTTTGAACGCGAAATTGCAAAGACGGCATCGCTGCCCATCTCGTAAAGTTTTCTCTTTGCCATGCGGCCCCTTCTAATTACCTCGATTAAATAGGCACCCACCGACATTGGGTCGGCTAATCTCTGAAATGTCAGTAATCCAGACCTGTCAGGGGACAAATTGAAGAAATTCACACACTTTCTAGAGACCTTTATCTTCGGTGCGCGTTGGCTTCTAGCCCCGCTGTACCTAGGTCTCGTGGGCGCACTTGGCCTGCTGGTCTACCGCTACGGCCGTGAATTCCTGACCCTGGTCGGCAACATCAACGCCGACGACAACCACACCTTTACCCTCGACCTGCTGGGTCTGCTCGACCTAGTGCTGCTGGGCAACCTGATTTTGATCGTGCTGTTCGCCGGGTACGAGAACTTCGTCTCTAAGATCGAGGTCGCCCACGACTCAGTCGACCGCCCACACTGGATGGGAACCATCGACTTCTCGGGCCTCAAGATCAAGCTCATCGGCTCGTTGGTCGCCCTTTCGGTCATCGAACTGCTCAAAGACTTCATCGACCTGTCACTGCACGAAGACGCTCCAGTTGGCCAAGGCGTTATGTGGCGCATCATCATTCACCTGACCTTCGTGGCTTCGGGCGTTCTGTTCGCGGTCATGGACTGGGTCGCTGACAACCGCCTCATCCAAGAGAAGCGCGCAGGCGAACACCTTCGCGGCACCGGCGACTAATCACAAGGATGTCCGACTCCAAGTCACCCGCATCAAAAGGCGAACTCGCGGTTCGTCGCTGGGAGCGTGTCTCGACCATTCCACTTGCCGTCTTGGCACTTGTTTATCTTGGGCTCTACGCGTTTGAGGTTCTCGGCCACGGCGAAAAGTTGATGATCGCTGATGCGATTTTTGTTAGCGACGCCATTTGGGCGCTGTTCATTGTCGATTTTGCCGCGCGCTTCATCTTGCATGATCAAAAAACTTTGTTTCTAAAGCGCAACGTCATCGAGCTAGTTGGTTTGATTCTGCCGTTCTTTAGAGCATTCAGAATGTTCCGCGTGATTATCGCGATTGGCTTTCTCACCCGTGTGACTCAGAGTTTGCAGGCGCGAATTAATATTTATCTCGGCCTGATTTTGCCGTTGCTCATTTTCACTTGTTCGCTCGGCGTATACGAAGCAGAGCACAACGCTGCAGGCGCCAACATCACCAACTTTGGCGATGCAATCTGGTGGGCGTTTGTGACGATTACGACAATCGGTTACGGCGATTACTACCCCATCACATTCGAAGGTCGCGCGATTGCCGTTCTACTAATGCTCAGCGGTATAGCTCTGGTTTCGGTGCTGACGGTGAGCTTCGCATCCTGGTTCCTAGACCGCCTCGACCTTCAGGTCACTCGTCGTAAGAAATAGCCGCGGCTCCAAAAACTCGGCGCACCGGATACTCGAGATAGTCGCACCAGGCGCTTAGTCGCTCGTCTTGCCAGGCGTATTCACGGGCCACTCGAGCCAACGCCGCCCAATAGAACACGTCGATCAGGTCAACGTCGAATGCCGTCATTTCAAAGCCGTCAAAGGCCTTACCAAGGATGCGCCTAACCGTCGCAGGCACAACTGACAGCCCAAATCGGTGCAGAACTTCGAGCATGCGCAGCTCAAGTTCGCGTGCTCGACGAGGTTTCCAAATGGCGTTGCCGCCGCGAACGGTCTCGGCTCCCGATGGCAGGTGCAGCAGGCGGTTAATCGCGATGGCCTGGCTGGTGCGGGCCTCGTCGAGAAAGTCGAAGAGCTGGGTGAACTTCTCAAGATCGAAACCGACGTGTTTCATGTCGAGCTTGTCGAGGTAATCGGTGAGCTCATAGAACGGCCGGTGCTTGGCGGGAACGTTGCTGAAACTCACCTGACCATTTTGCCTCTCGCCTCGCAAAGGCACAATCGCAGGTAACCTTGTACCCGTGCCAAAAAAGACAAAGAAACCATTCAAGTGGTCGTGGGCCGACACTGTTATCGCGATCTCGGTCGTCTGCCTGCTTCTCGTCGGTGGCGTGATCTACGCCGGCACTGTCATGAAGCCTCAGCAAGAAGCGCAAAATGACAAGGATGCCTGCTCGCACTTCAACACTGCGCTAGGCAACGCATACAAGACCACCACCGCAAAAGATTTCTACTGGGTGCTGTTCCGCGGTGCTTACAAGGGCATCGATGAGACTCGCGAGGGCACTGCAGTGAACGATGACTTCATCGCACTGGCTCAGCTCGAAGAATACGTAAACAACACAACCTGGAACTCGATGTTGATCACTGTTGGCGATGCAACTTCAAAGGTTCAAGCCGATTGCGCCGTGATTCTTAAGGTCGATGTAAAGGGTTGGAACCCGAGCATCCCTCACGCGACTTCGTCGCCGACGCCAACTAACTAATTTGTAATTAGCCAAGCATGTCGTGACGCACGATAATTGCGTCGCGAGCAGGGCCAACACCAATTGCCGAAATGCGAGCGCCGCTCATCTTTTCAATTGCAAGGATGTAGTCCTGGGCGTTCTTTGGTAGCTCTTCGAATTTGGTTACGCCGCTAATGTCTTCGGTCCAGCCAGCAAAGTTCTCATAGATCGGCTTGGCGTGGTGAAAGTCAGACTGCGAGACAGGCATCTCATCGAATCGCTTGCCGTCAACCTCGTAGGCAACGCAAACCGGAATCTCTTTGAGGCCGGTGAGCACGTCTAGCTTGGTGAGCACAAAGTCGGTAACACCGTTGATGCGTGCCGAGTAGCGGGCGATAGGTGCGTCGTACCAACCGCAGCGGCGTGGGCGACCAGTGGTGGTGCCAAATTCAAAGCCAGTTGCGCGCAAGAACTCGCCGTTCTCGTCGAACAACTCGGTAGGAAACGGGCCCGAACCGACGCGGGTTGTGTAGGCCTTCACGATTGCGATCACGGTCTTGAACTGGCCTGGGCCAATGCCCGAACCGGTCGATGCGCCACCCGCGGTCGCGTTCGACGAGGTTACGAATGGGTAGGTGCCGTGGTCGACGTCGAGCATGGTGGCCTGGCCGCCTTCGAACAAAACGTTCTTGCCGGCTTCGATTGCCTGGTGCAACTCAAGCGCGGTGTCGGCAACCATCGGGCGAAGACGCTCGGCATAGCTGAGTAGTTCGGCGACAGTCTCGTCGACCTTGATCGCTGCGCGGTTGTAAACCTTGGTCAGTAGGTTGTTCTTTGCGACTAGTGCAGCCTCGACTTTTTGGCGAAGAATGCTCTCATCGAAGAGATCCTGAACACGGATGCCCACGCGATTGATCTTGTCTGCATAGGTCGGGCCGATTCCACGACCGGTGGTACCGATTGCGCGCTTGCCCAAGAAACGCTCAGAGACCTTGTCGACGGTCACGTTGTAAGGAGTGATTACGTGTGCGTTTGCAGACACGCGAAGCTTCGAGGTGTCGATGCCGCGCGAGTTAAGCGCGTCAATTTCTTGAAACAGAACCGAAAGGTCGATGACCACGCCGTTTGAAATTACTGGAACAACTCCAGGGGTCAAGATGCCAGAAGGAAGCAGGTGCAACGCGTACTTTTCGTTGCCAATAACAACGGTGTGACCCGCGTTGTTTCCACCGTTGAACTTGACCACGTAGTCGATGTGCTCGGCTAGCAGGTCGGTCGCTTTTCCCTTGCCCTCGTCGCCCCACTGGGCGCCGACGATCACGATTGCAGGCATGACGAAGCCTCTCTAAAAAAGGGGTTGGTCCGCGAGTGCGTTCCCGAACAAGTTTAGTTGCGGCGCAGGCACAGGCCTAGCCCCGATTACCGAAGTTGACGTGCTGCATGACCCACGAGTGCATGGCAACCGCAGCGGCCGCACTCGCGTTCATCGATCGGGTTGAGCCGAACTGAGTGATTTCGAGCACCGCGTCGCTGGCCTCGATCGCCGGCTCGCTCAAGCCTGGGCCCTCCTGGCCGAACAGCAGCACGCAGCTCTCAGGCAGGGCGTAAGTCTCGATTTGCGAGCATCCGGGCACATTGTCGATGGCAATAATTGGCAGGTCGTTTTCGCGGCACCACTGCACGAACTCTTCGACAGTCGCGTGGTGGCGCACGTGCTGATAGCGGTCGGTGACCATGGCTCCTCTGCGGTTCCAGCGCCGGTGACCAACGATGTGCACCTCGGCAGCCAAGAATGCATTTGCCGTTCGCACAATCGAACCGATGTTCAAATCGTGCTGCCAGTTCTCAATGGCCACGTGAAACTTGTGACGCTTAATGTCGAGGTCGGCGACGATCGCTTCCATCTTCCAGTACCGATACTTGTCGACGACGTTTCTCGTATCGCCTTCGCGAAGCAACTCTGGGTCGTAGTGCTCATCGGTGGGCAATTCACCAATCCAAGGCCCAACGCCCCAGGTGGTCTGCTCGTGACTCGGCTCGGCCGGCAACTCAGTGCTCACGGTTTCTCTTTTCGCCAAGTCGAAGTGCAATCAAAGTGATTAACAACATAGATGTCGTTGTCACCAACACCGCAAGGTTAGCGGTCGCATGATTGTTTGGTTCACTTGATAGCGATAAGTCAGACATCAACATAGAAACCGTAAAGCACATGGCAAAGGCGGTAACAACGTTGAGCAGGTGCTTCCACTGAATCTTGCTGTCGAGCATCCCGAGTTTTGATTTTGTTACTAGCCAAGTGGTGCCAAGAATTCCTAGCGGTTTGCCAACGACGATGGCGACCATCACCGAAACGAAGAGCACGATATTGAAGCCACCCTCGAGGTGAGCGAAATTCACACCTGCTGAAAGCAGCGCAAACAACGGCAGAGCGGCGAATGAAACCACCGGACCGAGTATTTTTTGTGATTTGCCGAAGCCTGGAACCAGCAGACCGGTCGCTACCGCCAGGAGCGACACGATCGAGAGCAGGTGAAACTCGGTCGTGAAGAACAGAGCCAAGACCACGATGGCCAAGGCATCGTCGACTACCGCCACGGTCATAACGAAGGTGCGCACCTGCCTAGGCAGCCAGCTGCCAGCAATAGCAAGGGCACCAAGGGCGAAGGCAATGTCGAACGAGATCGGAACGCCCCAGGCTCTCGCCGTGGTCAGCCCCTGATTAAACGTCGAAAAGATAAGCGCCGGCAGAATCATTCCGCCGATTGCCGCCAATACAGGAACTATGGCCTTGCGCGGTTTGCTCAAAATTCCGTCGGTGACCTCGTGCCTTAGTTCGATACCGATAGATAGAAAGAATAGAAAAATCGCGACACCCTTGAGCGGCTCAATTTCTGCGATGGCAAAGTATGTTGACGACAGCGGTGAGTTCGCGAGAACCAGTGCCATGCCTGCGGCGGCAAAAAGTGCAATCGCGCCAAGTCGTTCGCGTTTTGCAATGTTCATGGGAGTCCTTAAGAAATTTGTAATTTGCCGACCAGACTTCCCAGCACACCTTTTAAAAGTTTATCGACTCAGTGCCCCGATAGGCTAAAGCAATGGCAGACCGCAGCAAAATCACCGCATGGCTCACCGACATGGATGGCGTACTCGTTCACGAGGGACACGTGCTTCCTGGAGCGACCGAACTTATCAACAAGTGGGAAAGCGCTGGTACTCCGTTTTTGGTGTTGACCAACAACTCGATTTACACTCCGCGCGATCTTTCTGCCCGACTACGTGCCGGTGGTCTCAACGTTCCCGAAGATCGCATCTGGACATCCGCGTTGGCCACCGCAGCCTTTCTTAAGTCGCAAAACCCAAACGGCAGCGCGTATGTAATTGGTGAGGCTGGCATGACCACTGCCTTGCACGAAATTGGTTACGTGCAGACTGACGCCAACCCTGACTATGTGGTGCTGGGCGAAACCCGCAACTTCAACTTTGACAATTTGACCAAGGCGATTCGCCTGATCAACAACGGGGCTCGTTTCATCGCAACCAACCCAGACCCAACCGGTCCATCGGCCGACGGCGTGCTGCCGGCCACAGGTTCGGTTGCTGCACTGATCACCAAGGCAACTGGCAAGCATCCTTACATCGTTGGCAAACCCAACCCCATGATGTTCCGCTCAGCCATGCGCAAGATTGGCGCCCACTCGGAGTCGACCGGCATGATCGGCGACCGTATGGACACCGATGTGGTGGCTGGCATTGAGGCCGGGCTGCACACCGTTTTGGTTCTTACCGGCATTGCCGACCAGGCCGAAATTGAGCGTTACCCGTTCCGGCCGACCGAGATTTTGAACTCGGTGGCCGACCTTGTCTAGCCAGCCAGAGGAACCCCAGGCCTCGTCAGGCAGCATTTTCCGCTCGCGCAACTTCATGGCCCTCTGGACCGGCCAAACCATCTCCACCATAGGAAACCAACTCAGTGGCTTGGCTTTTCCGGTGTTCGCAGTCACGATGCTCAGCATCAACGAATGGCAGATGGGCATCTTGAACGCCGCAGGCACTGCTTCGTTTTTGTTGGTCGGTCTGACCGCTGGAGCACTCGTCGATCGCATGCGAAAACGTCGCGTCATGATCGTCGCCGACCTGATTCGCTTTGTCGCAACTTTGTCGATTCCAGTTTTGTATTTCGCCGGCGTAATTCAAATCTGGCACCTATTTGTTGCAGCCGCCATCAACGGACTCGCAACAGTATTTTTCGATGTCTCATACCAGAGTTACATTCCTTTCTTAGTTGCTAAAGACAAAATCGCACAAGCGAACTCAGCACTTGAAACCACGAGTCAGATTTCTGGACTCGGCGGACCAGCGGCAGTCGGTTTCTTGCTGACAATCATTAAGGCCCCTTTTGTGATGGTCGTCGACGGTTTGAGTTTCTTGGCTTCGGTCTTTTCGCTCTCACTCATTCGCGATCGCGAAGTGCCTGCCGCAAAACATGAACGCAAACCACTGCGTACCGAAATTGCCGAGGGCATCAAATTCGTTTGGAGCAATCGCATCATTCGTTCGATTTCGTTTACGACCGCCACTAGCAACCTGTTCGGCACGGCAGCAATGACTTTGTTGCCGCTCGTGGTTCTGCGCGATCTGCACATCTCGCCGGCGACCTTCGGCATCATGGAATCGAGTGCGGCAATCGGCGGATTGCTCGGTGCGGTTTCTGCAGCCAAGCTTGCGAAATGGATAGGCCAGGGTCAGCTCGTTGCAATCTCGGCTGTACTGTTCGGAATCACTGCCTTTGGGCCGGCCCTCGCAGCTGGCTCGAGTCAACCGGTGGCAATCGCCATCCTTGTAATCGGTCAGGCGCTTGGCTCTTTCACTGTGCTCACCTACAACATCACCCAGGTCAGTGCACGTCAACGCCTGTGCCCTGAGCACCTGCTCGGTCGCATGAACGCATCGATTCGCTTCTTCGTCTGGGGCGTGATGCCAATTGCGGCGTTGCTCTCGGGCGCAGTGGCCAGCGCTATCGGTATTGTGCCGGTGCTCTGGATCTGCGCCATCGGCGGCCTTTTCTCGGCCGTATTCGTGGTCTTCTCGCCGCTGGCTCGCATGCGCGACCTGGCGCCTGAGGCAAGCAACGAGTAACCAGCGTTTAGATTAGGTAAGTGAGTAATTCGAAGAGCCTGCGCGCCTTCAATCACCGCAACTATCGCGTTTTATACCCCGCCCTCGCACTCTCGAACATTGGCACCTGGGCTCAGCGCATTGCTCAAGACTGGCTGGTTCTTCAACTGACCAACTCGGCCCTCGACTTGGGTTTGGTCACCGGTCTGCAGTTTGCACCGACTCTCATTTTCAGTGTTTACGGTGGTGTGCTTGCTGATCGTTTCGACAAGCGCAAACTACTCGCAATCACTAACGCCGGTGCCGGAATTGTTTCGCTCATTCTCGGCTTTCTTGTAATTTCAAATACGGTAACGATTGCTCACGTGTACGTGTTGGCTGCAGCACTCGGATTGTTCAACGCAATCGACGGACCGATTCGCGCGTCGTTCACCAGTGAACTCGTTGGCAAAGGCGACATTGCAAACGCAATCAGTTTGAACTCGGCAAACTTCAACGCGGGTCGACTAATCGGCCCTGCAGTTTCAGGCTTGTTGATTGCGGCATTCGGTACTGGTCCATCATTTTTCATCAACGCGCTCACCTATGTCGCGATGCTGATTGCACTCGGCTCACTGCGCAAAGACGAACTGCATCTTTCTGACAAGCAACTCACCAAAGCAAAATTCGTGGATGCCTTCCACTACCTCGGCGGTCGCCTCGACATTCAGATTGTTATGCTCACGGTTTTTGCCACGGCAACATTCGGTATGAACTACCAAATCTTCAATGCTCTTATGGCCACCCAAGAGTTTCACAAAGGCCCTGCCGAATTCGGTGGTCTAGGCACATTCTTGGCGGTCGGTTCGCTAAGCGGCGCACTGCTGTCTTCGCGCCTCGAGAAGCACCGTGTTCCGCGTCGCATCATGCTCGGCGCAATGATCTTTGGCATCTGTCTGATCGGCCTGGCCCTCATGCCCGACTACTGGGCCTATTCCTTCGCCCTGCCATTCGGCGGCGCGATCGCCCTAGTGACCCTAATCTCGGCAAACAGTTACGTTCAGACGACCACCGATTCGCACATCCGTGGCCGCGTTATGGGTATCTACCTGACCATCTTTATGGGAGGAACCCCGCTGTTTTCGCCGCTGATCGGCTGGCTAGCTGGGCTGTTCGGCATTCGCGCCACCATCGTCGGCTGCGGCTCGATAGTCGCCATCATGGCCTCGGTATTGCTCTTGGTCTACTCAAGCCGGCGGCGCAAACGCATCGACGCGACGGGTGATTCCCCGACCGTCGCGATCGACATTGTCGAATAGCTAGAACTTAAAGAACGCCAAGGTGGCAGCCAGAGTGACCATAACCACGGCGATCACCGAGTCGAGCACCTTCCAGAAAATTGGCTTAGCCATGAACTTCGAAGCTGCGCGAGCACCGTAGCCAAGGCCAAAGAACCAGACCAGACTCGCGGTCATCGCGCCGAAGGCGAACGTCCAGCGTGCATCGCCGAACTGGTTCGCGATTGACCCGACAAAGATGACGGTGTCTAGATAGACGTGAGGGTTTAAAAACGTCATCGCCAAAACCGTCAAGATAACTGACTTGAGGTTTCCCGACTGCTTACCCGTAGCATCGAGCGCGTCATTCTTTAGCGCGGAGCGCACCGACTTAAAAGCGAACCAGAGCAGGTAGGCAACGCCGAACCACCGGATGAATTCGAGCATCCATGGCAACCCTTTTATGATTGCGCCGAGTCCTGCGACTCCAGCTGCAATAAGTAACGCATCGGCAATCGCACATATTGCGACTACAGGCAGAACATACTTGCGAGTCAAGCCTTGGCGAATTACAAAGGCATTTTGTGCGCCAATTGCAACGATGAGTGACCAGCCAGTCAGCATTCCGGTCAAGTAGGCAATCACTTCAAATTCCCATCGCCATATTCATGTTTGGCTTCGCTGATCTCGATGCGATAGCCCTTGTACCACTTTGTGTAATTCTTCTT
>JBDKLV010000075.1:0-8336 GCA_039795455.1 Actinomycetota bacterium
ACGTGCTTATAGCCGAACGAAGCCAGGTCGTCGTAACGCGAATCCATCTCTTTGACGACCCACTGCAGAATCTCGGCGGCCTTCTTGGCATCGGTGATGATCGGAGTAATCAGATGCGGAACACCCTGGTAGGCCGCAAGTTCAACGCGCTTAGGGTCGATCAAGACCATACGCACCTCTGAAGGCTTGGCACGCATCAGGATCGAGGTGATCATCGAGTTGACGAACGATGACTTACCGGCACCCGTGGCACCAGCAACCAAGAGGTGTGGCATCTTGGCCAAGTTGGCGACCACAAAGCCACCCTCGACGTCTTTACCAACTCCGATGGTAAGTGGGTGGTGGTTTTCGGTAGCCGCAGCAGAACGGAGAACGTCGCCTAGCGAAACAATCTCGCGATCGGTGTTTGGAATTTCAATACCGATTAGTGACTTGCCAGGAATCGGAGTTAGTAAGCGAACTTCGTTCGAGGCAACTGCATAGGCGATGTTGCTAGACAAGCGAGTAACAGCCTCGACACGGGTACCCGGCGCCAACTCAACTTCGTAGCGAGTAACCGTTGGGCCACGCGAGTAGCCGACCACCTTGGCCGAGATGCCGAATTCGGTAAAAACGTTGTCAATCGAACCAACGATTGCATCGTTGGCAGCGGTGCGGGTCTTTGGCACGCTTCCGGCGCCGAGCACATTTTTGTTTGGCAAGACGTAAGGCTTTAGGCGAACCGGCTTCGGCTTTTCAGCGACCACGTCGACCGGAACGGTCTCGTTCGATAACTCATCGATTGATTCCGATTGTGGCTCTGCGATAACCGCAACGGGCTGAGTATTTTGAGCTTCGTCGACAGAAGGCACTTCGTGCTCGGTCTGCGCATTGAACAGTTCATCAAAATCAATCTCGGCATCGTCATCGCGGGGCTCGGTGACCACAGCGTTCTCGAATGCATCGTCGGTCGACTTGCCGCGGCGCCACCAAGGAGCCTTGGTGCCATCGAACGCATCCGGAATTTCTTCGACTTCTTCTTCAACATCTTCGGTCTTGCCCTTGCCCTCGCCAACCAAGTAGTGGCTCAGTTCGCGAAGGCGTTCAGGGATGCGCGTAGGCGAGGTCTTGGTCATGATCAGCATCGAGCCAACCGTGATTAGTGCCATGACGGGCACCGCACCCCAAATGGTGATGGTGTTTAGGAGCGGCCAAGAAATGAGCCAGCCAAACAGACCACCGGCAATAGTCAGAGGCCACGCACCGGCGCTTGGCTCTGGGTGGGCCGGGCTAAACAAGTGAAAATAGCCAGAGACCGAAACGGTAAGTAGAAATAGGCCGAAACCGATTCGGGCGTTGTCTTTGATCGACGACGGGTTGCGCATTAGGTAAATAGCGAATCCGACTGCAAGAACCGGCAAGGCATAGGCCACACGGCCAAATAGCAAGCCCGCTGTGTGAGCGTTTAGCTCTTTGGCCACTGGGTCTTTGGCTAGGAACCAGGTGACGACGGCCCCGATGATGCCGGCGAGAAATAGCGCGAACGGAAAGCCGTCGCGACGTTCATGCTTTTCGATCTTGTCTGGACTCAGTGCTCGAGCTGCGGCACCGACAGCGTGGGCACAAAGCATGTAAAAGCGGGCCGCGAGATTTTGTGGTTGCCCCTCGGCGGCAACGGCCTTGCGAGGGGTCTTTGGCTTGCGGGTAGCCGACTTTGCCGCCGGGCGGGCGGAATTTGAGGCAGGTCTGCGCGTGGCCATGCGACAACCTTAACCCTGGCCCGCGACAAAACCCTTGAGGCTGGGCCTTTGAGTTAGCGGGCGGCAGGGCCGTGAGGCTAGTCGACGATTACGACGGGAATGATCATCGGTCGTCGGCGGTGGGCCTTGTTCACCCAGGTGCCGATGGTGCGACGAATTACCTGCTGCATCGCATAGGCATCACGCACCCCATCACGGGCGGCCTCGGCAAGTGCGAGCGAAATCGCTGGTTTGATGTCGTCGAAGACGTGGTCCTCCTCGGCATAGGCTCGGGCGCGAATCTCGGGCCCAACCTTGACCTGACCGGTTACGCCGTCGATCACGCAGAAGATCGAGACGAAGCCTTCAGCTGCAAGAACACGGCGGTCCTGCAGGTCTTCTTCGGTGATGGTTCCGACGGTCTTGCCGTCCACGAATAGCATTCCGCACTCGACAGCGCCGGCAACCTGAGCCTTGCCGTCGTGCAGGTCAACAACCCAACCGTTCTCCGTGATCAATACGCGCTCGCTTGCGATTCCGGTCTGCTCCGCAAGCTTGCCGTTCGCAATTAGATGGCGGTATTCGCCGTGCACCGGCATCACGTTCTTTGGCTTCAAGATGTTGTAGCAGTAGAGCAACTCTCCCGCTGCCGCGTGACCAGAAACGTGAACCTTGGCGTTGCCTTTGTGCACGACGTTCGCACCCAGGCGAGTTAGCGCATCGATGACGCGATAGACCGAGTTCTCATTACCTGGAATCAATGAAGACGCAAGGATGACGGTGTCGCCTTCACCAACCTGAATGTCGTGGTCTTCGTTCGCCATGCGCGCAAGAGCTGCCATCGGCTCGCCCTGTGAGCCTGTCGACATGTAGACGAGTTCGTTCTCTGGAATGTCTGACGCGTGCTTTGAATCAATCAAGACACCGTCGGGAACGTTGAGGTAACCCATCTGCTGGGCAATCTGCATATTGCGCACCATCGAACGACCGACCAGCGCGACCTTGCGGTTGTTAGCCATCGCGGCATCGATTACCTGTTGCACGCGGTGAACATGCGACGAGAAGGATGCGACCACAACGCGGCGACGTGTGCGCGAAATGATGTTTTCTAGAACCGGACCGATGTCTTTCTCTAGCGGTGTGAAACCAGGAACATCGGCGTTGGTTGAGTCGCAGAGGAACAAATCGAGACCCTGCTCGCCAATACGAGCAAAGTGGCGAAGATCTGTGAGACGACCATCCAATGGAATTTGATCCATCTTGAAGTCGCCGGTGTGCAGCACACTGCCACCCTTGGTGCGAATGACCACCGCGAGCGCGTCTGGAATCGAGTGGTTGACCGCCACGAATTCGAGCGAGAAATCGCCGATGGACAAGACCTGCCCCTCGCTGACCACCTTTGAATTAGCGGCCAGTCGGTGCTCTTTGAGCTTGGCTTCGACAAATGCCAGGGTCAGCGCCGAACCAAGTAGCGGAATGTCTTCGCGAAGACGCAACAGGTAAGGCACGCCACCGATGTGGTCTTCGTGTCCGTGAGTCAGCACGACTCCGACAACGTCACGCATGCGGTCGCGCAGGTAACCAAAGTCAGGAAGGATCACGTCGACGCCGGGCTGATGCTCCTCAGGAAAGAGAACTCCGCAGTCGACGATGAGAATCTTGTCGCCAAATTCGAAGACGGTCATGTTGCGACCGATCTCGCCAATTCCGCCGAGCGGAATGATGCGAAGGGTGTCTTTCTTTAGCGGTGCTGGGTTTGGAAGGGCAAGAACCACTAGTTCGCCTTTTCTACTAGTGACCCGCCTAGCGTGTGGTGCCGGCTACCTTCGGTAGTGCACCGCCAGCTGCGGCATTTCGGTCTGGACGGAAGTTTGCAAACGTCAGGCCTCCGATTGGCTTGACGGTATCGATGTCGGCTTCGATGCGAGCTGCCTCTGCATCTTCTGGGCCGACGAGCGGGAGTCGCACGCGCGGACTGTCGATCAGGCCCAAACCGTGCAAGATGTACTTGGCTGCAACGGTACCTGGAACGTGCGTCATTGCGGCGCGCTGCAGCGGCTCGAGTGCGTTGTGCACCTCAAGTGCACGGTTGAAATCGTTGTTGTTGGTGGCATCCATCATTGCGCGGTATGCAGCAGGTGCGATGTTTGCGGTAACCGAGATGCAACCGGTTGCTCCAATTGCAAGGTGTGGAAGAACGTTTGCGTCGTCGCCCGAGAAGTAAATCAAGTCGGTCTCGGTCATGATGCGCGATGCCTGAGCCAAATCGCCCTTGGCATCCTTGACCGCAACGATGTTCGGGTGCTTCGCTGCACGGTGGAAGGTGTCATACGAAATTGCGATTCCGGCGCGGCCAGGAATGTCATAAAGGATGACCGGCAGGTCTGTCGAGTCTGCAATCAGTCGGAAGTGGGTAAGCACGCCAGCCTGAGTCGGCTTGTTGTAGTAAGGAGTGACGATCATGATGCCGTCAGCACCAGCCTTTTCGCTCAGCTTGTATAGCTGCATAGCGTGAGCGGTTTCGTTCGAACCACCGCCGGTAATGATCTTGGCGCGACCCGCGGCCACGTTCTTGCCGACCTCGACAAGCTTGATCTTTTCGGCGTCGGTGAGGGTTGAGGTTTCACCGGTGGTGCCGGTTAGAACAAGGCCATCAGCGCCGTTGCTAACGCAGTAGTCCATCAACTTCTCGGTTGATGCCCAGTCGACCTCGCCCTCAGGCGTCATTGGAGTAACTAGGGCAACAAGGGTCTGCCCGAAGATCTCAGCTTTTTTGGTCGACATGCCTTACAGATTAGCGGGAAAGCGCCACTCATTCATTGTCGGATGTGCTACAAACAGCCTTGATGGCTCATTTTGCAACTTGGTTCAGAAACGAATTCAGCAACCCCAAGGCGAATATTTTCGCTGGACTCACGGTTGCCGTCGTTGCCTTGCCGCTCGCCTTAGCTTTTGGAGTCACATCCGGGCTCGGCGCTTCGTCAGGCTTGGTAACAGCCGTGTTAGCTGGTGCAATTGCTGCCATGTTCGGGGGAAGTCGATGGCAGGTATCTGGACCGACGGGAGCCATGACTGTGGTCTTGCTGCCGATCTTCGCCAGCCACGGAACCCAAGGAGTCTTGGTAACCGGCTTCTTGGCCGGGCTGATTCTCACGGCCGCTTGGTTACTTCGAATTGGCCGCCATGTTCATAAAATTCCGACGGCCATCATTGAGGGCTTCACTGCCGGCATTGCGATCGTGATAGCAATGCAACAGATTCCCAACGCCCTCGATGTGGCTTCACCTGCAGGCGGTGCAGTTTGGTATCGCACTGTTTTGGCCATCGGTGAGTTCAACCCCAACTCATGGCAACCTTTGGTGTTTGCGCTCGCTACAACAGCGTTGGTCTTTACTTTAGAAAGGTTCGCGCCTCGTGTACCGGCCGTTCTGATGGCGACCGTGATTGCCACTCTTGGTTCGCTCGCGTCGACCGATGCCCTGCCTCGGATTGGCAAACTACCGGGCCTGCTTAGTGCGCCCTCATCGAGTTTCTTAACTGCGGTTGACTTCACGCCTTTAGCTCCTGCAGCGCTGGCCGTCGCGACTCTTGCCGCCCTCGAAAGTCTGCTATCGGCGAAGATTGCCGACAAGTTAGCCGGTGCTTCGGAACGCCACAATTCAGATCGTGAGCTACTCGGCCAAGGGCTTGCCAATCTAGTTGTGCCGTTCTTCGGAGGAGTGCCCGCCACTGCGGCTCTTGCTAGAACTGCGGTAAATGTTAGAGCGGGTGCCACGGGCCGAGCCGCAGCACTGTTCCATTCGGTATTTCTGGCTGCGATAGTTTTGGCGGCTCCACTACTCGTCGGCTACATTCCATTGGCAGTTCTCGCAGGTGTCTTGTTTGCCACCTGCTATCGAATGATCAAGTTCCACGAACTTATCGAGCTAGCGCGTGAGAGTCGACTCGATGCAGTGTTATTGATTGCAACGTTTGTCGTTACCATCGCTTTCGATTTGATCACGGCAGTGCTGGTTGGGCTCGCTTTATTTATAGCGCTGCGCAAAACCCGACTTGCAAACGTCGACCGACGTTACCCGCCGGTTGATACTAAAGAACGATTAGGCGACTAGCTTTACGGAGCGACGCGACCGTTGGCGTTGAACGCCGCGTAGGTGTGCGGCATCAACTCGGCCCAGAAGTCTTCCATCTTCTCGGCAACCATTTCGATCTCACGCTGAGGGAACGAAGGAAAGTGAGTGCCCTCGCGCTTGGTACGCAAGCTCAAGAAGTTCATGAGCGAACGAGCGTTCATGGTCACATACATGCTCGAGTAAATGTTCAGTGGAAGCACGATACGAGCAACCTCGCGGGCGACTCCTGCTTCGAGCATGCGCAGGTAAGACTCGTAGGCGTGGGTCGAAGCACTGCGGCTCTCCTGCTCAACCAGCGCCATCTGCTCGGCGGTGCCAGGAGAAAACTCGTAGTGACCGGTCTTGCCGGTCTGAATTAGGTCGCGGTCTGGACCTGGTACGTAGAAGACAGGGTCGAGCTGCTTGTAGCGGCCTGACTCCTCGTTGTACGAGGCGATACGGTGACGCATGAACTCGCGGAACACAAAGATCGGCGCCTGAACGTAGAAAGTCATTGAATTGTGCTCAAACGGTGAGCCGTGACGGTCGCGCATCAGGTAGTTGATCAAGCCCTTGTCGCGCTTCTCGTCGATGCCCGCATCCTGGCCGGCCGCTGCCTTCTCTAGGGTTTGCTCACCCTGGGTCGATACACGTGCTGCAAACAGCACATCGCTGTCGTCGGCACTGGCTCGAACGAGCTCTACGGTCACGTCGCTACGGAATTTGATGTCAGACATGACCAATAGCCTAGCGGCGAGGGCAGGTAACAATTGGCAAAGGCGGCCCTGACGCCTCGGTTTCGGGCGAAAATTGATGCATGCCAATTGAAGCCCGCATCGCGCTGCTCGTGACTCTAGTCGCGCTCGCGGTCGGCGCAGGGGTCTACTACCGATTCAGCAATGGACGCTCGAAGCGGGTTGCCGGTGGCGAGCAAGTCGACCTGAAATTGTTGGCCGCGACTAAAGATGGCAAGCCGGTCACTCGCTTCGGCAAAAAAGTCACATTCTTGCAGTTCTCATCTGAGTTCTGCAGCCAGTGCGTGGCGACAGCTCGCACCTTTCGCGAGCTCGAGGAGCAGAGCGGCGACATCTTGCACATTGAGGTCGACGTGACCCACCGACTCGACTTGGCCAAAAAGTTTTCGATCTTGCAAACCCCGACCACTCTGGTCTTGGATGCGCAGGGTCGAATCACATCGCGAATCAGCGGTGCCGCCCGCCCGCAGGCGGTACGAGACGAGATAGGAATGTTCGAAATCTAATGAGCGCAACCCAAATTGACCCACGCGGTCCACGCTTCGGAGCAGCCATAACAAATGCCCTTAGCCTGATCATTTTCTTCCTGGCGCTTGATGCAACCAGCGCGACATTTGGTTACGTCATCCTTGCTTTTGTCTGGTTTACCTTCCTGATCGGTACTGCCCTTGGCAACACGCGCCACCCATACGGCCTACTGTTCAAGAACCTCATTCGTCCGCTTTTGAAGGCGCCAACAGACCTCGAAGATGCTCGACCACCACGGTTCGCGCAGCTAGTTGGTCTCTTGGTAGCCACGCTTGGCTTCGTGCTTGGGTTCAGCATTGGTGCTAACGGTCTAGCGATTGCTGCAGGGCTACTGTTTATCGCATCGTTCTTGCAGGCGTACTTTGGCTTTTGCCTCGGCTGCAAGATCTACTTGGGTCTGCGCCGCATAGGCGTTATTCGCGGTTAGCGAGCTTTAACGTTTGGCGCATTGCCTCGCGGGCACGGCGTCGATCGCCAGCGGCGTCGTAGGCAAGGCCGAGGGCAAACCAATTTAGGTAGTTGCACTCATCTGCTTCAACGCGCTTCTGCTGCACAACAAAGTTGGCCGCCGCAGACTCTTTGGTCGGCCGACCAGATGGGCGTAGCTCCAGATCGAAAATTGGCCACTGCCCTGCCGATTCGATTTGCTTTTGTAACTTGTCTAGCTGGCTGCCAAAAACAAACTCGCGCACGCTAAATGTGATTGCGATTACAGGGAAGATCAGGAGCAGTATGCCCATCGCCTTGGCTACTGGCAGGTCTACAGCGATCAGATTTAACGCGGTGTTGCCGAGAAGAAGGCAGTACATGAGGGTCAATGCACCCATCACGTAGGCCCAGATTTTTGAAGCCATTAGCTAGAGACCAAGCACCGACTGTAGGCCAACGGTTAGCCCTTTGGCGTTCGCCGCAAAGCGAATCGATGCAAGGATCCCCGTTGCATATGCGCGCACAGATGTGGTCTCGTGCGAGATGGTCAGCAGTTCGCTATCGCCACCGAGAAGAACATCTTGCTTTGCCGAGACTCCGTTGATGCGAAGACTGTGAATCGGAACCCCGGCGACGACCTGACCTCGTGCCTGCTGACCAACTCCCGGCAGCAAGATTGGCTTTGCATCGCGGGCATCTGAGATTAGTTCGGCTGTGCGAATGGCGGTGCCCGACGGAGAATCAACTTTGCCGGCATGGTGCGCCTCGACGATTTCGATCGAGTCGAAGAAGCG
>JBDKLV010000076.1:0-3923 GCA_039795455.1 Actinomycetota bacterium
GAACAACCTGTCTAGATTACCCGAAACGAGGGGATGAACCAAACCCAGTTCGACAGACCTCTTATACGTGAACCCAGACGGTTTCGTTTGGCGCGATGGCGTCGAGCTCTGCCGAGGTTGCCAGCGAGCGAAGTAGCACCTTGCCAGGAGGTAGGTGCAGCGCATCCGTGCCGAAGTTGTGCACGATCAACACATCGCCGTTGCGATAGCCGAGTGCGTGATCGTTCGTGTACTGCGGCAACCAAGCGAAAGAACCTTCCCCGAGTTTGAGTTCGCGACGCAAACGCAGTGCGTGCTTGTAAAGCTCGAGCGTCGAACCGGCCACACCTTCTTGCTGATCGCGCGAGTAGTCGCGATAAATCTCTGGCTGCGGCAACCATGATGCTCCGCTGGTGTTGAATCCGTTTGCGGCACCAGCGCCAGCCTCCCATGGCAACGGCACGCGACAGCCATCGCGACCAACGCGCTTGCCGGCGGTGCGAGCGAAGGTTGGGTCTTGTCGAAACTCTGGTGCGAGCGTGGTGTGTTCCGGCAGGCCGAGCTCTTCGCCTTGGTAAAGGTACGAGGCGCCGGCAAGTCCGAGCATGAACATCGAAGCTCCGCGCGCACGATTCAAACCAAGGATGCGGTCAGGCTGAGGATCGTTCGGACCGACACCGTCAGACGCGGTTGGTCGTCCGGTTAGCCCGCCCATGCGAGAAGCGTGACGAATGATGTCGTGATTGGAAAGCACCCAAGTGCTCGGAGCGCCGACACCGTCGAATGCCTCAAACGATTCGTTGATCGAAGCGAAGAGTTTTTCTGGCAACCATTCGGTGTCGAGGAATCTGAAGTTGAATGTCTGATTGAACTCATCTGGTCGAACCCAGAGCGCCATGAACGAAAGCGGCAGCACGTAGGCCTCGCCACACATTGCGCGGTCGCCAGGGTAGCTGTTGAGAATGTTGCGCCAGCGTCTAAAGATTGGATGCACTTCTTCTTGGAACCACATTGGCGGAGATGGCTCGCCCTCGATGAAGCCGGCCCCTGCGCGCTCAACATCTGGGTGGTCAGGCAGCCCCGCGGCCTTGGCCATGGCTTGTGGCTGGTCAACTCGGAAGCCGTCGACTCCGCGGTCGAGCCAAAAGCGAAGGATGTCTTCGAATGCCGCCTGTACTGCGGGGTTCGCCCAGTTCAGGTCTGGCTGTGATGAGTCAAAGAGGTGTAGGTACCACTGACCAAGGCTGCCGTCGGCCTCGGTGACGCGAGTCCACGCCGGACCGCCAAACATCGACACCCAGTTGTTCGGCGGTTCGTTGCCGTCGACACCACGACCATCCTTGAAGTGATAAAAAGCGCGAGCATCGCTGCCCGGCGCCGAACTCAACGCGCGCTGAAACCAAACGTGTTTGTCGCTGCTGTGGTTTGGCACTAGGTCGATGAGGACTTTTAGTCCGAGTGAATGCGCACGCGCGAGCATTGCGTCGAAATCTTCGAGTGTGCCAAACAGCGGATCGACATCGCAGTAATCGGCAACGTCGTAACCTGCATCTTTTTGCGGCGACGTATAGAAAGGTGAAAGCCAAACCGCATCGATGCCAAGAGTGGCGAGCGATTCGAGTCGCGAGGTGATACCTGCGAGGTCGCCCATTCCATCGCCGTTAGCGTCTGCGAATGAGCGCGGGTAAATCTGATAGATGCAACCGGAGCGCCACCACTGCCCGCCTTCGCGAGCAGGGTGGCTAACTCCTGAAGTTACATCGATAGCCATTGGCTAGAGCTTGATCCAAACGGTCTGGTCAATCTCGAGTTCGCCTTCGACAGTGAGGTCGTGCTGAGTAGTTGCAAGCAATTCACCTGCAGGAACAACGACAGCGTCAGGACCAAAGTTGCTGAGCACAAGCACACCGTTGTTGATGTAAGCCAAGGTGTTCTTGTCTTCGAACTCAGGAGCCCAGCGGAAGTTACCTGCACCCATCACTTCTTCGCGACGAACCTTTAGTAGTCGCTTGTAAAGCTCGAGAGTCGAACCTGCGACACCCTCCTGGTTGCTGCGCGCGTACTTCTTGTACGAGTCAGGCTGTGGCAACCACGACTTACCAGTCGAAGAGAATCCGTTCGACTCGTTTACGCCAGCTTCCCAAGGCAGTGGAACGCGGCAGCCGTCTCGGCCAACGCGCTCGCCCTTAGTTCTAAAGAAGGTTGGGTCTTCGCGGAACGATGCCGAGAGAGTGGTGTGCTCAGGCAAGCCAAGCTCTTCACCCTGGTAGATGTAGGCACCACCAGGTAGTCCGAGCATGAACGCGCTCGCGGCACGTGCGCGACGCTGACCGAGAGCTTCGTCTGGCTGAGGCGAGTTCGGGCCAATGCCGTCACCCTGCTTCGGAATCTGGTCATAACCCATGCGCGATGCGTGACGGATCACATCGTGGTTCGAAAGCACCCAAGTGGATGGAGCGCCGACGTCACCGAAAACCTTCAGCGATTCGGTAACTACCTTCTGCAACTTCTCTTTGTTCCAAGGAGTTTCGAGGTAACCGAAGTTGAAGGTCTGGTGGTACTCGTCTGGACGAACCCAAGTAGCCATGCGCTCAAGTGGCATGACCCATGCCTCGCCACACATAACTCGGTCTTGGTACTCGTTCAAAACATTGCGGAAGCGACGGTTGATGTCGTGAACCTCAGGCTGACCCCAGAACGGGTTCTTCTCTTCGAGCTCCTTGATCGACATCTGTGCTTCGGTCTTTGCGCCACCCATGTGCGAGTCGGCCTCTGCAACGTCAGGCAAACCTGCGCGCTTAACCATGCCGTGTGCAACGTCGATACGGAAACCGGCGGCGCCGCGGTCGAGCCAGAAACGCAAAACGTCGTCGAACATTTCGCGAACCTTCGGGTTGTCCCAGTTCAGGTCAGGCTGCGATGAATCAAAGATGTGTAGGTACCACTGGCCAGGAGTGCCGTCTGGCTCGGTGATGCGAGTCCAGGCGATGCCGCCGAATACCGACTCCCAGTTGTTAGGAGGAAGCTCGCCGTTGACGCCCTTGCCGTCGCGGAACATGTACATCTCTCGCTCTGGCGAACCAGGGGCCGCAGCGAGCGCGGCCTTGAAGAACTCGTGATCGCTCGACGAGTGGTTTGGCACTAGGTCGACGATGATCTTGATGTTGTGCTTGTTGGCGGTTGCCACCAACGAGTCAAAGTCGGCCAGGGTTCCAAACAGCGGGTCAATGTCTTTGTAGTCACTGACGTCGTAACCGGCATCCTTCTGAGGCGACTTAAAGAAAGGTGAGCACCAGATAGCATCGATGCCCAGCTCGGCCAGTTCTGGCAGGCGGCTTTCGATACCTTTCAGGTCTCCCATGCCATCGCCGTTGCCATCGGCAAACGAACGAGGGTAGATCTGATAAATGACGCTTGACCGCCACCATTCAGGGTTGTCTTTGGTCTGGTAAAGGATTGGAGAATTTGACATGCCTCCAAGGTTATAAGCAATTTTGGGGTGATTTGGCGCAGTTTTTAGGTAAACAAATCTTGACCAAACCGTTACCAAATGCCCCATTCCTGAGTTGGCATAAGGCGACATAAAGCGGTTGGATAGTAGGGACTTGATTGCAAGTCCTTCAACTACGTAGTTTCGAAAGGTAACACCTATGAAGATCCGCAAGAGCGGCGTTGCTGCCGCAGTAGCGACTTTGGCAACTGGAGCGATGCTTATGGCAAGCACTCCAGCCATCGCAGACACCCCTACCCTTTTGGTATGGGTTGACAGCGCACGCAAGGCAGACTTTGCTACTCCAGTCGCTGACTGGGCAAAGGCTAACGGCGTAACCGTCACCCTAACTGGAAAGGACTTCGGCCAGGTTCGTGACCAGCTGAAGACCGCAGTACCTGCTGGCACTGGCCCAGACGTACTTCTAGCTGCAGCACACGACTGGACCGGCAAC
>JBDKLV010000077.1:0-2684 GCA_039795455.1 Actinomycetota bacterium
CACCTCAGGGCCAATGCCATCTCCGCCGATTACGGCGATTTTGTATTCACGAGTCACGTGCGCTCCAAAACTGGGGTTTAGCCCAAGTTTAGTCAGGCAGTCTTCTTGGCCTTGAGCACCAGGGTCTTCGACGGCTTGAGCCCCTCTGTGGTCTGTACCTGACCATCACGAACCTCGAGCACCTCTATATCGAGCGGCTCTTCGGCCAACATTTCACGGATGCGCTCCACCGAAGGCAGCACATCCGGATTCTGTGGCCCACCGAAACCTTCTTCGATGTTGTTCAACGAGTGCCAAACCCCAAACAGCACGCCGCCCTTACGAATGTTGTCGATCAGGCAGTATAGGGCATCGGCCAGGTCGGGCATTGGAATCTGCAGGTAGCCAACGACACCTAGATCGACTGGAGTCAAAACCGACTCAAAGCCAGTCGCATCAGCGCAGTTAGCAAAAACCTTGCCTGCTACCCCGCGCTCTTCGGCGAGCTTCAAAAACTTGGTGAGCGCGACGTTGGAGATGTCGATGTTCTCGACATGCCAGCCCTTCTCGGCAAAGAACACCGAGTTGCGGCCTTCACCACCAGCCAAGTCGATCATCTTGCCGGGCTTGAGCCCTTCGCAATACTCCTTGACGAAACGATTAACCACATCGGTGTAAATCAGTTCGTCGGTGGCGGCGTATTTGTTGTTCCAGTATTCGCGGCTGGTGATCTCGTTCACGAGTTCAGCCTAACCGCGCGTGCAGAAATACCGAGCTAGTCGATGACGATTGGCTGACCGGTCATCGCGGCGGCATCCTCGATGCCGCCCGCATTGGTCAGCTCACCGGTGAAACCGAGGTCGCGCATCATTGGAATTGCGTTCGAAACGCGCTGACCCGAACGGCAGTGAATGATGTAGTCGGCAGCCATGTCGAGCTTGGCGATTTCGGTCGAGAAGTTCTCGTTCTTGAAATCAACGATGATCGCGCCGGCGATGTGACCGTCGGCAACTTCTTCTGGAGTGCGAATGTCGAGAATGTGAGTCATTTGAATCCTTAGAGGTTGATGTCGATTGCGGTCATCTGCTCGGCTTCGATCGCAACGCGAACGTTCTCGAGCACTGCTGCCTCGACTGGCGAGTCAACGGTGATGATCGAAAGGGCCTTGCCGCCCTTTTGCTGGCGGGCAATCTGCATGGCTGCAATGTTGATACCGGCCTCGGCGAAAGCCTTGCCGTAGATGGCAACGATGCCCGGACGGTCCTTGTAAACCATCATGACCAAGTGCTCTGCCATCGATAGGTCAATGTCATAGCCGTTGATCGCGACAATCTTCTGGTGCAGCTTCGGGCCAATCACAGTGCCCGAAACCGAAGCGGTCGAACCGTCGCTCAGCACAGCCTTGATGCTGGTCACGTTGCGGTACTCGTCGCTGTGGCCATCGACGGTCAGGCGAACATCGATGCCGCGAGCCTCGGCCATTAGCGGCGCGTTCACATATGAGACCTGCTCGGTGACAGCATTCTGGAAGAAGCCCTTTAGACCAGCAAGCTTGAGCACCGAAACATCATGAGCTGCGATCTCTCCGCGAACCTCAACCTCGATCGCCGAAACAGCGCCACCGGCAAGAGCAAACAGCACCTGACCCATGTGCTCCATTAGCGAGATGCCCGGCTTGACCGACGCGTCGATGTTTCCACCGGCAACGTTCACTGCATCAGGAACCAAATCGCCAGCGAGCGCCAAGCGAACCGACTTGGCAACCGAGATGCCGGCTTTCTCTTGCGCTTCATCGGTCGATGCACCAAGGTGTGGAGTAACCACGATGTTCTCAAGCTCAAGAAGTGGCGAACCCTTTGGTGGCTCGCTAACGAACACGTCGAGACCAGCACCAGCAATGCGCTTTGACTTCAGTGCCTCATAGAGCGCAGCCTCGTCGATGATTCCACCGCGCGAACAGTTCACGATGCGCAGGTTTGGCTTTGCCTTAGCAAACTGCTCGGTCGAGATCATGCCAGTGGTCTCAGGGGTTTTAGGAATGTGGATAGTAATGAAGTCTGACTGCTCAATGACTTCATCCAAGGTGGCGAGCTTCACGCCGATCTGCTCTGCGCGAGCAGGGGTCACGTATGGGTCGTAACCGATCAGGTTTGCGCCAAAGCCGGCAAGACGCTGGGCAACCAGGGTGCCGATGCGGCCAAGGCCGATGATTCCGATGGTCTTCTCATAGAGCTCGACACCGGTGTACTTCGAGCGCTTCCACTCGCCTGCCTTCAGCGAGGCATTGGCATCTGGAATGAAGCGAGCCAGGGCAAATAGGTGACCGATGGCCAACTCTGCGGCCGAAATCACGTTCGAGGTTGGGGCGTTGACCACCATCACGCCGGCAGCGGTAGCCGCCTTGATGTCTACGTTGTCTAGGCCTACACCCGCACGGGCAATGACCTTTAGCTGTGGGGCTGCCGCAATTGCCTCGGCATCAACCTGGGTAGCCGACCGCACCAGGATGGCGTCTGCCTTGCCCAAAGCCTTGAGCAGAGCTGGGCGGTCGGTGCCATCAACGTTGACGATATCAAAATCAGGCCCGAGGGCCTCAACGGTGGCCGGAGATAGTTCTTCAGCGATCAGTACAACTGGCTTAGACAAGGGGCAATCCTCTTTTAAAGGGGTTTAGGTGGGGATTCGCCACGGCAACTCCGGCGTGG
>JBDKLV010000078.1:0-27814 GCA_039795455.1 Actinomycetota bacterium
GCTCACGTGTTACTCACCCGTTCGCCACTAATCCACCGGAGCAAGCTCCAGCTTCATCGTTCGACTTGCATGTGTTAAGCACGCCGCCAGCGTTCGTCCTGAGCCAGAATCAAACTCTCCGATAAAAATGTTTTCGATCGCAAGCGACCGAAGTTTTTCGAAAGCGCCGGAAAATGGCGCCTCAGTTTGATTATGACTAAATAGATGTCATTGCTGACAATCTGTCTAATCCAATTTGTTCTCTGGCTAATTGCAAGCAACTAGCCAAGAGGTTCTTGGCATCGACATTGTTTTTGTGCACACTGTTGAGTTCTCAAAGATCGGATGCTGCTACAGAGAGCCGGGATGCGACTTCCGCAGAGCAACTTCACTAACTTAGCAAAGAATCGCCAAAAGTCAAAGTCTGACACCTGGCAATTTTTTGCAAGTTTTAGACAGCCAAACCAGGCTAAAAATGAGGCTTTTAGGCCCTCTTTTGAGCTGGACGATTGTCTTATTTGTTGCGCTTGAGCCGGCTATCTAAGCAGAACTGCCAAACTTTGGGCAACAGGTGTCTACATTACGCATTGGTAACGAAGGTGTCAAATCGAAACGGGCCAAAATGGCACTTTTTTTGAACTTTTTTTGAAAATTGGCCTAGTTTGCGAAGATGCCGGCAAGGGTCTTCTTGCCGCGACGCAAGACAGCGAACTTTCCGTGAAGCAAATCCTGGAGCACAGCAGCCTCATCTTCGATCTTCACGTTGTTGAGGTAGACGCCGCCTTCTTTGATGGCGCGGCGTCCTGCAGAGATGCTGTCGACGAGACCGGTGTCAACGAGGAGGTTTGCGATAGCACTTCCCTCACCTGCCGAAACGTGCGGGAGCTCGCGGAGCGCAGCAGATAGTGTCTCTGCGTCTAGTGCGTCGAGTTCACCTTGGCCGAAAAGTGCAGCACTTGCATCGATTGCGGCCTGTGCATCCTTGGCGCTGTGAACCAAAGAGGTGACCTCAAGTGCGAGTCGCTTTTGCGCTGCTCGAAGGTATGGAGCTTCGGCAGTTTGCTTGGCAAGTTCTTCGATTTCAGCGCGCGAGAGGAACGTGAAGACTTTTAGGCGGTCGACAACATCTGCATCGTCGACGTTCAACCAGAACTGGTAGAACGCGTAAGGTGAAGTGAACTCGCGGTCGAGCCAAATTGCATTGCCCTCAGACTTGCCGAACTTTTTTCCGTCTGAGTTTGTAATGAGTGGAGTCGCAAGAATGTGCGCGCTCTTGCCTTCGACTTTGTGAATCAAATCTGTGCCGCTAGTTAGGTTGCCCCACTGATCGCTTCCGCCGGTTTGCAAAACGCAGTCGTAGCGACGGTATAGCTCAAGGAAGTCGAGACCCTGAAGAATTTGGTAGCTGAACTCGGTGTAAGAGATGCCATGTTCTGAGTTGAGACGCGCACTCACTGCATCTTTGGAAAGCATCTTGCCAACACGGAAGTGCTTTCCGATTTCACGCAGGAAATCGATCGCTGAAATTGGTGCTGTCCAGTCGAGATTGTTGACCAACCGAACTGCGTTGTCGCCCTCGTTAGACAGAAAGCGCGAAGCTTGACGCGAAAGCTTGTCTACCCATTCGGCAACAGTCTCTTTGGTATTGAGAGTGCGCTCTGCAGTTGGGCGTGGGTCGCCTACTAGGCCGGTAGAACCGCCAATGAGTGCCAGCGGCTTGTGGCCTGCGAGCTGCAAGCGACGCATGGTGAGCAACTGAACCAAGTTCCCCAGGTGAAGCGATGCGGCGGTTGGGTCGAAGCCGCAGTAGTACGTAATTGACCCCGTGGTTAGTGCCTGACGAAGTTCGGCTTCGTCGGTCGAAAGAGCGACGAGCCCGCGCCACTTTAGTTCTTCGAGTACGTCGGTAAACGTTGAATCATTTTGTTGCGCGGACATTGCGTTCATATTTACTGAGCCACCTTTGGAGCAATCTTGCGCAGTGCTTGAATCTGTTCGAGTACACGCGGCAGAGCGGTACCGCCCGTACCGGTGCGAGCCTTGATCGAACCACCGACGGTGAGGACATCGCGAACATCAGGAGTTAGATGTGGCGAGATTGCTGCCATCTCATTGTCTGGAACTTCGTGCAAGTCAAGCGAGTTTTGTTCGCAGTACGCAACGAGCTTGCCAGTTATCTCGTGGGCATCGCGGAAAGGAACTTTCTTTTTGACTAACCACTCGGCCACGTCAGTAGCGAGTGAGAAACCTGCAGGCGCTAGCATCTCGAGTCGATTGCGATTGAACAGCATGGTCGCAACCATTCCGGTGAATGCAGGTAGAACGAGCTTCAGTTGATCAACTAAATCAAAAACAGGTTCTTTGTCTTCCTGCAGATCGCGGTTGTAAGCCAGTGGCAACCCTTTGAGAGTTGCAAGTAGGCCGGTGAGATTTCCGATTGCACGACCGGCTTTACCGCGTGCAAGTTCTGCAATGTCTGGGTTCTTCTTCTGCGGCATGATCGATGAACCAGTCGAGTACGAATCGCTCAACTTGATGTAATCAAATTCACGCGAAGCCCAGATGATGATCTCTTCTGAGAAACGCGAAAGGTTAATCGACACCATCGTCGCGATGAATGCGAACTCCGCAACTACATCTCTACTCGATGTGGCGTCAATTGAGTTTTGGGTAGGGCCGCTGAGTCCGAGTTCTGCTGCAACAAGATTTGGGTCGAGGCCCAGTGTGTTTCCCGCGAGCGCGCCAGCTCCGTAGGGCGAGAGCGATGCGCGTACTCTCCAGTCGCGCAGGCGTTCTAGGTCGCGAACCAGTGGCCAGGCGTGCGCCAACAACTGGTGCGAAAGCAACACCGGCTGGGCGTGCTGGAAGTGGGTTCTTCCGGGCATGGCCACACCGAGGTGTTCCTCTGCCCTGGTCACCAAAACCTCAATCAGGTCTAGAACCAAGCGGTGCAGGGTTGCCGCTTCGTCAAGCAAATAGGTGCGAATCAGCGTCGCAATCTGGTCGTTTCTCGAGCGGCCTGCGCGCACCTTGCCGCCAAGTTCAGCCCCGGCGATCTCGATGAGTCCACGCTCGAGGGCAGAGTGAACATCCTCGTCTTGAAGTTTTGCGGTAAAACCGCCCTGATCTACACGTGACTGGAGCTCAACCAGGCTGCGCTCGAGCTTCTCGTGTTCGGCAGTGGTCAGGTAGCCAGCCGACATTAGTGCCTTGATGTGCGCTCGAGTGCCAGCGATGTCGTACCTGGCTAGGCGCCAGTCGAAGTGAACCGAACGGCTCAAAGCCGCCAAAGATTCGGCCGGACCGGACTCGAACCGGCTTCCCCATAGTGAATTTGCGTCGTTCATTAGTGGCAATTCTATTCAGTGCCTCTATATAGAGGCCGATGCTGGGCTTGGTTGTTACCCGCTCAGTTGTTTGGAGTCTCTTGGTTCTAGCCGTTGTGGTCGGCAAGGAAGGCCAAAAGCGCCTTTTGTGCGTGGAGTCGATTCTCGGCCTCATCCCAAATAACCGACTGTGGGCCGTCGATCACCTCGGCCGCAACCTCGTAGCCGCGATAGGCAGGCAAGCAATGCATAAAAATAGCATCGGGTTTGGCATAGGCCATGAGCGTGGCGTCGATGGTGTAACCCTCAAAAGCTTGGATTCGGGCCTGTTTCTCGGATTCTTGGCCCATTGAAATCCAGGTGTCAGTAACAACCACGTCGGCGCTTTGGATCGCCGAAATTGGGTCGCCGTGAACCTCAACTACCCCACCGGTCTTGGCCGCAATGGTCTCTGCATGCGCTACGACCTTGGAATCTGGCAGATAAGCCGCCGGGCTGGCAACCGAGACTGTCATTCCAGCCATGGCACAGGCAACCAGATAGCTGTTGGCCATGTTGTTGGCACCGTCGCCGATGTAGGCGATCTTTAGGCCGGCTAACTTGCCCTTGTGCTCCTGGATGGTCATCAGGTCAGCAAGTAGTTGGCAAGGGTGCCAGTCATCGCTAAGCGAATTGACTACCGGAACCTTTGAGTTTGCGGCCATTTCTTCGAGCCCAGCCTGGGCGTAGGTGCGCCACACAATTGCAGCGACCTGACGGTCGAGAACGCGTGCGGTATCGGCAACAGACTCCTTGCCGCCCATTTGACTGCTCTGCGAGTCAATGATTAGCGGAACACCACCGAGATCGGCGACACCGACCGCAAATGAAACGCGGGTACGGGTCGAAGTCTTGTCAAAAATAAGTGCAACGGTCTTTGGGCCTTCGAAAGGGCGCTCGCTATAAGGGTTCTTTTTGAGTTCGATGGCACGACGGATGATGGCAGCCTGCTCTGCCGGCGTGATGTCATCGTCTTTAAGAAAGTGGCGAACCATTTTGAATCCCTTCGAAAACAAAAAACTCGCCGACGAAATGCCTGCGAGAAGTTCTTAGCGTAGCACCATGGTGCCGAAGCCCGAAAGGGTGAAGATTTCGAGAAGGATGCTGTGTGGCGTGCGGCCGTCAATCACGTGAGCCTGCGGTACCCCGCCGGTAACGGCCTGCAGGCAGGCCTGCATCTTTGGAATCATGCCCGATTCGAGTTTTGGAAGCAGAACCTGAAGCTCTGTCGCGGTAATCTCGCTCACCAACGAATCGCGATTAGGCCAGTCTGAGTAGAGGCCAGGTACATCGGTAAGAACCATGAGTTTTTCGGCGCCAAGAGCCACGGCGAGCGAGGCTGCTGCTAAGTCAGCATTCACGTTAAGCAACTGACCTGATGCGTCTGGCGCCACGGTGCTGATTACAGGAATACGGCCGGCCTCGAGCGCCTCGAAAACCACCCGCGGATTGACCTGGACAACTTCGCCGACCAGCCCAATGTCTACAAGACCTTCGTCGGTTTCGAGCTTGGTGACTTCGGCGCGGAAGAGGCTGGAGTCTTCGCCTGACAATACCGTCGCCTGTGCTCCGGCGGTCTCGATCATGCTGGCCAGAGAAGCCGAGATTTGATTTCGAAGTACATCGCGAACCACAGTGATTGATGCTGGAGTGGTGACGCGGAAACCGCCTCGAAACTCCGATGCGATGCCGAGCTCTTCGAGGCGAGCGGAAATTTGCGGGCCACCGCCATGCACCACTACCGGCTTGATGCCAACCCAACGCAGGTAGGCCATGTCTTCGCAGAATGCGCGCTGAAGGTTCTCGTCGACCATCGCGTTGCCACCGAACTTGACGACAACAACCTTCTGGTGAAAACGCTGAAGCCAAGGAAGCGACTCGATTAGTGTCTGCGCCTTGACGCGCGCTAGTTCGTTATCGGAATCGTTTGCAGGAATCATTAGCTCGAGTATGCGCTGTTCTCTTCGACGTATTCGTGAGTTAAGTCATTAGTGAAAACGGTTGCCTCGTGGTCACCTGCATTTAGGTTGATGCCAATCGAAACTTCACGTGGAGTTAGGTCGACCAAGTCGCGAGATTGATCCGGCATGCCCTTGCGAGAAACCGAAACCCCGTTAATGTGCACATCGATGTCGTACGGGTCGAACTTTGCATCGGTTACGCCCACTGCTGCAAGGATGCGACCCCAGTTCGGATCGTTACCGTAGATGGCCGCCTTGAATAAGTTATTTCGAGCGACCGAGCGTCCTACCTTGACGGCATCATCTTCGCTGGCAGCGCCGTGCACGCGAATCGCAATGTCATGACTCGAGCCTTCGGCATCGCGAAGCAGCTGAGCCGCTAGTGAGCGGCAGACCTCGAGCACGCCGTGCGCCAGCTGCTCGGCAGCCGGACTTACACCCGACGCGCCAGAAGCCATAAGCGTGACTTGGTCGTTGGTTGACATGCATCCGTCTGAATCGAGGCGATCGAAGGTGACTCGAGTTGCTGCGCGCAGAGCTCTATCGAGTTCATCGCTGCTGGCCACGGCATCGGTGGTTATGACCACCAGCATGGTGGCGAGCCCAGGTGCGAGCATTCCCGCACCCTTGGCCATGCCGCCAATTCGCCAACCTTCACCCTGGAATTCGGCTGTCTTGGCAACTGAATCGGTGGTCATGATGGCTTCGGCGGCCAAGGCTCCCGCATCGGCACTGAGTTCGGCAGCAGCAAGTGCCACGCCGGCAACGAGCTTGTCACGATCAAGTTGATCGCCGATCAAACCGGTTGAGCAAACCAAAACATCGCCGGCAGAAACTTGAAGCTTTTCGGCAACTGCTTCGGCGGTGGCATGAGTGGTCTGGAAACCCTGTGGCCCGGTGTAGCAGTTGGCGCCGCCTGAGTTGAGCACGATTGCAGAAACCTGGCCGTCAACGATGACCTGGCGCGACCAAATGATCGGATTGGCTTGACAACGGTTCGAAGTGAATACTGCAGCAGCAGAGTTTAGCGGGCCAAGATTTTGCACAAGCGCAAGATCTCGATTGCCAGACTTTTTGATTCCTGCTCGCACGCCTGCGGCAACAAATCCGCTTGCAAAGGTCACTGTCATTTTTATAGTCCGATTTCGGTGAGGCCAAGTTTTTCGTCGAGACCGAGTGCGATGTTCATTGACTGAATCGCAGCACCGGCGGTCCCCTTGACGAGATTGTCGATGGCGCAAATTGAGACGAGGCGGTTTGCGTGCTCATCGATAGCGAGGCCGATAAGCGCCTTGTTGATTCCGATGGTGTCCGCGGTACTTGGGAATACGCCTGCTTCTAGAAGGTCCACAAAGTACTCTTCGTCGTAGGCCGAAGCATAGGCATCGCGTAGTTTTTCGAGCGTCACACCAGGTTTCAACTTCGCAGAGTTCACCGAAAGGATGCCGCGCTCGAGAGATGCGAGGACCGGCGTGAATGAGATTTGGATGCGCCGCCCCGCCGACTTCGAAAGATTTTGTTCGATCTCTGGAGTGTGGCGGTGAATGCCGCCAACTTGGTATGCGTTAGCCGATCCGGTTGGCTCGAGTTCGTAAAGCTTCTCGGTTGCACCTCGGCCGGCACCCGAGGTGCCGACGGTGAGGATGCTGACTAGGTCATCGGCCTCGACTAGCCCAGCAGCCAGAGCCGGCGCTAGGCCAATCGTGATGGCCGTGACATTGCAACCCGGCACTGCGATGCGGTTAACACCCTCGAGCACCTCGCGTTGCTTGGCGTTACCACCATCGATGAGCAACTCTGGCATGCCATACGCCCAGGTACCAGCGTGTTCGCCGCCATAGAACTTGACCCAGTCGGACTCTGATTCGAGTCGGAAGTCGGCTGCGCAGTCGATTACCAAAATATTCTCGGGTAGCTGCCTGGCGAGTTCTGCTGACATGGCATGTGGCAGAGCCAAGAAAACCACATCGTGCTTTGCCAGCAGATCTGGATCTGTTGGAGCAAAAACGTGCGAACCAAATTTTGTGCTGTCGTGCACGGCGCTTACTGACTGGCCAACCATACTGCTGGCGGTCACCGTTTTGAGTTCTAGTTGAGGATGCTTGGCAATCAGGCGCAGCAATTCACCGCCGGCGTTTCCGCTGGCCCCTGCAACTGCTACTGAGTAAGCCATGACTTTTCGCTATGCCCGCAGTTGAACTTTGTAGTTTTGCGAAATTGACGCTACCGCCTGGTCGCGAACCTCGGTGACCTCAGCCTGAGTAAGTGTTCGATCGGCAGCGCGGAAGCGCAGAGCGAAGGTAAGTGACTTGGTGCCTGCCTCAAGATTCGAACCGCGATAGTCATCGGTGAGAACGATGCTCTCGAGCAATTCACCTGAAGCTGCAACGATTGCGCGCTGCAACTCGGCAGCAGGTAGATCAATGTCGACGACTAGCGAAAGGTCTTGGGTTGCCGCAGGCATGATGTGCACAGCATTCGCCGAAATCACCTTTGGCGCAACGTCGTACAGCGCGGTCAGGTTCAACTCGGCCGCGGCTACTCGACGCGGCAAGTTGGCTGCAGTGGTAAGTGCAGGGTCAATCTCGCCAACGACACCAATCTGCACGCCAGCGACGTGAACCGCTGCACTGCGACCCGGATGGAAGCCCTTGACTTCATTCTGGACAAATTCGGGATTTGCGCCAACGGCTGCAACGGCGGTGCGAACTGCGGCGAGCGCATCCTGGTAGTCGGCGGCAATTGCGCGCTGACCTACCTGCTCGGCAACGCGGTTACCCGTCAATACAACTGCGAGGTGGCGTGGTTGAACTGGGATCTGCTTCTCAAGCTGGGCAAGCAATTCTGGAGCAGGGCGCTCATTACCGACAGGCAATACGTCACTCGAAGTCACAGTGCTGGTTGGCAAAAATACCGAACCCTCTTCAAAGATCGCCAAGTCGGTAAGGCCTCGAGAGATGTTGCGAGCGGCCGCATCGAGCAATCCTGGCAGCAAACTTAGGCGCATCTCGCTTGTCTCAGACTGCAATGCATTGGCCAAGCGCACGGCCGGAGCCGACTGCTCGGCGAACCAGCGGTTTTGCTCGCCGCCAAGGAATGGGTAGTTCAAGACCTCGGTGTGGCCCGAGCCAACGAGGGCCTGCAAGACATTGCGACGGAATTTCTGGTTCTGCGTCAGACCTCGGCCCGGAGGCGCGACGGGAAGTCGAGCAGGAATCCTGTCGTAGCCGCCGATTCGGGCGATCTCTTCGGCGAGGTCGCTCTTGTCTGTGATGTCTGGGCGCCAGCTTGGACGAATGACTTCGAACCCACCGTCGACGTGAGCGACAACGCAGCCAACCTCCGAAAGAATCTTCGCCTGTTGGTCAGCTTCGTAGGTAACGCCTACGAGCGAAGCAACGTAATCGATTGGCAAGAAGATTGGTGCTACCGGCTCGAGCTGGCGGTATTCGGCACCAAGTGCATCTGCCTCACCGCCGGCGTGAACTTCGAGCAACTGCACAACACGAGCAGCAGCGTTGTCGGCCATCATTGGGTCAACTCCGCGTTCGAATCGCTTTGAGGCTTCAGAGATCAACTTGTGACGACGGGCCGAGCGCGCGATGGTCACCGGGTCGAAACATGCGGCTTCAATGATGACGCGCTTGGTGGTTGAGTCGACTTCGGTGCTTTCGCCACCCATTACGCCGGCCAGACCGATTGGCCCACTGTCATCGGCGATGAGTAGATCTTCGACATCGAGTTTGCGCACTTGACCATCGAGAGTCTTAAGAGTTTCTCCCGGTAATGCGCGACGAACAGTGATACCGCCGGTGAGCTTGTCGGCATCGTATGCGTGCGTTGGTTGACCAAGCTCAAGCATTACGTAGTTCGTGATGTCAACCGCAAGTGAAATTGAACGCATACCTGCGAGTTTTAGACGCGCGATCATCCATGGTGGAGTTGGTCGCGAAGGATCGATGTTGATGACTGATCGCAGTACCATGCGCTGCATGCCAAGTTTGCCGCGAACCGGGTTCTTATCGTCGAGAGTAAGTGCGAAGCCATGGCCACTGTCGAGGTGGGCGTTACCCTTTGGGTCACGGAATTCGCCGCCAGTGGCATGCGCGTATTCGCGAGCAATGCCGCGAACCGAGAAGCAGTAACCACGGTCTGGTGTGACGTTGACGTCTGCCGCGCTGTCATCTAGGTGAAGCAACTCGATGGCATCGACGCCAACCTTCGGGTCGAGACCCAACTGGTTCAGACGCATGATGCCAGAGTGGTCATCGCCAAGGCCTAGCTCGCGAGCCGAGGCCAGCATGCCGTCTGAAGTGTGGCCATAGGTTGAGCGGGCAGCAATCGCAAAGTCACCAGGCAAAACCGAGCCCGGCAGGCAGACAACAACCTTGTCGCCGACTTCAAAATTACTTGCGCCACAAACGATGCCACGAACATCCGCGCCGCCGTCGGCAGCCTGCTGTCCTTCTGGCGCTACGCGTACCTGGCACCAGCGAATGGTCTTGCCGTTCGACTGGGGCTCTGGGGTGAACTCGAGTACCTGACCGACAACTACCGGACCAGTTACCTCGAAGCCGTGTTTGCCTTCCTCTTCGAGACCAACTTTGACTAGTTCAGCCATTACCGAATCTGGAGTTGCATCTGCAGGTAGGTCGACGTACTCGGCCAACCAACTAAGTGGGACGCGCATTAGAGGTTCACTCCAAACTGCTGCGAGAAACGAACATCGGCTTCGACCATGTCGTGCATGTCTTTGACATCGTTGCGGAACATTAGCGTGCGCTCGATGCCCATGCCAAACGCGAATCCCTGGTACTGCTCAGGATCAATACCTGCTGCGCGAAGCACGTTCGGGTTCACCATTCCACAGCCGCCCCACTCAACCCAGCGAGCACCACCCTTTGCACCGGGATGCCATACATCAAGCTCTGCCGATGGCTCAGTGAACGGAAAGAATGATGGGCGCAAGCGAATTTGCGCCTCTGGGCCAAACATACTTCGAGCGAAGTGCTCGAGGGTGCCGCGAAGATCAGCCATGGTCAAACCCTTGTCAATTGCCAAGCCCTCGACCTGATGGAATACAGGGGTATGAGTGGCATCGAGCTCGTCAGTTCTGAACACCCGTCCTGGGCACAGAACGTAAACCGGAAGTTCGCGCTCAAGAAGCGAGCGCACTTGAACTGGAGAAGTGTGGGTGCGAAGTACCAGGTGCGACTCAACAGGGTCGACAAAGAAAGTGTCTTGCATTGCTCGAGCAGGGTGATCGGCGTCGAAATTGAGTGCGTCGAAATTGAACCACTCGTGTTCGAGTTCTGGACCTTCCGCAATCTCCCACCCCATGCCGATGAAGATGTCTGAGATGTGATCTTGTAGCAGAGAAAGTGGGTGGCGGGCGCCGAGCGGTACTCGGGTTGCGATCGCCGTCATGTCCACTCTTTCGGCGGCTAACTTGGCTCGCTCTTCGAGCACGGCCAATTCGGCCTCGCGGGCTGCGTACGCCTCGGTGATTTCTGCTCGAGCCTTTCCTACTAATGCGCCGGCTTCGGCCTTGAATTCATTGGCAAGTGACTTCATTGAGGCGCTAAGGCCGTGAATCTGGGACTGATCACCGATGATGCCAGCTCTAGCGGCCTTTAGTGCGGCAAGGTCTGCAGCCGAAGAAATTGCTGCCAGCGCAGCCGAAACTACTTCGGCAACAGCTGACGCATTGATTGGGTTAGCAGACATTTGACTAGTCTAACCAGCGACGTTCTGAACGAAGGCAGAGGCATAGAGGCAAATGCTCGCCGCCGTGGCCAAATTCAAGCTCTCTGCGTCTCCGTAAATCGGTACCGCAACTTCTTTATCGGCCAGTGCGATTGACTCGGGTTCTAGGCCCCATGCTTCGTTGCCGAACATCCATGCCGTCGGCTCTGCCAATACCTCTGGTGCAAGTGGCAACCGCTCGCCTGCCGCGGTGGCTGCGAATACCTGGATGCCTGCCTGCTTTAGTGCGGCAACGGTTGCTTCGATGGGGGCACCGACCACGACTGGTACGTGGAAGATCGAACCGGCGGTAGAACGGACCAATTTGGGATTGTACAGATCGACCGAATTGTCAGAGATGATTACCGCATCGGCACCGGCAGCATCGGCTGCGCGAAGCACAGTTCCGGCATTGCCTGGATCACGAACATTCGCCAAGAACGCAATCAGGCGCGGCTTGGTTTCGAGGAGTTCGTCGAGATCTACATCGAGCTGGCGGCAGACTGCAATTACGCCCTGTGGTGTGCTGGTGTCGCTCATCGATTTGAGCGCAGCTTCGCTCACTACAGAAACTGGCACACCTGAATTTTCGAGCGCGGCGAATTGCTGCGATAGTGCGGAGAGTGCACTCTCGGTAGCAAAGATTTCGTCGATCAACTCGGGAAAGGCAGTGGCCTCTTTCAGCCCCTGCGGCCCCTCAAGCAAAAAGAGCCCGGTCTCAGACCGAGCATCTTTTTGACTCAAGCGAGCAACCCGACGAACCTTTGCGGCTGACGGATCGTTCAACAATTTGACTACTTAGCCTTTGGGGCCGAAGTGTCTGCTGGCAATGCAGCCTTTGCAGTAGCAACCAAGCTTGCGAAAGTCTTTGGCTCGTTTACTGCTAGGTCTGCAAGGATGCGGCGGTCAACCTGAACACCAGCAAGCGCTAGGCCCTGAATGAAACGGTTGTAAGTCATGCCGTTTGCGCGCGATGCAGCGTTGATGCGCTGAATCCATAGGCGACGGAACTGACCCTTCTTCTCGCGACGGTCGTTGAATGCGTAAACCAACGAGTGCAGCATCTGCTGCTTCGCCATGCGGTACAGGCGCGAACGCTGTCCACGGTAGCCCGATGCGCGCTCGAGAACGACGCGACGCTTCTTCGCGGCGTTAACCGCGTTCTTTACTCTTGCCATTTCTTATGCTCCTAAATTCTCGAGGACTACTTGCCCAGCTGCTTCTTGATGGTCTTGAAGTCTGCGGCCGAGACAACCTGGTCTACGTTCAGACGGCGGGTACGACGGCTCGACTTGTGCTCGAGGTTGTGTCGCATGTTGATCTGCTGCTTCATTAGCTTGCCGCTGCCAGTGAAACGGAAACGCTTCTTGGCACCCGAGTGGGTCTTCTGCTTTGGCATTCTTCTCTCCTATTCGTCGGCGGTTGCCGAGTCCTCTGTTGCGGCTGGGGCTGGAGCCTTTGCCTTCTTTGCTTCAGCTTTCGCTTCTGCCTTGTTCTTTGCTGGACCGATAACCATAACCATGTTTCGACCATCAACCGACGGAGTCGATTCGACTGATCCAAAACTGGCTACTTCTTCGGCAAGTTTCTGTAGCAGCTTGACACCCATCTCTGGACGTGACTGCTCGCGACCGCGGAAAACCACCATCACCTTGACCTTGTCACCGGCCTTAAGGAACTTCTCGATCTGCGCCCGCTTGGTGCTGTAATCGTGATCATCGATCTTCAAACCGAATCGAACGGTCTTTAGAACAGTGTTCACCTGATTCTTACGTGCCTCGCGAACCTTCTGGGCTGCTTCGTACTTGAATTTTCCGAAGTCCATGATTTTCGCTACAGGCGGTTTCGACATCGGTGCTACTTCGACTAGGTCGAGGTCTGCTTCTTGAGCAAGACGTAGCGCTTCTTCGATGCGAACTACACCAATCTGCTCACCCGCTGGTCCTACGAGGCGAACCTCAGGCACACGGATGCGCTCATTGATACGTGGGTCGCTGATTGTTGCTCCTTGTTAGTCGTGACATTTGTGTTGCAATGCAACTGGCCACGCAAGCGCAGGACGCTAGCGCACAGAAACGAATCGTTTCTCGCAAGGTTCAAACGAACCTAAAGCTTTTACCCATTCACCTATAGAGGCGGTGAAATTAGGTGGGAATTGAATCCACTTCTGACCGGAGCGAGCCCCGGAGCCA
Organism: Actinomycetota bacterium; assembly: GCA_039795455.1. Taxonomy (GTDB): domain Bacteria; phylum Actinomycetota; class Actinomycetes; order Actinomycetales; family Microbacteriaceae; genus Rhodoluna. The sequence continues at coordinate 13,243 of JBDKLV010000078.1, forward strand.
TGGGCTAGCCTAGCAGAGGCCAGCCGAAGGAGTAAATAGTGGACGAGCAGCAATTCGATCAGCAGATGCGAGACATCGCCGAGGTTCCGGCCGTTGAGCTGATCACCACCACCGCTATTCACCTCATGAGCGCCGCCGCCGTTCAGTGTGGTTTAGGCGAAGATGGGCATCCTGCCGACCTCGATGAGGCTCGAAAGCTGATAAACGCCTTGGCGGCTCTGATCACCGGCGCTGCCGCCGACCTGGGCGACCACCACGCCCGCCCGCTTCGTGATGGTCTTCGTTCATTGCAACTCGCCTTTAGAGAAGCATCAACCATTCAGGATGCACCGGGCCAGGGGCCTGGCGAAAAATACACCGGGCCAGTCAACTAAGCAGGCCGCCCGTCTAGGCAAGTTTTACGCGAAGGCTATCAACCAACTCAGCGATTATTTCGCTCTCCGCGAGCGCGGTTGCGAACTTCTGAAGCACCTGTTGTACGTCCTCGGCTGACAACCCCGGCGTCAACTTGATAGTCACTTGCAACTCAGCCGCTGCCAATACCGAAGTTGGATCGCCGTCGCTTAGTTCAAAGCTTTGGATTTGATCAAGCGGCCTCATCACTTTTGCAAATTCTTGGGTGACTCGAGAATCGCGCACTGGATGAACCCACATCTCATCCTTTGCCAAAGCTTCGATGGCAGGACGGCGGATCACAAACTCGGTTGCACTACCTGCATCGATTACGACGCGCGTATTGCCTTCGCTGGCTGCCGCGAGCGCGATGCGCCTCGCATCTGCCGGTACCGGACGAGCGCTCGCGTTCCAGGCAGTCATTGCGGCCACTGACGAAAATACTGGAAGTGCCGATTGTTCATCGGGAGTTGCCACAGTGACGATGCTCAAGTCGGCGCTCTTATCTACGGCCTGCCCATGTGCCCCGACTGAAACGTCGCCCAAGTCAGCAAGAAGCGGAATGAGGAATCGCTGAGTTCGCATGACATCGATTAGTGCCTCGAGGGTCGCCTCACCCTTTTGAAATGCATTGATGCTCGCCAAGAAGTTGGGGCTTGCCTTGCCGTCATCGCCGGCCCACTTATTGCTCTCAAATTCACGACCCTGCCAAGGAGTTCCTGCGGAGTCGGTGAACTTATTTGGATTCAGGTGCTCGTGTTCAAAGTTCATGCACTATGCGCTGGCGATAGCCAGTGCCTCCTGAAGCGTGAACTTCCCTGCGTATAGCGATTTACCAAGGATGGCGCCTTCTAGGCCTGCATCAACGAGGGCTCGAAGATCACGGATGTCGTCGAGTGACGAGATGCCGCCCGATGCCACGACCGGCTTGTCGGTGTGTTGCATTACCTGGCGAAGCAGTTCGAGGTTTGGGCCGCGTAGGGTGCCGTCCTTGGTCACATCGGTGACTACGTAGCGAGCGCAACCTGCTTGCTCCAGTCGAGCTAGAACTTCGAACAAGTCACCGCCCTCTTTGGTCCAGCCTCGGGCGGCAAGGGTCGTGCCACGCACATCCAGGCCGACTGCAATTTGGTCGCCGAACTTTGCGATCACTCGCTCGGTCCATTCTGGATTTTCGAGAGCCGCGGTGCCAAGGTTCACGCGAGTGGCTCCGGCCTCTAGCGCTGCCTCGAGTGAAGCGTCATCGCGAATTCCGCCACTTAGTTCGATCTTCACGGAGCTGGCCGCTGCAACCACTTCACTAATCACCGAACGGTTGTCGCCGCGACCGAAGGCAGCATCGAGGTCGACGAGGTGAATCCACTCGGCGCCTGCTTCAACCCAAGTCATTGCAGCTTCGACTGGAGAACCGTAATCGGTTTCTGATCCAGCTTCGCCCTGTGTAAGGCGCACCGCCTTGCCGTCGGCAACGTCGACAGCAGGAAGTAGCTCGAGATATTTAGCCATGTATTTACTTTCTAGAAAGTTGCAAGCCAGTTCTTTAGTAGCTGAATGCCGGCCTGACCAGATTTTTCTGGGTGAAACTGTGTGGCCATGAGTGGGCCATTTTCGACTGCGGCAACAAACTTAGATCCGTATTCAGCCCAGGTGACCTTCGGCGCGATGAATGCGCCTTCGGCTTCGAGACTCCAGTGTTTCACGCCATATGAGTGCACAAAATAGAAACGTTCGTCTTCGATACCCGCGAACAACTGAGAACCAGCTGCAACCTCTACGGTATTCCAACCCATGTGCGGAAGCATTGGCGCGTCTAGCGATTCGACGACGCCAGGCCACTGCCCTAACCCTTCAGTTTCGATATCGTGCTCGATGCCGCGCTCAAACATGACCTGCTGCCCGACGCAAATACCCAAAACGGGCTTGGATGCAATCAGTCGCTGTTCGATGATGCGACCACCAGCAACAGCATTCAACTGGTTCATCACTGCTGTAAATGCGCCTACCCCTGGCACCAACAGCCCGTCGGCAGCGAGCGCCGCTGCCGGGTCGTGAGTTAGTTCAACTTCTGCGCCGGCTGCAACGAGCGCCTTAATCGCCGAATGGATATTGCCGCTGCCGTAGTCGAGAACTACAACGCGGGGTGCGATCACAGGGCGCCCTTAGTCGACGGGATTCCGTCGACGCGAGCGTCGTGCTCAACCGCCTTGCGCAGTGCTCGGGCAAATGCTTTGAACTCAGCCTCGGCGATGTGGTGTGGGTCGCGACCGTCTAGAACTGTCACGTGAACAGTGATGCCTGCGTTTAGCGCGATTGCCTCAAAAACGTGACGTACCAGCGAACCGGTGAAGTGCCCGCCGATCAAGTGAAATTCAAATCCTGCAGGCTCACCCTTGTGAACCAAATATGGGCGACCTGAAACGTCGACGACTGCACGCGCGAGCGCGTCATCAAGGGGAACAGTGGCATCGCCATAGCGGCCGATCTTCGACTTGTCACCGAGCGCCTGCTTGATTGCCTGACCCAAAACGATTGCGGTGTCCTCGACGGTGTGGTGCGCATCGATGTTGGTGTCTCCGCTTGCATTAACCGAAAGGTCAATCAGCGAGTGCTTTGCCAACGCGGTCAAAAGGTGGTCGAAGAATGGAACGGTGGTCGAGATTTCGGCCTTACCGGTTCCATCGAGGTTCAGATTGAGCTCTACGCTCGACTCGCTAGTCTTGCGCTGCATGCTGGCTGTGCGACTCATTAAATGGCCTTTCGCTGCTAGCGACTTTGGGATACCCCAAGTTTAGTCAGCGAGCACCTCGCGAAGCGAGGACAAAAATTCGGAGGTCTCCGCTTCGGTACCTGCCGTTACGCGAAGCGTGCCGGGGATTCCTACGTTGCGAACAAGGATGCCTCGATCGAGCAGCGCCTGGAAAGTTGCAGCGGCATCTTCGAGACCACCAAAAAGAACGAAGTTCGAATCTGAACGGTAAGGATCGAGACCCATCTCGCGAAGTTCGAGAAGTAAGCGGTCACGCTGGAATCGAATGTCTTCGACGGTCGCCAACATAGTGGCCGAATGCGCCAGTGCCGCCTCAGCGGCCGCCTGAGTCAAGGCACTCAGGTGGTAAGGCAGGCGGACCAGGCGCAATGCGTCTACTACTCCAGGGTCTGCGGCGAGGTAACCGACGCGAGCACCCGCAAATGCGAATGCCTTACTCATAGTTCGCGAGACAAGAAGTCGTTCTCGCCCCTCGAGCAGCGAAAGCGCCGTGTCGGTGGTGTTTGAAGCGAATTCTGCATAGGCCTCGTCGACCACGACGATTCCACCAGTGGCCTGAGATACGGCGTCGTAAGCGGCATCAATGCATTCGATGCTGAGCGGTGTTCCAGTCGGATTATTCGGCGAGCAGAGCATGAGAATGTTTGGCTTGTGCTTCGCCACTTGCTCGCGAATGTAGTCGGGGGTCAGTTCGTATCGATCCAGTCGTGGAGCATCGACGTATGCCGTGTCGGCACCCGAAGCGATTAATGGATACATGGAATAAGTTGGCGCGAACCCCATGGCCAGGCGACCGGGACCGCCGAACGCTTGAAAGATGTGTTGAATTACCTCGTTTGAACCGTTGGCCGCCCAGATTTGTTCGACGGTAAGTCCGTGGCCAAGATACTCGGCAAATGCCACGCGCAGTTTCATAAACTCGCGGTCTGGGTAGCGGTTGAGAGTCAGCGTCGCATGAGCGATTCGAGAAAAAATGTCTTCGATAACCTCACGCGGAATGCGATGAGTGTTTTCGTTTACGTTGAGAGCGATTGGCACATGAAGTTGCGGCGCGCCGTATGGCTTGCGACCCTTGAGGTCGTCGCGCAGCGGTAGGTCTTCGAGGTTGGCCATTCAGCAAGAATACCCGCGGGCAAGATGCTCGCTTAGGACCGAGTTAGTTGCTTGGGAGAACTAGGTCTTGCCCAGGAACCAAGATTGCTGTCTTCAGCTGATTTAGGTCGACCAGTTGGAACATGTAGTCGCGAGGATCAACACCAGGGTTGAGCTTCTTTGCGATACCCCAGATCGTGTCACCCTGGTGGACCGTGTAGTGAGCCGGAGCAACCTTGGTCGAGGTTGCGTTAGCAACCTGACCCGACACGAAGCCGGCCAGCGCTAGGCCTAGAACCGACAAAACACCGATGCGGCGAACCAGGTATTGAGCCTTTGAAACAGCCATTTCTGCCTTCTTTCGTTCGAACATTTGTTCGATTTAGAACAAGATTACGACTAACCCCCGACAATCTGTCAAGAGTTTTTTCACGACATTCGAAAATTTGTTTGGTTTTGGCCATTTATTCGAATAAAGTTTCGATAGAGGCAGTCAACCAACTGCCACCGACAAAGCCCATTTAGGGCTGGGGAGGCCCTATGTCAGACAACAACCGCCGCGCAGCAGTTCTTAGCCCGGTACAGGCTCGAATTCTTGAATTCATCGTTCGCTACAAGGATCAGTACGGCTACACCCCTACCATGCGCGAGATCGCAGAGAACGTCGAACTCAAAGCAGTCTCGAGCGTCAAGCACCAGCTCGACCAGCTCGACAAGGCCGGCTACATTGCCACCAAGGATGGCGCCGCCCGTGGCATCCAGGTCTTGATGGAGCCAGAGGGTCTTGAACGTGCCGAGAGCGACAACCCGCTTTCGTTCGGCGACGCCGCCCACATTCCTCTAGTCGGTCGCATTGCGGCGGGTGTTCCAATTACCGCCGAGCAAAACATTGAAGAAATGATGCCGGTGCCAAGAAGCCTCGTCGGCAAGGGCGACCTTTTCATGCTCGAGATCAAGGGTGACTCGATGATCGACGCGGCAATCTGCGATGGAGACCTAATCGTCGTTCGCGGACAAAAGACCGCTGAGAATGGCGACATCGTGGCCGCGATGATCGACGGCGAGGCGACCTGCAAGGTTTTCCGTCAGCGCGATGGTCACACTTGGTTACTACCGCGCAACTCTGCCTATGAGCCGATTCCTGCAGATGACTGCGAAGTGCTCGGCAAGGTCGTTACAGTTCTTCGCAAGCTCTAAACCGCGTAGGCCTTTAGCTCTGCCGCGAGTTCTGGAGGAACGTGTGCGGAGATGCGCGTTCCAGTCTCGACATATTCGAGCGTGCCGATTTGCGAGTTCAAATGCATTCTCGAAACTAAATCACCACGGTTGTAGGGAATTAATACCTCGACCAGCACGTTTGGTCTCGGAATAAGTTCGGCAATCTGCGCTTGGAGCTCGGCCATGCCCTCACCCGATCGCGAAGAAACTTGAATCGAATTCGACTCGAGACTGCGCAATGCCATGCGTGTGGTTTCATCGACGAGGTCAATCTTGTTGAACACAATCAACTCAGGAATATTGCGAGCACCAACCTCGCCAATCACATCTCGCACCGTAGCAATTTGCGAAGCCGGATCAGGATGCGACGCGTCTACTACATGTACAACGAGGTCGCTGTCGCCAATCTCCTCAAGCGTTGAACGGAAAGCCTCGACCAGCTGGTGCGGTAGGTTGCGCACGAAACCCACTGTGTCCGCAAGCGTGTAAGGACGACCATCCGGGGTTTGGGTCTTGCGAACAGTCGGGTCAAGAGTCGCAAACAATGCGTTCTCAACCAGAACTCCGGCCTGGGTAAGTCGATTTAGCAGCGACGACTTGCCCGCGTTTGTGTAACCGGCAATGGCGACCGACGGCACCGCATTCTTTTTGCGACTGGCACGCTTGGTTTCGCGGGCCGGCTTCATCGCGGCAATCTGCTTGCGCAGCTTGGCCATCCTGGTGTTGATGCGGCGGCGATCTAGTTCAATCTTGGTTTCACCGGGACCACGAGAGCCCATGCCGACACCACCGGCGGCTTGTCCACCAGCCTGACGTGACATCGATTCACCCCAACCGCGCAAACGCGGAAGCAAGTACTCGAGTTGGGCAAGTTCGATCTGCGCTTTTCCTTCGCGGCTCTTTGCATGTTGCGCGAAGATGTCGAGAATCACAGCCGTGCGATCAATCACCTTGGCGTTCACGACGTTCTCGAGTTCACGGCGCTGAGATGGTGCCAGCTCGGTGTCGGCAATGACCGTATCTGCGCCGGCTGCCGCTACTAGCGCCTTCAACTCTTGCGCCTTGCCTTTACCGAGGTAGGTTGCAGGATCAGGATGCGGGCGTCGTTGCAATAGTCCATCGAGCACCTCTGCACCTGCAGTCTCTGCAAGAGCAGCAAGTTCGCGAAGCGAGTTCTCGGCGTCGGCTAGGGACTGCTCACCCCAGAGACCAATCAGGATTACCTTCTCTAGTCGCAGTTGTCGGTACTCGACATCGCTGATGTCTTCGCGCTCTGTCGAAAGACCCGCGACTCGGCGAAGTGCGTGGCGCTCTTCGAGATCGAGCTGATCACCGTCGAAGTCTTGATGACGAGTTCCGACCTCGTCGTTTAGCGCGGCAGCTTTAGCGCCGCGGCGCAAAATACGGTCAATGACCTCGGCTCCGCGATCAATTGGTGTGTCTTTATCTGCCATCGCATCAACCCTAATTGGGTAATCTTTGCCTTATGTCTGGCGATCACTACTTTGCGGCCAATCCTGCATCAGGGTTCAAGCCCAAGGTCATCAAGGTCAGAATCGCGGGTCGAGAGCTCGAAATCATTACCGCTGGCAGCACCTTCAGTCCAGAGCACCTCGACACCGGAACGACTGCCCTTCTGGCTCACCTAGACCAGGCTCCGAACTCGGGCAATCTGCTCGACATTGGCTGTGGCTGGGGACCAATCGCAATTGCGCTGGCTCTGCAGAACCCAGATGCAACAATTTGGGCCATCGATGTGAACGAACGAGCGCTTGAACTCACGCGTAAGAATGTCGCTGATTTGGGGCTGAGCAATGTGCGGGTCTGCTTGCCTTCTGAAGTGCCTAACGACATCGAATTCACAGGCATCTGGTCGAATCCACCGATTCGAGTTGGCAAGGCTGTAACGCACGAAATTCTTGAGACTTGGTTACCACGGTTGGCCGAAGAGTGCGAGGCCTACTTGGTGGTGGCAAAAAGCCTAGGCGCCGACTCGCTGTTGAATTGGCTACAGAGCACTTTCGCGAATCTGCACTGCGAAAGAATCGACAGCGAAAAAGGTTTTAGAATTTTGCGTCTCGTGCGCTTATAGCACGCGATGTATCAAGGACGCTCGAATCTAGAGTTGCGCCAGATCTAGCTGACCGTCAAAGGTCAAAACAGCGGCCCCGCTCAAGCCAACGTGCTCACCGTCTTCAGTGGCGAACATCCTGACGCCCAAAGTCCCACCCGGAACTGTCACCTGCCAACTGTTTGGTGCACCAGTCCCTGCCCAGAAGCGCGTTGCTAGTGCTGCTGCGCAAATGCCGGTGCCACACGAGAGTGTTTCACCTACGCCACGTTCGAAGACGCGCATCGAAATGAAGCCAACACCGTTCTTCACTTCTTGGGCAACTACAAATTCAACGTTCGCACCATTTTCGGGCACCGGTTCGAGTCTTGGAGCGTCGTGCAGTTGGAGTGCAGAAAGTTCACTTTCGCTCTCGAGCGCGACGACCACGTGTGGGTTACCCACGTTAATGCCCTGTCCTGGGCGCGCAACAGCCAAGTGGCCCGCGTGAACAGTAACTTCGTCTCGCTCGAGCTTCCAGCGCCCCATGTCGACCACAAAGCCGGCCAGATTGCGCTGAATGTCCTTCACACCAGCGCGAGTTCCGATACTTAGTGTCTCGCCTTCAGAAAGATCAACCAAACCCTTGTCGGTCAGGTAGCGAGCAAATACGCGACTGCCATTGCCGCACATCTCGGCAGTCGTGCCGTCTGCGTTGTAGTAATCCATAAACCAAGTTGCTTCAGGCTCTTCGGTCAGCACCGATTGACCTTCAGCCAGGTTCTCTGAACGAATAACGCGGATGAAGCCATCTGCCCCAATACCGAAGTGACGGTCGCAAATGGCCGCGATTTGCGCTTGACTGAGCTCGAGAGCACCATCAGGATCAAGCACGAGCACAAAGTCGTTACCCGTTCCGTGGCCCTTGGTGAATGCGATCTGAGTCATGGTCTAAGCCTATTCGCCGAGCATTGCGGGAGCATAGGTGCGCACCAGGCCGAGCGCCAACTGCAGAGTGTTCGGGTCTTGGTAGTCGAGCCAATGGATGCGTTCGTCTCGTTTGAACCAGGACATTTGTCGTCTGGCATAGCGTGCAGTGAGGCGCGCTGTCTCGTCGATGGCTTCGGCCTCGGTCAGCTCGCCGTCGAGTTGCGCCAGTGCCTGCGCGTAACCAATTGCCCTCGATGAGGTCTTGCCTTCGCGAATACCCTCGCCGATTAAACTGCGAGCCTCATCGACTAGACCGCGTTGCCACATCTTTTCGACGCGCCGCTGAAGTCGTTCGACCAAATGTGCACGCTCGGAATTCAATCCGATTTCGAGCACCGGTTGCCAGGATTCTGTTTTCTCTGGCAGTGCTGCCGCAAAAGGTTCACCCGTGAGCAGCAGAATCTCGAGAGCACGAACCACTCGCCTGCCGTTAGCCGGATCGAGCCTGCTTGCCGCAATAGGGTCAAGCTCGGCGACTCTGCGGTGCATTGCTTGGGAGCCATCGCGTTCGAGTTCTGTTTCGAGTTCGGCACGCAAGTCTTCGTCGCGAACAGGAAATTCGAAAGTGTTAAGTGCAGCCGCAACGTAGAGCATCGATCCGCCAACCATGACCGGGGTTACATTGCGCGCCTGAAGTTCGAGAATCAAAGGTCGAACTCGAGCCTGGTATTCGGCGGCAGTGCTTTCGTCACGAATGTCGAGAATGTCGAGCATGTGGTGTTCGATGCCTCGACGATCACCAACGGGCAATTTTGCCGTACCGATATTCATACCTCGGTAGAACTGCATCGAGTCGGAGTTGATGATTTCGGCCTTGCCGCCGCTCGCGATGATGCTCTCGGCCAGGTCGAGGGCAAGATCAGACTTGCCTGTTCCGGTTGGCCCGACGACCGCGATAAGGCGGGGCTGCGAAGTCATACTTAATTGCGCTTTGCGCCGATGGTAAGCGAAACCGCTCCGCCGGCAGAGTGCGAGTCGCCGACGGCACAGGCCGCATCGAATGCAGCCTGCCACGCATCTCCGGCCCGAGTTGCTCGAATCTCAAACACAGAACCCTCTGCGTGGTCTGCCAACAGGTGGTAGGGAGCAGCGGAACTGACCGTGCAAGTCACTAGATCGCCAGGTCTAGGCGCACTTTGCCCGTCCGGGATCTCAAAGTGCACAAGTCGATTGTCTCGGGCTCGTCCTGACATGCGGTTGGTTTGAACGTCTTTACGGCCTTCGTCGGCAGCAACCAGCACTTCGACAGTTTTGCCAATCTGCTTTTGATTCTCCTCGAGAGCGATGCGGTTGACCACCTGGAGCAGCCGCTCATAGCGACGCTGAACGACATCCTTGGGGAGCTGGTCAGCAAATTCGGCCGCAGGTGTACCTGGACGCTTCGAGTACTGGAAGGTGTAGGCAACAGCGAATCGAGCCTGCTCGACGACGCGAACGGTCTCTAGAAAATCTTCTTCAGTTTCACCAGGGAAACCAACAATGATGTCGGTGCTGATGGCGGCATCAGGTATTGCGGCTCGGACTCGATCAAGAATGCCCAGGAACTTTTCGCTGCGGTATGAGCGGCGCATCTCTTTGAGAACCTTGTCAGAACCGGACTGCAACGGCATGTGCAACTGAGGCATGACGTTTGGAGTCTCGGCCATTGCAGCAATCACATCGTCGGTGAAAGCAGCCGGATGCGGAGAAGTGAAACGAACTCGCTCCAACCCTTCAATTTGACCGCAGGCGCGGAGCAGCTTTGCGAACGCGCCTTTGTCTCCGAATTCAACGCCATAGGTATTCACGTTTTGTCCGAGCAGAGTGACTTCTGCAACACCATCCGCAACTAGTGCTCGAATCTCGGTAAGGATTTCTTCGGGTTGACGATCGCGCTCTTTGCCTCGAAGCGAAGGAACAATGCAGAAAGTACAGGTGTTGTTGCAACCAACCGAGATGCTTACCAAGCCCGAGTAACTCGAATCACGTTTGGTTGGCAGGCTGCTAGGGAAGGTTTCTAGCGCCTCAACGATTTCGACCTGAGCTTCGTGATTGTGGCGAGCTCGTTCAAGAAGTGTTGGCAGACTGCCCAAGTTGTGAGTACCGAAAACAACGTCGACCCAAGGTGCCTTGGCGACAATAGTGTCGCGATCCTTTTGAGCGAGACAACCTCCAACCGCAATCTGCAGATCTGGGCGTTCCTTCTTCTTTTCATTGAGAACACCAAGGTTGCCGTAGAGCTTGTTGTCTGCATTCTCACGAACGGCACAAGTATTGAATACCACGATGTCGGCCTCGCCGCCGTCGGCCGAGACGTAGCCGGCAGCCTCGAGCATGCCGGTTAAGCGCTCGGAGTCATGCACATTCATGGCACAGCCAAAAGTGCGGACTTCGTAGGTGCGTGGGGTATTCATCGCACCAATTTTACATTTGGGCTAGTTGCGCCTCGGCGGCTTTCATGGCGGGAACGATTTGTGCGCTGCTGTAGCCCTTTCGAGCCAGGTAACCCATAAGTCGTCGTTCGCGAACCACCTTGTCTAGAGTGGCCAGTCGGCCAATTCGCTTGATGGCTAGGTCTGTGGCCGAGGCTAACTCAGACTCAGCATCGAGGTTTTCAGTGGCTGACTCAATTAGTGCCGGAGCTATGCCCTTTTCGCCGAGTTCTCGCTTGATGGCGGTTTTGGCCATGCCCTTGAACTTGCGACGAGCACTGACGATTGTTTGCGCATAGAGCAAGTCGTCGATGAGACCAACCTCGATGTATCGCTGAATAACCGCTTCGGCAATCTCAGGGTCGATTTCGCGTTTGGCCAAAATATCGCGGCACTGTTTGGCCGACTTTGCTGATCGAGATAGTTGATAGAGCAAAACGTTGCGAGCGCGCTGTTCTTGACGCTCGGGAGAAAGCAAACGGGGCGAATCTTGAGAGACTGAGTCGGCTTTTACCGACCTGCCACCCTTAGATTCACCCCGGAAGCTTTTAGCGACCATGCTTAGGCGTTAGCAGCCTTTGCTGGCTTTTCTGCCTTAGCTTCGGCAGGCGCCTCGGCTATGGCTTCTGCTGGTAGGTCGGCAACCGCACGTGGTACTCCGATACCCAACTTCTGCTTAATCTTCTTTTCGATCTCGTCTGCGATTGCAGCGTTCTCGATTAGGTAGTTACGCGAATTCTCTTTACCCTGACCAAGCTGGTCGCCTTCGTAGGTGTACCAGGCACCAGACTTCTTTACGATTTCGTGCTCGACGCCGAAGTCAAGCAACGAACCCTCACGCGAGATTCCTACACCGTAGATGATGTCGAACTCGGCCTGCTTGAATGGCGCAGCCAGCTTGTTTTTAACGACCTTAACGCGAGTACGGTTACCAACAGCATCGGTACCGTCTTTTAGGGTTTCGATTCGACGGATGTCGAGACGGACTGATGCGTAGAACTTAAGCGCCTTACCACCGGCGGTGGTCTCTGGGCTACCGAAGAAGACACCGATCTTCTCGCGGAGCTGGTTGATGAAGATCATGGTGGTGCCGGTGTTGTTCAATGCACCGGTTAGCTTGCGAAGTGCTTGCGACATAAGACGAGCCTGGAGACCGACGTGCGAGTCACCCATTTCGCCTTCAATTTCGGCGCGTGGCACAAGCGCTGCCACCGAGTCGATAACGATGATGTCGATCGAGCCCGAACGGATGAGCATGTCAGCGATTTCGAGCGCCTGCTCACCGGTGTCTGGCTGCGATACCAAGAGTTCATCGATGTTGACGCCGAGGGCCTTCGCGTACTCAGGGTCTAGCGCGTGTTCTGCGTCGATGAAGGCCGCGATGCCGCCGTTACGCTGAGCATTGGCGATGGCGTGAAGGGCGACTGTGGTCTTACCCGAAGATTCTGGACCGTAAACCTCGATGATTCGGCCCTTTGGAAGGCCGCCGGTGCCTAGTGCTACGTCTAGGGCAATCGAGCCGGTTGAAATGGTCTCTACTGGAGCACGCTCGTCTGAACCGAGGCGCATAACCGAACCCTTACCAAACTGGCGATCAATCTGGGCAAGTGCTGTGTCGAGGGCCTTTTCGCGGTCTGCTGCTGATGGCATTTTTGCTCTTTCTCTAACTGCTGCTATTTCAATTGACACTAGGTTCGACATCCGACATTGAGTCGATTGTCGCCGAATCTGTTGAAAATAGGCCTCAACGGCTCGGTTGTTAGCAGGCTAGCAGGGTTCGAACAAATTTTCGAATAAATCTTTGTGCGGCGTGTCGCTAATTCGACTTTTTGTTCTTGTGGGGCTTTCCGACCCAGCGCTCCTTGGGAACATCCATGGCTTGGCAAAGCGCCAGCCAGACTTCGCGCGGGTCTACCCCGGCCGCGATCGCCTGATCGCCAGTCTGCCCGCCGAGAGATGAGATGGAGAAATCGGCAAGCAGGACAGACGAATGAGCAGCGCCGAACTCATCGCGCATGAGCTCTTGAAACTGGGAAAGTCGCAATTTGGGCCGATTCGGGGGCCGTTTAGCGGTTTACTGACTGCTCTTCTGAGCCGGTGCCAACAAGGAAGCGGTCGAAGACATCGAGGCCCTCTGGAACACGGTCTGGGATGTTGTCTGGAGCTGAAGCCGCCTCAAAAAGGGCCACTCGGTCAGCCACCTCGCGGAGGATCACCGAAACCGGAGTCTCTAGCGCCGAAGCCAGTGACGAAAGAATCTCTGACGATGCTTCTTTCTGACCACGTTCAACTTCTGACAGGTAACCCAACGCCACATTGGCACGCGAGGCGACCTGGCGCAGCGTCAAGTTCTGACGCTGGCGGAAGTCACGCAAGACATCGCCGATTTCGTGACGGATAAGGATCACTGGACCTCCTGAGGTTTAGACAAACTCTAACGCTTGCTACCGACAAAAACTAAACCACGGGGCTGAAAATTCCCTTGGAGACCCGCAGCCAAGGGACTACGCCAGGAGCGAACCGAGGAGCTCGTGCGTGGCTAAAACTGTCGCGCTTCGAATCTCGCCGCGGCTACCAGCCAAGTGCAACTCACGAATTTCGGGTTCGCGCCCAGGCCAGACGACAGCAATGAAAACTTGTCCAACCGGATGAACTCCATCGGCATCCGGTCCGGCTACCCCGGTAGTCGCTAGACCGACAACGATGCTCGGATCGATGCCGGCAGCAGAGCTAATGGTTTCGATTGCACCCTGTGCCATGGCGACAGCTGTCTCAGCGCTGACCGCATGAAAGCGATCAAGTTCGCTCGCCGAAATATTGAGCAAGTTTTGCTTCAACGAATTTTGATAGGCCACGATAGAGCCGAGCAACACCTTCGAAGCACCTGGCACATCGACCACGGTGGCTGACAACAGCCCGCCGGTTAGCGACTCGGCGATTGCGAGCTTGAGGCCCCGTGCATCCAGGTCGGCGAGAATTGCGGCAAAGTCAATCACTTGGCACGCTCCTTTCGCTCGGCATTCAAGTATTGCAATCCACTTGCGATGGTCGAAACGAATGCGGCGTAAAGAATGATGAGCTGAATGTATTCAACCGGTTGCCAATACTGCGCCAGCGGAGAGACGTAAAAACCGATGGCGACCGACTGAAGCACGGTCTTAAGTTTGCCGCCGGCGCCTGCCGCGAGCACTCGACGCTTGGCAACAACGAGGCGGTAAACGGTAATGCCCAGCTCGCGAATAAGAATCAGAATCGTGATCCACCAGTCGATGCGACCGAGTAGCGAGAGGGAAATCAGGGCACCACTAAGCAAAAACTTGTCTGCAATTGGATCAAGCAATTTGCCTAGGTTGGTAATCAGGTTGCGGCTACGGGCGATTTGGCCATCGATACCATCGGTAACAATCAGCACCACAAACACCAGGACCGTTATCCAACGTTCGTGGGTCGCGTCGTCGTAAGCAAAAATTAGCCAGAGAAAAACCGGTACAAATGCGATTCGTACTAGCGTGATCGCGTTTGGCAGATTCATGACTAGTTGCGCCCGGTTAGCGACCAGGCATCTTCGTCGCCATCTTCGTCGTCTTCTTCGTTGACAACACGGATGTGGTCTGCCGGATTGCCCGCGCCGAACGCCGAAAAGCCTGCCTC
>JBDKLV010000079.1:0-6694 GCA_039795455.1 Actinomycetota bacterium
CCCGTTCAAGATCGTTCAGGTCGGTTTCGCCAACCAAGACTTTGGCTTCGAGCTGGTTCCACTCGCTCTGATGGCAGACAACCCTCACGGCCTTGACCTAGCAACCCCATCCATTGCGTTCAACTCTGCTGATCTTGAAACGACGCGTGCCAACTTGATTGCTAACGGCATAGCGGCCACCGAGATTGGCGATATGGGTGCGGTTACTTCGTTCGCGTTCCCCGACAACGAAGGCCGATGGTTCGCAGTTACGAACTAAAGGCCTGACCTTAGGTCTTCGTCCAAGTCGAAATAGACATTGGTGACGATGGTGTCATCGGTTACCTCGTAGCCCATAGCCAACCAGCCGGGCAGGTAGCTGGCGCGAAATGGAGGTGTTCCTTCGGTCGTCGTTAAAGCACTCTATCGGCGCCTAGTCTTTGGTTATGTTCAACATGATCTTCGTAAACCTGCCAATCGAGAACCTAAAGCGCTGCGTCGACTTTTTCACTGAGCTCGGTTTTACCTTCAACGCCCAATTCACCGATGAAACTTCGACGTGCATGATTGTCTCCGACTCTATTTATGTGATGTTGCTTGAAAAGGAAAAGTTCGCCAGCTTCACACCAAAGAAGATTGCCGACAAGGACACAGTTGAAATGTTGCTGTCTTTCTCGTGCGCATCGGCTGAAGAAGTAACCCGCATCTCAGAACGCGCTTTTGAGCTTGGCGCAAAGCGCGTCAACGACCCGCAAGATCTCGGCTTCATGTTCAGTTGGGGTTTCGAAGACCTAGACGGGCACGCCTGGGATCTGTTCTGGATGAACCCAGAGCACGTTCAATAAAGGAGTAAGCCCATGAAACGCTTTATAGTCATGTTTTACGACGGCGACATGAATGTTGCCGACGATGAGTGGGAGCAAGTCGGACGAGAATCTCACCAAGTCGTTGCCGAGGCAAAAGCTGCCGGCGTCTGGGCCTTCGGCGGCGGATTTTTCGCAGAGAACGAGCCATTCATGGTCAACGAAATGGGAGAAATAGTGCACCAGCCACTTCGCCCAGATAGCGCGCCGCTAGGCGGATTCGCCGTGCTCACGGTAAATGACAAACATGAAGCAGCCGAGTGGGCCGCGAAGATTGCCCGCGGATGCCGATGCACACAAGAAGTGCGCGAAATGATCTGGGACGACGAATCGACCAACTAAAAGTCGGTGAGCTTGTCGAGCTTTCGGAGTTTGGCGAGATTGGCGTAATCCCACTGAATTGACTTGGCCTCGCGCATCCATTTTTCAACCTGCTTGGCATTCAAGTCGTCGATGCTCGCAAAGCCAATACCGGCAGCCTTGAACTTGCCAATGGCCCTTAGCCCAGCTGTTTGAAACGACTGGCCGCTCCAAAACAGCAGCTCGAGGCCGGCCTTCTTCAGGCTGTATCCAACTATTGGGTTGCCATCTAGAAACCAAACCGGATGCCCGTGCCACACCTTGCCCTCGGCTTTGGGCAACTTCGCCTTGATGATCGCCTCGAGCGCCAGAGCGATTTCGCGTTCTGGTTTGCCCAAAGTTTTGTTGTAGTCGGCGATGTCGTTCATTGATTTGAGGCTAGTCGAGGTCTTCGGCAATCAGTGAGTAAATCTTTTGATCAAGTGCAACGCCGCGCTGAATGTGTTCTTTGCGCGAGATACCTTCGTACTTGAACCCCGCCTTCTCTGCAGCGCGAGACGAATTCTCATTGTCAGTCGCACAGCAGATTTCTACGCGGTTCATTCCGTAGTCCTTGAGAGCGATCTCGGCGAGCTGGCGCACTAGAAACGGAATCATGCCCTTGCCGCGAGAAGGTGCGAAGGCCATGTAGCCAAGCTCGGACTTTTTCCAAGTCCAGTCCTGGCGGCGAAACCAAATCTGTCCCTGAATAACGCCGTCTTGTTCGATAACCCACCAGCAACCGCCGCCACGTTCTTGATCGGCTGCGAAGAATTTGAGAAGCGGTTCGAAGTTTTCATCGAGAAACGGGCTGGCGAGCCCCATCCATTTGACGATCAATTCTTCGTTGTACTGCTTTACTAGCTCATCGCGATCGCTCTCGCGCGCTTGGCGCAGATGGTAAGGGCCTAAATCCAGTTCAAGAATGTCGAATTGCTTGGTCTCGGCGCTCATCACTAGCCCCTATTCGTGCAAATCGTCGAGCACGATCTTGTGCATTTGCATCAGTTGCTTCCAGGCGTAGGCACGTTTGGTTTCGTCTTCGTTCTGAAGCCACATCTGCATCTGTGCCGGAGTCACCTGCCAAGAAACACCAAACGGATCGATGCACCAACCACAGTTACCCGGCTGCCCACCATTAGTGGTGAGTGCATCCCACACTCGGTCAACCTCGGCCTGACCATCCAGCTTCAGTGAAAGCGAGATGGCTTCGGTGAACTTTGGACCGCCCGGTGCCGAAAGGGCGACCAAGTCGTGCCCGTAAATCGAAAAGTCGGCCGCGAAGATTGCCCCACTTTCTGAGCGAAAGGTCGACTTTACGTTGGCGCCAAAGACCTGAACATAGAAGTCGAGAATGTCATCGAGCGGCTGGTCGAACCAGAGAAAGGTTTCGAGCACTGGCTTGGTCATGGGGGTTCGCTTTCTTCTGCTTAGACTCATTATGGTTTCACGCCAGCGATAGAAGAGGTGCCAAATGGCTGCTCAAATTGTGGATTTCAAGGATGTCTCCACCAAGGGACTCGAGAGCTCGCCTCACGCCGAGGCGCTGGCCGGCCTTCGCGCCAACGAGGCTCGCTACTTTAAGAACCACTACGACGCAGACTTCGAGGTAGTTGGCCCGCGCGAGGGCAAGGCCATCATCGACCTGGTCACCGAAGTTCTAAAAGAGCGCGACATCAAGATCGCGTCAAAGCCGCTGCAGGCGGCCGAGCTGCTAGTTGACGGCATCCGCTGGTCGTACGTCTTCTATCAGAGCGGCCTGGCCATCAACGTGCTCTACACACTCAAAAAGGGTGGCAAACGTGCGGTTGGCTTCAAGCTTTCAATGGGCATGGATGTTCCCGCCGAGCTCGCCGAAAAGTTCAAGTTCGCTCGCATGAAGTCGAAGCTCGCAGGTGAAATCCGTGGCTCGTTCTTTGTCGTCAAGGGCGAGTACAACTAGGTTTTAGCCATGGCAGAAAAAGTTCAAGGACCAGCGTCGTACTTTCCTTCTATCGAAAAGAAGTACGGCCAGCCGATTGATCACTGGATGAAGCTTCTCAAGAAGGTCAAAGCCAAGAAGCACATGGAGCAGGTTGATTTTCTAAAAACCGAACACGGCATGGGTCACGGTCACGCGAACGCGATCGTCGCTGTCTTTCGCCAGCGCGAAGGCCTGAACTAACGAGACGTTGCCCGCTCTTCTGAGCTTGAAGGTTTTGCAAACCAAGGAATCAGCGCACTCACTCGCTTTTGGTAGTCAGAGTATTCCGGATACTTCGATAGCGAGATTTGCTCGGTGAAACGTGTCGAACCGATGAACAATGCGGTCAGCACGAGTGCACCGATCCAGTTGTAGCTGTTGATGCCAACGTGAGCGGCGCTGAATATAAAGATGACCCACCACTGCGATTGTTCAGCGAAAAAGTTTGGGTGACGCGAGTGCGCGAACAACCCGCTGCTCAAGAATCCAGGGCGTACCGTGCGGCCGGCCACAGCTTCAGCCTTTTTGAATTGGTGAAAGTTCCACTGCTGCTGGTCTGCCACGGTTTCGAGAGTCAGTAGCGCTAAGAACAACAACGCCAAAGCGATGTCGGTCGAGCCAAAAGTGTCGGTGCTCTGCGAAAGGGCCCACATCGGCGTCGTGATCATGAACAGAATCACGTTCTGCGCAATGACGATGAAACCGATGTTGAAGACCTGGTACTGCCAAGGCTTCATGCCCTTGCGCAGCACTTCCCAGCGATAGTCCTCGCCGCCGGGCTTGTAACCGCCCTTACGCGCAAAGTTGAAGGTCAGGCGGGCGCCCCAGAGCGTAATCAGCCACGCCATCAGGTTGAGGCGCGCATCCGTGAAGGCAGCCCCACCGGCCCAAACCCAGGCGTAAACGGCCGGCACAATCGACCAGATTCGGTCAACCCACGAAGTGTCTTTTGTCGGGATGCTCAGTGCCCAAGTCAAGAAACAGGTAACGCCGAGCACCCAAAGATTGATTTCGAATGAACTCATGATTCTTATTCTCTGAATTGCTCGGCGTTAACCGCGGATTTCTATTAGTTCGAGTTTCCGGTCAGCAGCGGGGCCAATACGCCCGAGAAAACCTGCCAAACCAGCGACGACTTGGCTACCAAGCTGAGGGTGATATACGAACGCTCACCCTGCAAGTAGCTCGCCCACTTGCCGACCTTCTTGTACTGCAACCACTGGTTGATCGCAAAGGTGTTGAAGGCGATGAAGATCGAAACCATTACACCGATGACAAAACCTGGCACCTGCGCATCGTTGGTCGACTTCGGCTGAATCACCATCAAGAAAACCGAGATCCAAGGAACGACGCCGACCATCGAACCAAAGATGAACGGAAGCATCTTGTTGTTTCCTGGCGTCTCATACTTTTCTTGCAGCGCACCGAAAAGAATCATCGCTGCGTTCAGAGCGAAGATCGACATGAGCGCGTTGACATCGGTGACACCAGTGAGTTGCGCAATCAAGAAAATCATGATCGATGCGCTCAACGAGTACTCAACCCAGCGGAAGTAGTTGTGATTCTTTAGCAGACCAGCCTTGTAGCGCTCGAAGAAAATCGGGCTTGCGATCAAGAAGTGGAACACTGCGCTGAGCAGCATAAAACCGATGAGTCCGTAACCCATGTTCACGGTGAAAAGAGTCACGCGCTCAGGTGGAATTGGCGAACCCGGAGGCCCTGCCATGTAGTCGGCGGTAACGCCGAATTCTGCTTGCGCATTTAGCGCTGCGATGATGACCATCATCGCGATTGCCTGGCCGAGGTGACCGATGCCGGCAACGATGTTGTACACGCGCAGTCTGCGAAGCTGCGTCTCGGTGTCGCGAACTTTCTTAGCCATGTTTCTCTCCTTTGAGGACACGGGGAAACCCCTTGTTGAGCCGAACCCAGCGCCTTCTCGGTTTATTCCCAGATGTGGTTCACTAGCCCCATGACGCAAACAGGCAAGCTCGGTCAGGTCGAAACCCTCGAATTAGGCGGGCGTCAGCTCGTGGTCTGGGTACCCTTTGAACGCACCGCCGAGACTCCTTTATTAATCGCGCACGATGCGCAGAATTACATGATTCCGCGCGAAACCACCTGGAACGGCCGCAATTGGCAGGTCGTCGAGAACATTGAATCCGGCGCCGTCCACAAGGATGCACGGGGCAATCTTCCGCTAATTGCATCGGTTCATCTGACCGATACGGTCTTTCGCCTAAATGAGTTGGCCGCAGAGGACTTCATGCACGTGCATCCTGAATCGTGGGATGTGGTGCCAGCCGAAATTATGCCGCCGGATCGACGCCTTATTGGCAACGCATACGCCGATGCCGTCGCGCT
The DNA here is from genome assembly GCA_039795455.1 of Actinomycetota bacterium. Lineage (GTDB taxonomy): Bacteria > Actinomycetota > Actinomycetes > Actinomycetales > Microbacteriaceae > Rhodoluna. The sequence goes on from JBDKLV010000079.1 coordinate 5,509, forward strand.
CGACGTGGTGCCGGCTCTCTGCGAAAAGTACGGGATCGAGCAGGCGCTCGAGCGCACCGCCATCTCGGGTTCGAGCATGGGGGGTGTCGCGTCGCTTTACGCGATTTCGCGCCACCCCGAGGTTTACTCGACGGCACTGGCTTACTCGACCCACTTTCCGCTCGGTGGAGAAAAGTTCGTCGACTACATCGTCGACGCACTGCCGCTCGATCAAAAGCACCGTTTCTACATCGATCGCGGCACGCTAGAGCTCGACGCCGGCTACGCGCCTGACCTGGAGCGGGCCGAGGCACGGCTGGCAGCGCGCGGTGCAGTCCGCGAGCGCGATTACGTCATCCGGGTAATTGAAGGCACTGGCCACAACGAGGACTACTGGGCGGCACGTTTCGCCGAAGTCACCAACTGGTGGCTCGACTCGATCTAGTGTCGGTGGCTGTCGAGAAACTAGTGCGTCAGCTGGTCGCAAGAGCCGTTAAGTAGCCAAAACATCACGTTTTCGCGACACGACTCGCGACACGCCCAGACAATGCTCGGTTTTTGCCCCGAAAGGAGCAGAATGAGCGAGCAACACGAAAAAACACAAGATACAGGTGATTTTTTCGGTTTTGGCACTACATCTAGTGGTTTCGTGCTACTGTAATCGAACGTCAAAAACGAAGAATTCAGCAAAAAACAGCAATTTCGGGGGAAAAACGGCCCTCGGCGACTCATAGGAGAGCGTCAAATGTCAGAAGTAGTCAAGGTTTACAGCCTTCCATCGTGCGTTCAGTGCGAGAGCACCAAGCGCATGCTGAAGAGCATCGATGTTGAGTTCGAAGAGGTCGACATGAGCCAGGATCCAGTGGCCCTAGAGATGGTCAAGACCCTTGGTTACGCATCGGCACCAGTCGTTATTGCTGGCGACGAGCACTGGAGCGGCTTCCGCATGGACCGCATCAAGGCCCTCAAGACCGCTTAGTCCCATGTACGACGTCGTTTACTTCTCGAGCGTCTCAGAGAACACCAAACGACTCGTAGACAAGCTGGGCCTAAAGGCAGTCCGAATCCCGCTCAAAACCGAGGATGCAGCAAGCTTCACCTACGACCGCGACAGCGTTCTCGTAGTTCCGACCTACGGGTCGGGCGAGGAAAAGACCACCGTTCCTAAACAGGTGATCAAATTCCTAAACAACCCGGATAACCGGAA
>JBDKLV010000080.1:0-19590 GCA_039795455.1 Actinomycetota bacterium
AACTTCAGGCCCAGCCCAGAAAGTGGCGAAGCAGCGCGGCAACCAGGGCTGCCACCGCCACGGCCACCAAGAACGGCGCCTTGCGCCAATACAGAATCGCAGCCACCCCAAGAGCAGGGATCCGCGAATCTATTACCAGGTCGTGCCCAGAGACGACTGCCTGAACCGCAGTGAGCGCTGCAAGAAGTGCAACGGTCAGCTTGCCGGCGAAGACCACGACCTCTTTGTTCTTCGCAACCCTTGCCGGCAGTGCAAAGCCGAGCAGCTTCCAGGAGTAGACCGCGAGGCTGCCAATCACAATTGCAATCCAAAACTCAACCATGATCAGCCTTCAAGTACTTTTCGAGCTTGGTGCGACGAAGCAGATACATGATTGCAACGGCAAGTGGCGCGCCAACAATCACAGGGATGCCACTTGGCAGTGTCGGAACCAACAACAGTGTGAGCGCGATTGCGAGAACGGCAATCAAATTCGACTGCAAGTTCTTGAGGCGTGGCCAAACCAACCCAAGGAACGCTGCTGCTGCCGCTGCATCGAGACCCCAGAGTTTTGGGTCACCAAGAATCGAGCCGAGTAGCGCGCCGACAAATGTGAACAAATTCCAGAACACGAAAACCGCGGCACCGGTAAGCCAGAAGCCGAGTTTCGAATCTTTCTCAGTGTCTTGGCTTGCTGAAACCGCGTTAGATTCGTCGATGGTCAATTGCGCAGCAACTAGTTTGAGTGCGCCAACCACTGACAGCACGCCATTCAAACGCAGCGCGTAGAAACCGTTTCGAATACCGAGCAACCAGGCCGAAAGCACGGCTGGAATTACACCGGCCGGGCCACTCGCGCCGAGCACGCCAATCAGCGCGAACTGTGATCCGCCACTGAACATGAAAAGTGAGAGCACCTGGGTCTGCCAAAGGGTCAAACCTGCCGCAGTTGAAAGAGCGCCGAAGCTAATGCCGTAGAGACCAGTGGCCAACCCCACGCCGATCGACATCGAGATGACCGATGACCTGGCCGCCTTAGCCACGAGCACGATCCTTCAGCAGCACAAGAATCAGGCCGGTCGCCGCTAGGCACAGCACGGCAGCGGTTATCCAGGCAATGAAATAAGAGCCGTCAACAACACGGATGTACCCAGCGAACGCCGCTGCAACACTGGCGCCGATCATGTGTGAGGCGAACACCCAGCCAAAGATTACCGGCGCATTCTCGATGCCGAAATATCGGCGACAAAGCTCAATCGTGGGCGGCACGGTGGCTACCCAATCGAGCCCATAGAAGATGATGAAGAACAACAGCGGAGGTTCGACGCTTGGCCCGAGCACGAACGGCACTGTGAAGAGCGCGAGCCCGCGCAGTCCGTAGTAGAAAGCCAACAGAATCACCGGATTCACTCGGTCGGTCAACCAACCCGATGCGATGGTGCCAACAATGTCAAAGATTCCGACTACGGCAAGAAGCGACGAGGCGGTGGTGACCGGCATTCCGTGATCATGCGCTGCCGGAATGAAGTGCGAACCGATTAGGCCATTGGTAGTCCAACCACAAACGAAGAATGTGAGTGCCAACGCCCAAAATGCGAATTTTCTACTTGCAGCACCGAGAGTTTTGAAGTTACCGAGCAGCGAAACCGGCGCCTTCGTCTTTGACTCAACAGCCACTGTTGCACCGAACGGAAGCTGCCCCACTGCGCCAGGGCTCTCACGAAAAATCAAAGCGAACAAAATGCAGACCACGGCCGCGAATGTTCCGATCACTACCGATGCGGTGCGCCATCCTTGTTGCGAAATCAGATTCGAGATCAACGGCAGAAAAATTAGTGAGCCGGTTGCGTATGCCGCTGAGAAAATGCCGGTTACGAGGCCACGACCCTTTTCGAACCAGCGGCTTGCAACAATCGCCCCTCCAACCAGCGCTAGCGCTCCAGTCGCGATGCCGACGAGTACGCCCCAGAGTACGACTAGTTGCCAGACCTGAGTCATGAACAAGGTGAGCAATGTACCAGCAGCAACAAGCGCAAGCGCGATCGAGCCGATCATGCGCACCGAGAATCGCGCCATCAGAGTCGCCGCGAACGGAGCCATCAGGCCGTAGAAGACGAGGTTTACCGAGAGTGCTAGCGAGGTGTCGGCGCGCGACCAGCCGAATTCCATCTCGAATGGCATGTACATGACCGATGTCGTTGAGCGGAAAGCCGCCGCCCCGAGCAGAGCCAAGAAGGTCACCGCGGCGACTGGAATCGCCCATTGGAACTTGCTTGCCTTGCCGGTCATTCGCCAAGTTTATTGTTGAGCCACCCAGGGGAATCGAACCCCTGACCTGCTCTTTACGAGGGAGCTGCTCTACCGACTGAGCTAGGGTGGCGTGCCGGCAAGCCGACAAGTCCCAAGTTTAAGACAAAGACCCCGACCAAACGATCGGGGTCTTGCCTTTTGCTTAGAACTAGTGCGAAACGACCTTGCCGATCGCTGCACCGGTTAGAGAACGAACCTCGAGCTCGGCGTACTTTGCCGAGTTCTTCTCGTTCGAGGTCACGGTACCTAGCCAGCCCATCAAGAAACCGAAAGGAATCGAGACGAGGCCTGGGTTAGATAGCGGGAACCATGCGAACTTGAGGTCTTTGAACAGCGGTGCTGCCACGAGGTTTGGCATCAGTGGCTGCGAAACGATTGGCGAGAACACCAACAGAATCACTGCAGCCGCCAGACCGCCGTAGATTGCCCAAACTGCTCCGCGAGTGTTGAATCGCTTCCAGAACAGTGTGTACAAAACGGCAGGCAGGTTGGCCGACGCCGCAATAGCAAATGCAATCGACACCAAGAACGCAACGTTTAGCGACTGCACTGCAATTGCCAAAACGATTGCGACGGCACCGATTCCGATCGCTGCAATCTTCGCGACCTTAACCTCTTGCTCAGGAGTTGCGGTTCCACGCTTGATCACGTTTGCATACAAGTCGTGTGCGAACGATGACGACGAGGCGAGGGTCAAACCTGCAACAACGGCAAGGATGGTTGCAAACGCGATTGCACCGATGATGGCCAACATGATTGCGCCACCAGTGGTGCCGCTACCGCCACCGAGGAACTCCGAAAGCAGCGGTGCTGCAACGTTGCCCGAAGGGTCGATTGGTACGAGCAGCTTCTTAGCTGCGTCACCCATCTGGCTCAGGGTCTCCATGGTGTAGCCAGCATTACCGTTTTCGGTAATGACAGCGCCGGTCTTGTCGATCAGCAGGCCATCGGTGTTTGCGGTGTAACCGCGGAACAGAGTCGCACGGCTAACCAATGCAGCAGCACCGAAGCCGAGAGCGATGGTCATCAGGTAGAACGCACCGATGTTTCCGATTGCCCAGTTCACACTCTTACGAGCCTGCTTTGCAGTAGGCACGGTGTAGAAGCGAATCAGGATGTGCGGAAGGCCAGCGGTACCGAGCACCAAGGCCAGACCCAACGAGATTAGGTCGAGCTTGCTGGCTAGGGTTGCGGTTGGGTCGATGGCGCCTGCGGCATCCATCATGTCTTTACCGAACTTGAGACCTGGCGACAGGAAGGTGTCCTTGTGGCTGTTGTCACGAGCGGCACCTAGCAAAGCCGAGATGTCGAAGTTGAAGTGCCAGAGCACAAGGATGGTCAGCAAGGTGGCACCGATCATGAGCAAGAATGCCTTCACGATCTGTACGTAGGTGGTGCCCTTCATGCCTCCGATGGTCACGTAAACGATCATCAAGACACCCACACCAGCGATGATGTAGTTCTTGGCGCTCGGGTCAGTGATGCCGAGCAATAGCGATACCAGCGCACCGGCACCGACCATCTGAGCCAAAAGGTAGAAGATCGAAACAACCACGGTCGAGGTTGCCGATGCGGTACGCACCGGACGCTGCTTCATTCTGAAGGCGACAACGTCACCCATGGTGAAACGACCCGAGTTACGAAGCGGCTCTGCAACTAGCAATAGCGCTACCAACCAGGCAACCAAGAATCCGATTGAGTACAAGAAACCGTCATAGCCGAACAACGCGATGGTTCCAGCGATACCGAGGAATGATGCTGCCGACATATAGTCGCCGGCGATCGCAAGACCGTTCTGGAAACCAGAGAAGCTCGCACCGCCGTCATAGAAGTCAGACGCCTTCTTGTTGGTGCGACCTGCGCGCCAAACAATTACAAGAGTGATCGCAACGAATGCGATGAATAGGCCTTCAGCCAACTGTGCTGCTTGCATTAGTGACCCAACTCCTTCTCAACTTCGTGCTTGATCTCGTCGCTAGGTGCATCAAGCTTGCTGCTCGAGTGACGCTCGTAGAGCCATGCGATCAAGAAGGTAGATACGAACTGCAACACACCAAGGATGAGGGCGATGTTGACGTTGCCGAATACTGGAGTGCTCACCCACTCACGGGCAAATGCGGTTAGAACTACGTAAAGGAAATACCAAACCAGAAACGCAACGGTTAGAGGGAAAGCGAACCCTCGGTAACTTTTGCGGAGCTTCTGGAACTTAGGGCTGGCTTGTGTTGCTTCCCAAACCCCGTGTTGCTGTTGTGACATACAACTCCGATGTTCAAACAGACTGCTGGCCCCATTGCCAGCAACCGAGGGAATTACCCCCAATCGCTCAATCTAGCGAATTTCGGAGGGGGCTTTTAACAGTTCGGGTCTTTCGCGGGCACGATGCCGTTGAGCAGGTAGCCGTCGACGGCCGTAACCACGCAGGAGTTAGAACGACCGTAGGCAGTGTGGCCTTCGCCGTTGTAGGTGATCAGGTGCCCGTTGTCGAGAATCTTGTTGGCCAGGTTCTGGGCCTCCCAATAAGGAGTGGCAGGGTCGCCGGTCGTGCCGACCACGATGATCGGGCCTGAGCCGGCAGCGGCATAGCTCGTCGGGCGGGTGGCCAACGGGTAAGGCCAGTATGCGCATCCGAGTGCGCCATTTCTCCAGTAGCGGCCAAAGAACGGGCTCAACTGAAGCAGGCGTGCATTCTGGGCGTTCATAGCTGCGGTGCTCGGGTTGCTACGACCGTCGAGACAGTTGACCGCCATGTTTGCCTCGAGCATGTTGGAGGCGTACGTGCCGTTGGCATTGCGGTCGTTGTAGAAATCGGCAAGTTGCAAGAACAAAGTACCGTCGCCTGCGAACGCGCTCTTGAACGCACTCGAGGTGTAACGCCAGTAGTCGTTGCTGTATAGCGTCATGATCAAACCGGTGATGCCGCCCGAAAGGGTGAGCTTGCGGCCAGATAGCGACGTCTTGATGGTCTTGGTTTCGAGAGTCTTGAAGAACGCGGTGATCTTGGTCATCGCGTTGTCTACGCTGCCGGTGAACGGACAGAGCGACGGAGTCACTTCGAGACAGTTCTTTAGGTAATTGTGAAGCGCGGTATCAAACGCTTTCAACTGATACGCAGATGAGTCTTCGTCGCTTACGGTTGGGTCGATTGCACCGTCGAGCACGAAGCGACCGACATTCTTTGGGTAAAGGGTCGCGTAGGTGGTACCCAAGAAGGTTCCGTACGAGAAGCCCAGGTAGTTGAGCTTGGTCTCACCCAGCAGCGCACGGATGATGTCCATGTCACGTGCAGCCGAGACCGTGTCGACGTGACCGAGTAGAGCACCGGTGTTCTTGGCGCAGGCAGCGGCAAAGTTTTTGTAAGCGGCTTTGGTTGCATTCAACTCGGTAGTCGAACCGATCGCGCCAGGAGTTGGCTCGTACAAGAAAGTGTCGGTCTGCTTTGCATTCAGGCAGACGACCTTTGAGCTGCTCATGACGCCACGTGGGTCGAAACCGACGATGTTGTAGTGCGCCTTCACATCGGCACTACCAACCTGCTCGCCGCCACCCTTCACAAAGTCGAGCCCAGAACCACCCGGGCCACCAGGGTTTTCAACCAGCCACCCCTTGTCGGCACTGCCTGTCGAAGGCAGGTAGTTGAGCGCAAGCTTGATCGAGCCGGCAGATGGCTTGTTCCAGTCGAGCGGAACCTTGATGGTCGCGCACTTGAGATCGCCACACTTGGTCCAGTTCAGGCTCTGGCTATAGAACGACTGCAGCTCGGGGGCCACGTCGGCCGAGAGTGCTGGGGACGCTGGGGCGACCGCGCAGCCGGTGATGACAATGGCCACCAGCGCCGATAGAGACAACCACTTCTTTAGCTTCATTGTTACGCCTTTGTTCTCAGATTCACGGCCAGCGCCTCGAGGGCAACCAGGTGGTTCACGTTTGAATTAATTCTGGTTCGAGTTAGTTCGATTTGGTCGAGCTTGCGAATCGTGGCTTCGGCGCTGGACGCCTTGGCCAACTGCTCGAGCTTGGGGCGAAGTTCCTGATTAACCAAAGCGGATGCACTACCCAACTGCATTAGCAAAACATCGCGGTACAAAGACAGCAGGTCGACAAGAATGCGATCGAGACCGTCGCGAAGTGAACGAGTCGCTCGGCGCTTTTGCTTATCTTCAAGAGCTTTTATGTCGGCGCGCACGTGAGGCGGAACGCGCTCTTCGTCTTGCACTCCGAGCATGACCTTCAGTTCGGTTAGTTCCTGATCGTCTCGTTCGTTGGTCAAGGCATCGGCATCTTTGCGCGCGATGTCGATCCAACGTTCGGCTGTGTACATAGCTTCAGAGATTGAGTCGATATTTAGCGCGGCAAGCAGCGTGTCGTGACGACGACCACGTGCATCAGCGCTGGTGGCGAGTCGTCGTGCCATGCCAATGTGCGATTGCGCCTCAGCGGCAACCGTGAGCGCTAGTTTGCGATCGACGCCATCGCGTGTAACGAGCAACTCCGCCACCTCTTCGACCGAAGGCGTCTTGAGCGCAACGCGACGAACGCGCGAGCGCACGGTTGGCAGCATGTCTGCCTCGCTAGGAGCACAGAGAATCCAAATGGTTCCGGCAGGTGGTTCTTCGAGTGCCTTGAGCAAGACATTAGATGTGCGCTCGACCATTCGGTCGGCATCTTCGATGATCATGATCTTGAAGCGGCTCATGGTGCCACCGAGTTGCGAATCCTGAACCAGTTCGCGAACTTCTTCGATCGAGATCGAGACCTTTTCGGTGGTCAGAACATCGATGTCTGGGTGGTTGCCAGCCAGCGCCAAGGTGCACGACTGGCAGGTGCCACAGCCGTCTTGGTCGCAAACCAGAGCGGCGGCGAAAGCCACGGCAATGTTCGAACGGCCCGATCCAGGTGGCCCGGTGAATAGCCAGGCGTGGTTGAGGCGGTCTGCTTTGCCAGCCACAGCCTGCTCAAGCGCGGCGATGGCCTCGCTCTGACCGAACAGCTCGCCCCAGATCGGCTTTGGCATCAGTCGAGCAACTCTTCGACTCGAACACGGATGCGCTCGGCGATTTCATCGACTGCCAACTCGGCGCTGACTACCAAGAATCGCTCTGGCTCATCTTGCGCCATTTTCAGGAATGACTGACGCACAGTCTCGAAAAACTCGACCTTTTCGCTCTCAAGACGATCCGGCGAAGCTCCGGTTGCGTCGCGACGTGACATTGCCTTGCTTGCCTCAAGGTCGAGTAGCACGGTCAGCTTCGGCAGCAACCCGCCAACAGCAAAGAGTGAAAGGTTGCGAATGGCATCGAAGTCGAGGTCGCGTCCACTGCCCTGATACGCAACTGATGAGTCGAGGTAGCGATCGGTAATGACAACCTCGCCGCGTTCTAGCGCGGGGCGAACCTTGGTGGCAACATGATGCGCTCGGTCTGCCGCGAATAGAAGCGCCTCGGCGCGAGGAGCAACATCGCCCTTGCGGTGCAAAAGTAGGTGACGAATTTCGGTACCCAGTTCGGTGCCGCCAGGTTCAAATGTTTTTACGACAGTGCGACCGCGCGACTCGAGAAACTCGGTAAGCAAGTTGACCTGAGTCGACTTGCCGACGCCGTCGATACCTTCAAACGAAATGAACAAACCGGTTGACACGATTACTTCTTCTTTTTGCTTCCGGCCTTGACCACGCGCTTGGTGGTTGTGGTCTTGCGACCCTTGGTTTTTGCCGGTGCTTCACCAGGCTCGAGGCCGAGCTTCTCGCGGCGAATGGCCAACAGCTCCCAAGCGCGATCAGGAGTCATCTCTTCGAGCGGCTCTTCTTTCGGAACGGTCGCGTTGACAACGCCGTCGGTCACGTAGAGACCGAACTGACCGGTCTTGGCAACCACGTTGAGCTTCGAGGCAGGATCTTCGCCAAACTCCTTGAGCGGGGTGGCTGCTGTGCGGCGGCCACCATACTTAGGCAATTTGTAGAGCTCGAGAGCTTGCTCGAGGGTCAAGGTGAACAGCTCGTCTTCGCTGGCAAGCGAACGTGAGTCTTTGCCCTTGGTCATGTACGGGCCGAACTTGCCGTTCTGAACCGTAATGTCTAGCTCGGTTTCAGGGTCGACGCCCACCACTCGAGGTAGCGACAAAAGCTTGACCGCTTCCTCGTAGGTAAAGGTCTCCGGGCTCATGGTCTTGAACAGCGAAGCGGTCTTTGGCTTCTCTGCGTTCGGGTCGTCGAGCAGAACGTATGGTCCGTAGCGGCCATCCTTGAAAAGAATGTCGAAGCCGGTCGCTGGGTCTTGACCCATTACGCGGTCGCTAATGATCGGTGCATCGATCAGCTCTTGCGCCTTTGCGACGGTCAGCTCGTCAGGTGCCAACCCCTCAGGGATGTTCACAATGCGTCGACCGTTTTCATCGGCACCCTCGCTGCCAGGCTCCTGCATCGTCTCGATGTATGGACCGTACTTGCCGGTGCGAAGCGTGATGTTCGGTGCGAGCTCGAAAGAGTTAACCGCACGCGGGTCTGCGTCGCCGATATTCTGCACGGTCTGGTGCAAACCCTCGACGCTGTCGTTTCCAAAATAGAATGCGTGCAACCAGGTGCTGCGATCACGCTCGCCCGCTGCGATTTCGTCGAGGTCTTCTTCCATGCGAGCAGTGAATGCGTAATCGACCACACGCTCAAAGTTGGTCTCAAGAAAACGTGTGATGGTGAATGCGATCCAGGTTGGCACGAGCGCTTGACCACGCTTGACCACATAACCCTTGCCGAGAATTGTCGACATGATCGATGCATAAGTCGAAGGTCGGCCAATGCCATCTTCTTCTAGAGCCTTAACCAAACTCGCTTCGGTGTAACGCGGTGGTGGCGAGGTCTGGTGGTCTTTAGCAAAGACATCGATTGCCTTCAGCTTCTGGCCAACCTCGAGCTTCGGCAGCTTCGACTCTTGCTCTTCGCTTTCGTCTTCGTTGCGCGACTCATCCTGGCCTTCTTCGTAGGCAGCCAAGAATCCACGGAAGGTAACCACGGTGCCAGAGGCGGTGAACTCAACCGACTCGTGTCCTTTTAGACCCTTCACCTGGATGCGCGCGGTGGTGGTCGAGACCTTGGCATCCTGCATCTGCGAAGCCACGGTGCGCTTCCAGATCAGGTCGTACAGCTCGAAGGTCTTGCCGAAAAGCAGGCCTTGCATCTCGCTCGGGTGCTTGAATACCTCGCCAGAAGGGCGAATCGCCTCGTGTGCCTCTTGGGCATTCTTCGACTTGGATGCGTAGACGCGTGGCGCATCGGCAACTAGATCGGCTCCGAACATCTCTGCCGCCTGAGTGCGAGCGGCGTTGATTGCCTGCTGTGACAAGGTGGTCGAGTCGGTACGCATGTAGGTGATGTGGCCCTCTTGGTACAACGACTGCGCGGTGTCCATTGTCTGCTTGGCCGACATGCGAAGTTTGCGCGAGGCTTCCTGTTGCAAGGTCGAAGTGGTGAACGGAGCAGCCGGGCGACGTGTCGAAGGCTTCGACTCGACCGACGAAACTTCGATCGAAACCGAACCCTGCTTCATGCCTTCGGCGAGTTCGCTCGCTTCGCTCTCGCTGAGCACACGAACATCGGCCTTTAGGTTTCCGCGGTCGTCGAAAGATTCACCGGTTGCAATTCGCTTGCCATCGACAGACAGCAGCTTCGACTCAAAGTTTGGTTCGCTTGAGACACTAGTGTCGAGCAGCGCCTTCACGTCGAAGTACTTGGCAGCGACAAAAGCCATGCGCTCGCGCTCACGCTCGACAACCAAACGCATTGCCGGCGACTGCACGCGACCTGCACTCAAACCGCGGTTGATCTTGCGCCAAAGAACCGGCGAGATTTCATAGCCATACAAGCGGTCGACGATTCGTCGGGTTTCTTGAGCTTGCACCAGGTGCTCATCGATGTCTCGAGTGTGGTTGAGTGCATCCTGGATTGCGTCTTTGGTGATCTCGTTGAACACCATTCGCTTAACCGGAACCTTTGGCTTGAGCACCTGAAGCAGGTGCCAGGCAATCGCCTCTCCCTCGCGGTCTTCATCGGTTGCGAGGTAGAGCTCGTCTGCCTCCTTCAGCGCCGACTTGATGTCACTGACGGTTTTCGACTTTCCGGCCGAGATGGCGTAGTAAGGCTCAAAGTCGTTTTCGATGTCGATCGAGAACTTGCCGACCGAGGTCTTCTTCTTTTCGGCGGGTACGTCTTTCGGGTCGACCAGGTCACGGATGTGACCTACCGAAGCCATAACCTCGAACCCCTCGCCCAGGTACTTGGCGATGGTCTTGGCCTTGGCCGGTGACTCTACGATGACGAGCTTGCGTGATGCCAAAAACGTTTCTCCTTGTTCAGTTGCCTCGGCCCGGAGGACCAGCCCGCGAGGTTGCCTCGAGGGTCAATCCGGCCGAAACCGAATGCAGCCTTATAAAAGACTCGAAACCGACAATACGACATGAGTCCAAAGACACCATATAGATATGCGCAATTCGGCCTGCCGCCTGACATGGCTCACCGGTGGCCAAACCGCGGGCCACATCGGCCGCGGCAATAGCCGCCAGATCGGCCTCGACCCCTAGTTTCTGGGCCGAAACGAGGGCATTGACCGCCAGATTGGCCGCGAGCCAGGCTGCAACCAGACCCACCACCAACCCCAAGCCAAGAATCGTCGCCGACCCCGAACTTGAGACGAAGAGGCATTTTGAACCATCCCGCCGACATTGGCTGTTTTTGTTCACAGCGCCTCCGCTCTCGCGCAGGCACGTTCGGTCAGGTTGAAGCTGAAGCGGGTTCTGGCCGTGGCCGTGGCGCAGACCAGATCTTGCTCGACAGTCAGCTCAACGCCCTTGGGGTGCTCTCCTCGAGCGGCGGCTCTGGCGGCATCGGCCGCTACTGCAAACAATCGGATGCGCTGCGTCTGCAATCCGAGTGCGCCGAGTGCGACTGCGAGAATCGCAATCACCACCGGCAATACCAACACGAACTCGGCCGTGACCGAACCAGATTCGCCTAGGTTTCGGCACGCGGCCTCACGCCTATGGCGTTGTCGAATTTGGGTTCTGAAATGTAAGCGCACTTTTTACCAAGTCGAACAAAATCTGACGCACCTCGTCGCTGCGCATGATGATCACCAAGAGACCGGCAAAACCCACGGCTGCCATAGTTGCTATTGCATACTCGGCAGTGGCTGCTCCGGACTCATCAAGAAGTTTCTGCATGTTCATAATCTGCATTAGCCAAAGTTATTGAATCGTGGTTACCCGAAAAAAGTGAATAGCGTGAGTGACTTAGCCGCTGTGAATTACCTCAGCAGCGCGACAGCAAGTGGCAAGACAGCCAACAGGAGAAATGCCGGCAAAGTGGTTAGCGCCAGAGGGCTCATCAAGCGAACCGATACTCTTTCGAGTTTCTGCATACGCTCAGAGAATTCAGTTTGCATATGAATTGCAATTTCGGCTTCCAGGATGCTTGCAATCCCAACTCCGGTTTGTTCGGCAATGTCACGAGCCGAAAGTATCGATTGCGAGACTGCAGAGTTAAGCGCGGTGGGTTCGAGTTGCAACTCGGTTAGCAGAAATTGAAGATCGAACCCGGCGCGCAAACCCGAAACCAACAACGCGGGCTCGAGCCAGTCGATAGCGACATGGGTTGATGCGACTGCCAAAAGGCGAGCCATCCAGAGTTGTCCAATCACAAGCAAGGCGACACCGAATAACCCAGCCGCCAGCACGAACCCGTTAGTCAGCAAAGCCCCGACGGGGTTCAATCCCAGCAACTGCGCCACGCCCAGTACAAGCACTGGCATCCATGAAACCAGGCGCACTGTGGCCTTCGGGCCTGCCATTGCAAGGGTGGCGCGTTGGCTCCAGCGCTGCTGCGCTTCTTGTCGGTCAATCATGAACGTCAAGGCCGTTTTGGGCGACGCGCCAAAATGCATCACGAATGCATCGATGCGAGCAAGCTGCAGAGACTGCGAATCAGACATGAGTGCAAGTGACTGACTCCAAGAAAGGCCTGCGTCGAGTAGGGCCAGAAGTTTTCGCAACTGACCAGTCACGCGTTATTGGTCTCGAGAATGAGAGCCGACCGGCGCCCGTCGCGCACATCGATGTGAACAATTAGGTCAACCGATACTTTTACTAGCTCGCGAACGGCATCGAGTGAATGACCTTGGGCAAGTGCAATTGAATTGATGCGCGCTATTACATCGCTCGGCGAGCGAACATGAATTGTCGTAGCGATAGCGTGCCCAGATGCGCCGGCCTGAAGCAAGGCAAGCAATTCGGCCGAACGAACTTCGCCAATCACAATGCGATCGGCGCGCATGCGAAGTGACTCGACAACTAGGTCGTTCAACTCGATGGCGCCTTTGCCCTCGATGTTGGCTGGGCGACTAACCAGCGACGCAAAATTTGGTTCACTCATTCGCAACTCTGCTGTGTCTTCGATGACCACAACGCGTTTATCCGAGACTTCACTCAGCAGCGCGCGCAACATCGTGGTTTTGCCAGAGCCACTGGCTCCAGACACCAAAATCGAGCGACCGGCTTTCATTGCGACACTCAACCGCGAGCGCGTTTGCTCATCGAGCATGCCAATTTGTGCCAAGGCACCAAGCCCGAATTTTCGATCTGCAAGGACTCGAATCGACAGCAGCGTTTGCGTCGCAATACCCGATGCCAAAACCGCATGAACACGGATGCGCTCCCCGAGGGTTGCCGAAACCGCGGGTGCACTCAAATCAACCCGACGGCCGGCAGCCGCGACCAAAGCCCTGGCCGCCAGATCGAGCTGCTCGGGCGAGCTGAACGGGCTTGGGGCACCGAACCAGACCCCGCCGCGCAGGAGCTGCACATGCCGAAAGCCATTGCAAACCAGGTCGGTGACCCCCGGCTCGGCCAACAGCCGCCCGAGGGCCATCAGTTCTGGGTTTGGGTCTAACCCCGCGAAATCGAGCATCGGCCCAGATTGGCAAAGGCGTCTAGCCAGTAGACAGCAGGCCGAACATCCGTGGATAACTGCCCCGTCAAAAAAGGGTGGGGATGCGGATACCCCCTTAAAAGAGGACACCGGCTCTGGGGGGAGAGCCGGTGTCAGCCATAGGGCGTTGGGGGGAACCCCTATGGACGGATGGATATTTCACCATCTGTAAAAGGATAATCGGGTAACCGCCTATTTCATTCCCAATTGATCGAAAAATTATTCGTTTCCCAATGAATTGCCAGAAAGACAGCCGAAAAAGCGGTCATTTTGACAAGGCGGCCTTGGCTAGTATGAGCAAAGGCAATGACGCCTGAACAAGAGGACAACGATGTCAGCGGATCACGAGATCGACAATCTGCTCCACGAGGAGCGCCACTTCGCCCCATCAGAGGCATTCAAGGCTCAGGCAATCGCCGGGCCAGAACTCTACGAAGAAGCCAAGGCCGACCGCCTGGCCTTCTGGGCTAAACAAGCCAATAACCTTCACTGGCACAAGCCATTCACCCGAACCCTCGACTGGTCTAACCCTCCGTTCGCCAAGTGGTTCGACGATGGCGAACTGAACGTTTCATACAACTGCATCGACCGCCACGTGCTCGCTGGCAACGGCGAGCGCACCGCAATCTTCTTCGAGGGCGAGCCTGGCGACACCCGCGAGATTACCTATGCCGAACTGCTTCACGAAGTAAAAAAGGCGGCCAACGCACTCATCAATCTGGGCATCAAAGCTGGCGACCGCGTCGCAATTTACATGCCAATGATCCCTGAAGCAGTCATCGCGATGCAGGCCGTGGTGCGCATCGGCGCAGTTCACAGCGTTATCTTCGGTGGCTTCTCTGCAGACTCACTTGCATCGCGCATCGAAGACGCCGAGGCAAAACTTGTCATCACATCGGATGGTGGCTACCGCAAAGGCAAGGCCAGCGCGCTCAAGCCTGCAGTCGACGAAGCACTTTCTGGTGGTCGCTGCGAGAGCGTGAAGAACGTTCTCGTTGTGCGTCGCACCAACCAAGATGTTGGTTGGGTCGACGGTCGCGACGTCGAGTGGTCGCAGGCCGTCGGTGAGGCGAGCGACGCGCACGAGGCGAAGGGCTTCAACGCCGAACATCCGTTGTTCATTCTTTACACCTCGGGCACTACCGGTAAGCCAAAGGGAATCTTGCACACCACCGGTGGCTACCTGACACAGGCTGCATACACGCACAAGAACGTTTTTGACTTGCACGCAGACACCGATGTCTACTGGTGCACCGCCGACGTCGGCTGGATCACCGGTCACAGCTACGTCGCGTACGGACCACTCGCCAACGGTGCATCTCAGGTCATGTACGAAGGCACTCCCGAGACTCCTGACTGGGGTCGTTGGTGGAGCATTGTGCAAAAGTACGCCGTCTCGATTCTGTACACCGCACCGACCGCAATCCGCTCGTTCATGAAAATGGGTAGCCAGGTGGTAAGCCAGTACGACATGTCATCGATTCGCGTTCTCGGCTCGGTTGGCGAACCAATCAACCCAGAAGCATGGATGTGGTACCGCAAGCACATCGGCGGCAGCCACGCTCCGATCGTCGACACCTGGTGGCAGACCGAGACCGGCGCCATCATGGTTTCGCCGCTACCTGGTGTGACCACGCTCAAGCCAGGTTCGGCTCAGCACCCACTTCCTGGAATCAGCGCTGCGGTGCTCGACGACCAGGGCAACGAGCTAGGCCGCGGTCACGCTGGACTCTTGGTTCTAACCGAACCTTGGCCTTCGATGCTTCGCGGAATCTGGGGTGACCCAGAGCGCTTCAAGGAGACCTACTGGTCGAACTTCGCTGGCAAGTACTTTGCCGGCGACGGTGCCAAGTGGGATGAAGAGGGCGACCTCTGGTTGCTTGGTCGCGTCGACGATGTCATGAACGTTTCTGGTCACCGACTCTCAACCGCCGAAATTGAGTCGGCGCTTGTCTCGCACTACTTTGTTGCCGAAGCGGCAGTGGTCGGCGCCAAGGATGAGACCACCGGTCAAGCGGTTGTTGCTTTCGTTATCTTGCGACAGAACCAACTCGATTCAGCCGGTAGCGATGCCGATGTTTCAAAGATTCTGCGCGATCACGTCGCGAAAGAAATTGGCCCGATCGCTCGCCCTCGCACCATCATCGTGGTGAAGGAGCTGCCGAAGACTCGTAGCGGAAAGATCATGCGTCGTCTGCTTCGTGACGTTGCTGAAGACCGACCAATCGGTGACGTTACAACTCTGGCTGACACTTCGGTCATGGACTCAATCGGTTCGAAGCTCGCATCTGGAGCAACGGACTAACGACAAAGTTCCTGAAGCTCAAACATTGAATTGATAAATCAATTCAAAACTCGCCCTAGGAAATTTGTCGTTACTTAAACTCCACTACGAGTTCGACCTCGACTGCGGAGTCGAGCGGTAGCGAAGGAACGCCGACGGCACTGCGCGCGTGAACACCTTTGTCGCCGAAAACTTCGACTAGAAATTCGCTTGCACCATTCATCACGCCGGGCTGTCCGGTGAACTCAGGGACCGAAGAGACGAAGCCGACAACCTTGACCACGCGAGTGATTCGGTCGAGATCTCCGATGACTGTCTTGGCAGCCGCGAGCGCGTTCAACGCACACTGGCGGGCCAGGTCTTTGGCCAGCGCCGGGTCGACCAAGCCCGCAGACTCGCCAACCTTTCCCGATGCGATGAGCGCCCCATCCTTGAAAGGAAGCTGGCCCGAGGTGAAGACCAGGTTGCCCGAAACGACGGCAGGCACGTAGGCGGCTACCGGCTTGGCAACCTCAGGAAGTGGGTGGCCAAGCGAAGCAAGGCGGGTTTCGATGGTCGACATTTGGGCCTTTCGGGGCTAGTTAGCGGGACGCTTGAAGAAGGCGACTAGGCCGCCCATTGGGTTGGTGATGATGGTGATCAGCTCCCAGCCCTCCTGGCCCCAGTCGTTCAAGATGGCGGTCTGGTTGTGCGGAGGCAGAGGCGTTGTCAGGTATTCCCACTTGGTCATAGCCAGAATTATCCCAGACTCTGTCGGGTAACCTAGAGCCTATGTCTGGCGGCAAGAAGCGTGAAACCGTCTTTAGCGCAATCCTGAAGTTCTCGGGTTTGAGCGCTATTGCGGGTGTGTTGGCGATGGCTCTACTCGCGCCAGCCCTACTTATCGGCTCGGTAGCCGCAAGCGCCGGAATCGCAATCTTTGAGAACCTGCCTGACTACATCAAGCCGGTGAACGCCTCTCAGGCATCGACCCTGTACGGCATGAAAGACGGCCAGTACGTGAAGGTCGCCGAGTTCTACGACGAGAACCGCATCTCGGTTGGCTACAACGACATGTCGCCGAACATCCGTAACGCTGTCGTCGCTACCGAAGACCCGCGCTTCTTTGAACACGGCGGCGTGGATGTGGTTTCGCTGATTCGTGCGACCCTGACCAACGTGATGGTCGGTGGCGGTGGCCCCGGTGGTTCGACCATCACCATGCAGTACGTAAAGAACTCGCTCGTTGAGGCGGCGACCTTGAGCGGCGACCAAGCCGCAATCGATGCGGCTCGCGCTGTGAGCATCGATCGCAAGCTTCGCGAAATTCGTTTGGCGATTGCACTCGAGCAGGTTGCAACCAAGCAAGAAATTCTGGCGGGTTACCTGAACCTCGCGTTCTTTGGTAACCAGATCAACGGTGTCGAGTCGGCAGCCGAGTACTACTTTGGCGTGAAGGCATCTGACCTGAGCATTCCGCAGGCAGCGATGCTCGCCGCAATGCTCAAGTCGCCGAATGACTATCGCCCAGACAACCCAGACAACCTTCAGCGCGCAAAGTCGCGTCGTGACTATGTGATCGACAACATGCGTAACGAGGGTTACATCACCGCAGACCAGGCCAACAGCGCCAAGGCAACTCCGGTGAAGGTAAACGTGACTCAGACCGCAGGTGGTTGCGAAGGTAACCAGGTCACTTCGTTCTTCTGCGACTACGTCGTTTGGACCATTCGCAACAACACCGAGTTTGGCCCAACCCAGGCCGACCGCGAGCAGCTGCTTCGCCGCGGTGGTCTCGACATTTACTCGACCATGGACCTCTCGATGCAGCAGGTCGCACACGACGCCACCATGCAGTGGGTGCCTGCAGACAACCCGAACCACATCGGTTCGGCAACCGTTTCGGTTCAGGTAGGCACTGGCCGCGTGCTGGCTATGACCGAGAACCGCATCTATGACCAGACCGGCTCAACTGAGGTTGGTCACACCTCGGTGAACTACTCAACCGACAAAACCTATGGTGGCTCGAGCGGTTTCCAGGTGGGTTCGACATACAAGATCTTCACCCTCGCCGACTGGCTGACCCACGGCTTCAAGCTCATGGATCACGTCGACGGTCGAGTTCGCGAGTGGTCGACTAACGACTTTTCATCGCGCTGCGGCCCTTGGAACGGAACCTGGGCACCGAAGAACATCACGCCTGAGCCAGAAGATGTGAGCGTGGTTCAGGCCACCGCAATGTCGATCAACACGGCATACGCATCGATGGCACACCAACTTGACCTTTGCGATATTCGCGATATCGCGCAGGCTTTCGGCGTTCACCGCGCAGACGGAACCGAATTGGTCTACACACCTTCGAGCATCCTTGGTGTTAACGAAATTGCACCGCTAACCATGGCAATCGCTCAGGCTGGAGTCTCGAACAAGGGTCTCTCATGCTCGCCGGTTGCGATCGATCGCGTTGTCGTGCGAAGTTCGCAGCAAGAGCTTCAGGTTCCAAAGACCGTTTGTACTCAAGCGGTAACTCCAGAAGTTGCGGCGGGCATGACCTATGCAATGCAGCGCGTAATCAGCGGCGGTACCGGTGGTGCGTCGGGCACTGGCGATGGCACTCCGCTTGCAGGTAAAACCGGAACCACCGACTCGGGTGTTCACACCTGGATGACCGGCTTCTCGTCAGCCGTCGCAACCGCAACCTGGGTTGGCAACGTTTCTGGTGCTGTTTCACTTTCGGGAATTCGCCTGAACAACAAAGCGGGCAACACCGTTCGTCACGACATTTGGCGAACCCTGATGCAGACCGCGAACAAGCTCTACCCTGGTGGCCCACTTCAGTCGCCACCGCAGTCGATGATCGATGCGACGTACATGACTATTCCTTCGGTTGCCGGTCAGCTACCAACCAACGCAACCCAGGTGATTCAGACCTCTGACCTGAACGCCAAGATTGTCGTCACTCAGGTTTCCTCGGCGGCTCCTGCCGGCACCGTGGCATACACCAAGCCGGCCGCTGGCACCTCGGTACCGCGAGGCACCCAGATCAAGATTTACGTTTCGAAGGGAGGCAACACCGTCGTGCCTGACGTTGCTGGCCTAACCGTCGCAGCCGCCAAGGCCAAACTGCTAGCCGCAGGCTTCAGCGCCGTGAGCGAGCCTCAGCCTTCGCAGACCCAGTACTTCGTCAAGTCGACCACCGTTGCCAAGGGCTTGGTAGTCGGCACCGACCCAGCCGCCGGAAGCTCGGCGCAGGGTAACGGCGCAATCCTGCTAATCATCAGCGCCGGTCCGTAATGTCACCGCTCGCTTGGCTTGGCCTCGCGGCAGCCGCAATCTTGCTCTACGCAACCACCGTTGCCCGCTGGCGATTCAAAGTGGTCAAGACCGAGGTCGCCGTTCTACCCAAGGGCAGCAAACCGATTCGCGTTCTACACATAAGTGACATTCACTTGGCACCGTGGCAAAAGCGCAAGCAGCAATTTGTCGCGGGTCTGATCGCCGAAAAGCCCGACCTAGTGATCGACACCGGCGACAACCTTGGTCACAAAAACGCAATCGAGCCAACTTTGGCAAGCCTTCGACCGCTACTCGATGTGCCAGGCGCATTCGTCAACGGCTCGAACGATTACTTTGCCCCCAGCGCACGAAACCCGATTAGCTACATTTTCAAACCATCGAACCCAAGCAAGGATGCACCGCTCGCGACCGACAAATTCACCGCGGCGCTCGAACAGCGCGGTTGGAAAAATCTGAATAACGCTGCCGCTGTCGTGCGGGTGAACGACCTGCGCATCGCGCTTGTCGGAGTCGACGATCCGCACGACGGACTCGACGATCTGGCTTCGGTTAAGCAAAACCTGTCGACCTTGCCCGCAGTCGACTTTGTGATTGGAGTGGCTCACGCTCCGTACATCCGTGTAATCGAGGAGTTCACCAAGCAAGGTGTACAGCTGATGTTTGCCGGGCACACTCACGGCGGACAAGTGCGCTTTCCGTTTATCGGGGCGCTCACCACGAACAGTGATTTGCCAAATCGTTACGCCAAGGGGCTCAGTGGCTGGCAGTTCGA